>NZ_JAZAQP010000030.1:11709-84731 GCF_036231725.1 Pseudomonas sp. JH-2 | reverse complement strand
GATACGGCAATTCCGTGATCCTAAATGCGTTACCTATGTCTCCCGACACCTGTTACCCATGTCTCCCGGCAGAACACGAAGCGATACCCATCACCGTGACCGCATGGGTTTCGCAAGTGCAACCCATCCTACGAAAAGCGCCTCGGCGCAGTCGTGTAGGAGCGGGCCCTGCCCGCGAATCGCGCGCAGGGCGCGCTCCTACATGGGCGCGGTTACGCTCATTCCGCCGGCTGCACATCCTGGCGCAGCAGTTCCAGCGCCTCGCGCGGGCCGCCGGAGACGATCTGGGTGGGCACCGCCAGCATCAGGTTCAGCGGCAGGCCGAAGGCTTCCAGGACGTTGCCGTCGCGGTCGCGGCCGGGTTGCTCGCCCAGCCATTCCGGGTACTTGCGGCGCATGCGCTCGGCGTAGCTGCCGGCGTCCGGCAGGTAGCCGTACAGCGGCTTGCCCAGGGCCGCGGCGTAGCCGACCTCGAAGCAGGTGCCGCTGTCCGGTTCGCTGCCGCGGAAGGACGCCAGGTTGGCCAGCACCACGTCGGCCTCGGCGAGCATCCGCAGGTTGGCGCGGTACAGCCAGATCGCCTGCTGGTGCGGCTCCGCGATCGCCTCCGGCTGCCGGTTGTCCAGCGGGAACAGCCCTTCGAAGCCGTACTCCACGCACAGCGCCTTGAGCCGTTCGCCGTACGCGGCGGCGTCGGGGCGGAACACGTCGGGGCCGGCGAGGTAGATCTTCAGCATGCTTACAAACCCATGAGCGACAGCATCAGGAAGGTGGCGAAGAGCACGAAGTGGGTCATGCCCTCGATGGCGTTGGTCTTGCCATCGTGCAGGTTGAACCCGGCCACCACCAGGGTGATGAACATCATCCCGGTCTGCAGCGGGGTCATGGCCATCTGGAACGGCTGGCCCTTGAACAGCGCCAGGGCCTCGATCACCGGCACCGTGAGGATCACCGTGGACAGCGAGGCGCCGAGGGCGATGTTGACCACCGGCTGCATACGGTTGGCCAGGGCGGCGCGCAGCGCGGTGAGGATCTCGGGGCTGGCGGAGATGGCCGCCACCAGCAGCGCCGGCACGATCGGCGGCACGCCGCTGCCTTCCAGGCTGACGTCCAGGGCCTTGGACATCACCTCGGCCAGGGCGCCGATCAGCACCACGCCGACCACCAGCAGGGCCATGGAGCCGCGGGTGCCGCCGTGCTCCTCGTCGGCCTCGTGGGGCTGCTGCTTGCGCACCGCGTAGTTGTAGCTGAAGAAGTAGCTGTGCTGGCCGGTCTGCATGCGTAGGAACAGGCCGTAGAGCATCAGCATGCAGCCGATGGTGAACAGCGAGTAGAGCTTCCACTGCGCGGCCGGGATCAGCTCGGGGATGACCATGGAGATGCCCACCGCGGTGAGGATCATGCTCACGTAGGTCTTGCCCGAGTCGTCGTTGTAGGCCTGCTCGCCGTGCTTGAGGCCGCCGAGCAGCGCGGCCAGGCCGAGGATGCCGTTCATGTCCAGCATGACCGCGGCGTAGATGGTGTCGCGGGCCAGGGTCGGCGAATGGTTGTGGCCCATCATGATGGCCAGGATGACCACCTCCACCAGCACCGCCGCCAGGGTCAGGATCATGGTGCCGTAGGGCTCGCCGACCTTCTCCGCGAGCACCTCGGCATGGTGCGCCACGCGCAGCGAGACGCTGATGATCGAGGCCAGCAGCACGCTGGCGGCCACCCCGGCCACGGCCTTGCCGCCGGCCAGCAGGCTGTGCTCCAGGGCGTAGGCCAGCACGGCCAGGAGCAGGGCGAGGAGGAGGAATTTCTCGTCTTTGAGCAGGCGCAGCATTCGAGGGGGATGTCCGTTCCGTGGGGTCGAGGCGCCCATCTTAGGCCCTGCCCGGGGCCTTGCCCACCGTCGGCGGGAACGTAGGAGCGAGCCTGCTAGCGAACTCTGGCCTCTCGCTCCTCCCTTAACCTTGCCATTCTCGCGAACGCGGGAACCTAGCTGCCTTGGCTTGGGTGTTTCTGCGCCGCTCCGAGTCTGCCCGACCTTCTTGTTTCGCCCCCTCGGGCGAGTCCCTTTTGTCAGTCGCCACAAAAGGAACCAAAAAGGCTTGCCCCGCCATACGGGCCCGATGAAGCCGGGCTACCCTCGCGAACTCCCCCGCCACGGAGGCCCGCCCCGAGGGTACGTCCCTGTAGCCCATCGGGGCTCTCGCGACATCCATGTCGCATGACCTCCTGAGCGCCGGTTTCGCTCGGCCTTCTGAAGGGGCGTTCCGGTGCGCGCGGAGGTTTCTCTGGAAGTCCAAAAAAACCAGAGCAAGAGCGGGCATGCTCTTCGTAGGAGCGAGCTTGCTCGCGAACCTGGTTTTCCGCGTTCGCGATAGCTCGTAGGGCGCATAACGCCTACGGCGTTATGCGCCGTTTGCGTCGAACCTCGGTGCATTGGTCAACGGCGGATAACCGCGAACGGTTATTCGCCCTACGAGTTTGCCGGCTGACGCTGTGTTATCCGCTTGCTCGGGACAGCCCCCTCTCCCTTCAGGGAGAGGGTTGGGGAGAGGGGACGGACTTCGCTCTGGCACTTCTGCCAAACCCTGGCTCCGCTCCCCCTCCCTAACCCTCCCCCGCAAGCGGGAGAGGGGACCGTCCGGCGCGAGGCGAAACCACAAAGCTCCCGGGCTCCCCGTAGGGCGGATAACGCCTACGGCGTTATCCGCCATGATCGCGGACAAGGTCCGCTCCTACGGTTCCAGGAGGCACGGACGTAGGGCCCTGCCCGCGATTCGCGCGCAGGGCGCGCTCCTACAGGTGGAGCCGGAGGTGGGCATGGCGCGTAGGAGCGGATCTTATCCGCGATTCGCGCCGGCTATCGCGGACAAGGTCCGCTCCTACAGGGGCGTGAGGCGTCAGCTCAGGCCGGCTCCACCAGCAGCACGGCGCCGTCCTGCCCGGTGACCTTCACCTGGGCGCCGGCCGGCAGGTCCGGGCCGCTGACCAGCCACAGGCTGTCGCCGACGCGGATCTTGCCGCGGCCGCCGATGATGGCGTCGTGCAGGGCGAACTGCCGGCCGACCAGCTCGCTGCCGCGGCGGTTCAGGCCGCTGGCGGCTTCGCCGGCGCCCGGGCGGTGCTGGTAGCGCCACCAGAACGCCACGGTGAGCAGCGCCAGGATGCCGAAGGCGAGGAACTGCCAGGTCCAGGCCAGGGCCGGGGCGAAGAAGGCCAGCACGCCGGTAGCCGCCGCGGCGATGCCGATCCACAGCAGGTAGCCGCCGGCGCCGAACACCTCGAGGATCAGCAGCAGGGTGCCGAAGGCCAGCCAGTCCCAGAAGCTCAGGTGTTGCAGGTAGTCCCACATGACCTCAGCCCCGGCCCTTGGCGCCCGGGGCGCCGTCGCCGAAGGTGGCCCTGACGATCTCGCCGATGCCGCCCACCGCGCCTATCACCTGGCTGGCCTCCAGGGGCATCAGCACGATCTTGCTGTTGTTCGAGGCGGCCAGCTGGCCGAGGGCGTCGACGTATTTCTGCGCGACGAAGTAGTTCACCGCCTGCACGTTGCCGCTGGCGATGGCCTCGGAGACCACCTGGGTCGCCCGCGCCTCGGCCTCGGCCTGGCGTTCGCGGGCCTCGGCTTCGAGGAAGGCGGCCTGGCGCTGGCCCTCGGCCTTGAGGATCTGCGCCTGCTTCTCGCCCTCGGCGGTGAGGATTTCCGCGGCGCGCTTGCCCTCGGCATCGAGAATCTGCGCGCGCTTGAGGCGCTCGGCCTTCATCTGGCTGGCCATGGCTTCCACCAGGTCGGCCGGCGGGCTGATGTCCTTGATCTCGATGCGGGTGACCTTCAGGCCCCAGGGCGCGGTGGCCTCGTCGACGGTGCGCAGCAGGCGCTCGTTGATGGCGTCGCGCTGGCTGAGCATGTGGTCCAGCTCCATGGAGCCGAGCACGGTGCGGATGTTGGTCATCACCAGGTTGCGGATGGCGTTCTCCAGGCCGCTGACCTCGTAGGCCGCGCGCGCCGCGTCGACCACCTGGTAGAAGCACACCGCGTCGATCTGCACGATGGCGTTGTCGGCGCTGATGGCCTCCTGCGGGGGGATGTCCAGCACCCGCTCCATCATGTTGATCTTCTGCCCGACGCGGTCCATCACCGGGACGATGATGTTCAGCCCCGGCTTGAGGGTGCCGGTGTAGCGGCCGAAGCGCTCCACCGTCCACTCGTTGCCCTGGGGCACCACCTTGAAGCCCATGAACACGATCGCCACCGCGAGGATGACGAAGAGGATCAGGACACTGCCGGTTTCCATTTGCTGCACTCCTTGGTCGATTCGGACTTCCGTGGCGCCCGGCCCCCGGAGGGGCGGGGCAAGCGGGCAAAGCTAACGCTTTCCCGTGTCATCCCGCGAGCACATCGGACTCGGAGATTTCCTATTTCTGCTCGCTCTGCGGTGTCACCCGCAGCACTTCCTCGATGGTGGTCAGGCCCGCGGCGACTTTCTGCGCGCCGGACAGGCGCAGGCTGCGCATGCCTTCCTTGAAGGCCTGGCGGCGCAGCGGGATGAGGTCGGTGTCGGCGGTGATCTGTTCCTTCAGGCTGTCGGTCAGCAGCATGATCTCGTACACCCCGGCGCGGCCGCGGTAGCCGGTGTCGCGGCACTCCAGGCAGCCCACCGCCTGCTGCGCGCCGGTGGGCAGCGGGGCGTTCCAGGGCCGCGTCAGCTCCTGCCAGTCGCTCTCTTCCAGCTCCAGCGGCGCCTTGCAGTGCGGGCACAGGGTGCGCACCAGGCGCTGGGCCATGACGCCGAGCACGGTGGCGCGGATCAGGTAGTAGGGCACGCCCAGTTCGAGCAGGCGGGTGATGGCCGTGGGCGAGTCGTTGGTGTGCAGGGTGGAGAGCACCAGGTGCCCGGTCAGCGCCGCCTGGATGGCCATCTCGGCGGTCTCCAGGTCGCGGATCTCGCCGACCATGATGATGTCCGGGTCCTGCCGCAGCAGGGCGCGCACGCCGCTGGCGAAGGTCAGGTCGATGTTGTGCTGCACCTGCATCTGGTTGAACGAGGGCTCGATCATCTCGATCGGGTCCTCGATGGTGCAGACGTTCACCTCGTCCGTGGCCAACTGCTTGAGCGTGGTGTACAGGGTGGTGGTCTTGCCCGAGCCGGTGGGGCCGGTGACCAGGATGATGCCGTTGGGCTGGTTGGTCATGCTCTGCCAGCGGCGCAGGTCCTCGGGGGAGAAGCCCAACTGGTCGAAGCTCTTGAGCAGCACCTCGGGGTCGAAGATCCGCATCACCATCTTCTCGCCGAAGGCGGTGGGCAGGGTCGACAGGCGCAGCTCCACCTCGGCGCCGTCCGGGGTCTTGGTCTTCACCCGGCCGTCCTGGGGCTTGCGCTTCTCGGCGACGTTCATGCGGCCGAGGGACTTCAGGCGGCTGACCACCGCCATGGTGACCTGCGGCGGGAACTGGTAGACGTTGTGCAGCACGCCGTCGATGCGGAAGCGCACCGTGCCCTGCTCGCGCCGCGGCTCGATGTGGATGTCGCTGGCGCGCTGCTGGAAGGCGTACTGGAACAGCCAGTCGACGATGGTGACGATGTGCGCGTCGTTGGCGTCCGGCTCCTGGTCGCTGGCGCCCAGGTTGAGCAGCTGCTCGAAGTTGCCCACGCCGCTGGTCTTCATGTCCTGGGCGGAGGCGCCGCTGACCGACTTGGCCAGGCGGTAGAACTCGGTGGTGAAGCGCTGGATGTCCTGCGGGTTGCACACCACGCGCTTGATCGGGCGCTTGAGCACGTGGGTCAGGTTGCCTTCCCAGCTGTGCACGAAGGGCTGGGCGCTGGCGATGGTGACGCTGTCCGGCGCCACCGCCACGGCGAGAATCCTGTGGCGCTGGGCGAAGGCGTAGGACATCAGCGGGGTGACCGCGGCGACGTCGATCTTCAGTGGGTCGATGCGCAGGTAGGGCTGGCCGGAATATTCGGCCAGCCAGTGCACCAGGGCGTCGAGGTCCAGGTGGCGGCCGGGGCGGTGCTGGTCCGGCACCTGCTGGGCGGCGAGGAATTCCAGGGGATGCTGCTGGTTCTTCACCGCGCTGCGGCGGATCGCCAGGCACTGTTCGGCGTCGTTCTGCGCGACGCGGCCCTGGGCGACCAGCTCGTGGAGGATATCGGCCAGGTCAAGCCAGCGATCCTGGGCGGGCGAAGCGAAGACGGACATTCGGACTCCCTGCGTTCGTGTGTGCCGCGGACGGCTGCGGGTGGAGCTGGTCTGAGTCCGGCCCGCGCCGTCGGGTTCCCCAGCTTATTTCAAAAGCGCCTTCCAAGGCTTGAGGGTCAGCACAGTATGGGCCTGGGCGGCGAGAGCATCCAGGTCCGCGCTGTCGCGCCGGTGCAGGGCCTGTTCCAGCTTGGCCAGTTCGCCGTAGAGGCGGTCGGCCTCGGGCAGGTCGAGCACGCCGCGGGCCAGGCGCAGCCACACCAGCAGGCGTTGCAGGCGCGGCAGTTGTTCGGCGAGCAGTTCCGGCTGCTGTTGGGCGCGGGCCAGGGGCAGGCCCTCGGCCTCCTCGGCGAGCAGGCGCGGCAGCCATTTGCCCAGGGCCGCGGCGCCCTGGCGGTCGCCGCGCTCGTTGCGGCCTTCCTGCCAGGCGCGGGCCAGCAGCCAGCGCGAGGCCTGCAGGGAGAACAGGCCCCAGCGCGTCTGGCCGAGTTCGGCGCGGAAGGCTTCCGGCGCCTGCTGGCGCGCGGTTTCGTCGGCCTCGCCCTGTTCGATGCGCGGGCGCCAGTCGCCGATCAGCGCGTCCAGCGCGGTGCGCAGCTCGCGGCTGCTGGCGCGCGGCGCGGCCTGGCCGAGGCTGCCGAGCAGGGCACGCAGGTCCACCAGTTGCTGCAGCCACTCCTGCAGCAGGCGCCAGTGGCCGTTGAAGCGGTATTGCTCGGCCAGGCGCTGGCTGCTGCCCAGCAGCGACCAGGCAATGGCGGCGAAGGCGCCGTCCAGCGGGGTTTCCGCCAGCAGCTTCTGGGTGTCCGGGTGCACCGTGTAGCTGGCCGGGTCGAACAGCCGGTAGCCGCGCTCGGCCTTGCTGATGTCGCAGGGCATCAGCGGCAGGTCGGCGGCAAGCTCCGCGGCCAGTTCCAGCAGCGCCGCGGGCTCGCCCTGGCGCAGTTCCAGCTCCAGCTCGCAGATTTCTTCTTCCTGCTGGTCTGCGACCACCTTGCCCAGGTCGAGGGCGGCTTCGATCGCCACCTTGGTCTTGCCGCGGCCCCAGGCGATCTCGGCGCGCTGGCGGGTGAAGTCGGTGCTGAAGATCGGCTGCAGCTGCTGCTTGTCGAGGTCGGCCAGGGCCGCCGGCCAGCAACTGTCGTCGAGCTTGCCCAGGTCCAGCTCGGGCTTGTCCAGGTACCAGTCCCACTCGTTGCGTTCGGACAGCCCGGCGACGCTGTGGCCGCGGCTCTTCAGCGTCTGAATGTACTGCTCGCCGTCGCGGCGCAGGCGCAGCGCCACCTTGGCCCGGGCCAGGTCGCGGCCGGGGGTGTCGTAGTACTGGTTGTACAGCTCGCTCTGCTGCCAGCCGGACTTGTTGCGCTTCTTCAGCAGCGGGTGGTCGCGCAGCGCCTCGAGGGTCTCGCGGCTGGCGCGCAGCTTGATTTCGGTTTCTTTCTGCATGGCGGAGTCCGGGAAGGAAAGGGTAGACGGGCCCGCAGGGCCTGGCGCGGGGGCGTTCGTCGAAGCCCGTTAGTGTACAGGACAGCACCCCGTCGGCGCTGTTCCGGCGAAGGATGGCGGTTCAACTGACGGCCATCCTGGGCCATGATGGGCACAACGCTTCCGGAGACGCCCATGCCCCTGCCGAGCCTGAAAGACCGTTTCGCCCAGTTGCTCGCCCTGCCGTCGGTGAGCTGTACCCAGCCCGCCCTGGACCAGTCCAACCGCCCGGTGGTGGAGCTGCTGGCCACCTGGCTGGGCGACCTGGGCTTCGCCTGCGAATTGCAGGAGATAGCCCCGGGCAAGTTCAACCTGCTGGCGAGCCTGGGCAGCGGCCCTGGCGGCCTGGTGCTGGCCGGGCACACCGACACCGTGCCCTACGACGAGTCGCTGTGGAAAAGCGACCCGCTGCGCCTGGACGAGCGCGACGGCCGCTGGTACGGCCTGGGCAGCTGCGACATGAAGGGCTTCTTCGCCATCGCCATCGAGGCGTTGCTGCCGCTGCTGGAGAAGCCCCTGCGCCAGCCGCTGCTGATCCTCGCCACCTGCGACGAGGAAAGCTCCATGGCCGGCGCCCGCGCTCTGGCCGAAGCCGGCCGGCCCCTGGCGCGCGCCGCGGTGATCGGCGAGCCCACCGGGCTGCGGCCGATCCGCCTGCACAAGGGGGTGATGATGGAGCGCATCGACATCCTCGGGCAGAGCGGCCATTCCTCCGACCCGAGCCTCGGCCACAGCGCCCTGGAGGCCATGCACGCGGCCATCGGCGAGCTGCTGGCGCTGCGCGCGCAGTGGCAGAAGGAATTCAACAACCCGCAGTTCGGCGTACCGCAGCCGACGCTGAACCTGGGCTGCATCCACGGCGGCGACAACCCCAACCGCATCTGTGGCCAGTGCGCCCTGGAGTTCGACCTGCGGCCGCTGCCGGGGATGGACCCGCAGGCCCTGCGCCGGGCCATCGGCGAGCGCCTGCGGCCCCTGGCCGAGCGCTTCGCGGTGCGCCTGGACTACCAGCCGCTGTTCCCCGCCGTGCCGCCCTTCGAGCAGGCCGCGGACAGCGAGCTGGTGCGCCTGGCCGAGCGCCTCAGCGGGCATTCGGCGGAAGCGGTAGCCTTTGGCACCGAAGCACCGTATCTTCAGCAGCTTGGTTGCCAGACCCTGGTCCTGGGCCCCGGCGACATCGCCTGCGCCCACCAGCCGGACGAACATCTGGAACTCGCTCGCATCCCGCCGACCGTGGAACTGCTGCGCGGCTTGATCCAGCATTACTGCCTGTAACCGCCCTGAAGAGGAGAAACCCGTCGATGTGCATGCGACGACGATAACCGCCGCTCCCGCCGCCCTTGCCGGCCATTCGCACTCGACAACCCTTCATCGCCCGCTCACAGGCCATCTGGACAATGCAAGACTACGTCACCTGGTTACGTCACGCTTCTCCCTACATCAACGCCCACCGGGACTGCACCTTCGTGGTCATGCTGCCCGGCGAGGGCGTGGAAGACCCGAACTTCGGCAACATCGTCCATGACCTGGTGCTGCTGCACAGCCTGGGCGTGCGCCTGGTGCTGGTCCACGGCTCGCGCCCGCAGATCGAGGCGCGCCTGGCCCAGCGCGGCCTGGCGCCGCGCTTCCACCGCGACCTGCGGGTGACCGACGCGCCCACCCTGGAATGTGTGATCGACGCCGTGGGCAGCCTGCGCATCGCCATCGAGGCGCGGCTGTCCATGGACATGGCCGCCTCGCCCATGCAGGGCGCGCGCCTGCGCGTGGCGGCGGGCAACCTGGTCACGGCGCGGCCGATCGGCGTGGTCGAGGGCATCGACTACCACCACACCGGCGAGGTGCGGCGCATCGACCGCAAGGGCATCGGCCGCCTGCTCGACGAGCGCTCCATCGTGCTGCTCTCGCCGCTGGGCTACTCGCCCACCGGGGAAATCTTCAACCTCGCCTGCGAGGACGTGGCCATGCGCGCGGCCATCGAGATGGACGCCGACAAGCTGATCCTGTTCGGCGGCGAGCGCGGCCTGCTCGACGAGGACGGCAAGCTGGTCCGCGAACTGCGCCCGCAACAGGTGCCGACGCACCTGCAGCGCCTGGGCAACAGCTACCAGGCCGAACTGCTCGACGCCGCCGCCCAGGCCTGCCGCGCCGGGGTGCGGCGCAGCCACATCGTCAGCTATACCGAGGATGGCGCGCTGCTCAGCGAGCTGTTCACCCGCACCGGCAACGGCACCCTGGTGGCCCAGGAGCAGTTCGAGCAACTGCGCGAGGCGGGCATCGAGGACGTCGGCGGCCTGCTGGAGCTGATCCGCCCGCTGGAAGAGCAGGGCATCCTGGTGCGCCGCTCGCGCGAGGTGCTGGAGCGCGAGATCGAGCAGTTCAGCATCGTCGAGCGCGAGGGGCTGATCATCGCCTGCGCGGCGCTGTACCCCATCGCCGATTCCGACGCCGCCGAGCTGGCGTGCCTGGCGGTGAACCCGGAATACCGCCACGGCGGGCGCGGCGACCAGCTGCTGGAGCGCATCGAGAAGCGCGCCCGGGCCCTGGGCGTGAAGACACTCTACGTGCTCACCACCCGCACCGCCCACTGGTTCCGCGAACGCGGCTTCCAGCCCAGCAGCGTCGAACGCCTGCCGGCGGCGCGGGCGTCGCTGTACAACTACCAGCGCAATTCGCAGGTGTTCGAGAAGAGCCTGTAGTTCAGCGCCTCTGCCTTTCGTAGGAGCGAGCTTGCTCGCGAATGAACCCCGCTGCGGAATCCGTTCGCGAGCAAGCTCGCTCCTACAGGGAATGGCGTGGGTGGGGCGGCGTAGGAGCGGATCTTATCCGCGAATGGCGCCGGGATATCCGGCTATCGCGGACAAGGTCCGCTCCTACGGGGGAGGAATATCGTGCTCCCCGGCAATCTGTAGGAGCGGGCCCTGCCCGCGATTTCGCGCGCAGGGCGCGCTCCTACAGGGAATGGCGTGGGTGGGGCGGCGTAGGAGCGGATCTTATCCGCGAATCGCGCCGGGATGTCCGGCTATCGCGGACGGAGTCCTCCTACGACCGTGCTTTCCTGGAATCGTAGGAGCGGGCCCTGCCCGCGAATCGCGCGCAGGGCGCGCTCCTACAGGGAATGGTGTGGGTGGGGTGGCGTAGGAGCGGATCTTATCCGCGAATCGCGCCGGGACGTCCGGCTATCGCGGACAAGGTCCGCTCCTACGGGGCTTAAACGCCGATCACTCCGAGGATGCTCGCCTGGTAGGCCGCCACGAAGGTGTCGAAATCCCCTTCCGGCTGGCGTTCCAGTTCTTCCTGTTCGGCCAGCGAGGTCCTGGCCATGGCCTCGAAGGCTTCCTGCTCCGCCGCCGGCAGCGGCCGGGCGAGGGTTTCGGCGTGTTCGCGGCTCTTGCGCAGGGCGAAGGCGGTGAAGCTCTCGCCGCGCTCGCGCATTTCCGCCAGGACCTGGGCGGATGGCGTGCGCTCCGGATCGGCGACCTTCTCGCGCTGCTGCGCCAGGCTCTGCACATGGGCGTCGCCGCCGCCGGCGCGGTCGAGCAGCTCGGCGATGGGCGCGATGCGCTCCAGCAGCTCGCTGGCCCAGGCCTGCAGCGGCACGGCCTGCCCGCCGCGCTGCAGGTGCAGGCCCGGGCGGCGGCCTTCCTTGACCACCTTGAGGAAGTTGCTGGTGGCAGCGCCGCACTCGCCGTCGGCCAGCAGCGGGCTGTCCTGCAGCGCGCAGTAGAGCAGGAAGGCGTCGAGGAAGCGGCCCTCGGCGGCGTCGATGCCCAGCGGCAGGAAGGGGTTGATGTCCAGGCAGCGCGCCTCGACGTACTGCACGCCGCGGGACTCCAGGGCCTGGATCGGCCGTTCGCCGCTGTAGGTCACGCGTTTCGGGCGGATGCTGGAGTAGTACTCGTTCTCGATCTGCAGGATGTTGGTGTTCAGCTGCACCCACTCGCCGTCCTGCTTGGTGCCGATCTTCTGGTAGGGCGCGTAGGGCGTGCCCACCGCGCTGCGCAGGCTCTCGACGTAGCTGTCGAGGTCGTTGTAGCAGGGCGTCAGGCCGGCCTGGGCGTTGTTCTGGTAGCCCAGGTCGCTCATCCGCAGGCTGGTGGCCCAGGGCAGGTACAGGGTGTGCTCGTCGAACTGCTGCAACTGGTGCGGGCGGCCGCGCAGGAAACCGGCGTCCAGCGCCGGCGAGGCGCCGAACAGGTATATCAGCAGCCAGCTGTAGCGGCGGAAGTTGCGGATCAGGGCGATGTAGTGCGCCGACTGGAAGTCGCGCAGCGCCATGCCGCCGTCCTCGTGGCGCTGCAGCAACTGCCACAGCCCCTCGGGCAGCGAGAAGTTGTAGTGGATGCCGGCGATGCACTGCATGGTCTTGCCGTAGCGCAGCGCCAGGCCTTTGCGGTAGACGTACTTGAGGCGGCCGATGTTGGAGCTGCCGTAGCGCGCGATCGGGATGCTCTCTTCGTCGGGCAGCTCGCAGGGCATCGACGGGCTCCACAGCAGCTCGCCGTCCAGGCGCTGGCTGGCGAAGCGGTGGATGCTCTCCAGGGACGCCAGGGTCTGCTCGACGCCGGTGCTGGTGGGGGTGATGAACTCCAGCAGCGCCTCGGAATAGTCGGTGGTGATCTGCGGGTTGGTCAGGGCCGAGCCCAGGGCCTTGGGGTGCGGGCTCAGGGCCAGGCGGCCGTTGCCGTCGACGCGCAGGCACTCGCGCTCGATGCCGTGCAGACACTGGCTGAGCAGGGGCAGGTGGGCAGCGTCGCCGAGCAGCGCCAGGCGGCGGGAGAGTAGGTCGCTCAATTTGATGTCCTTCACGCGGCAGTCGCCCCACTATGGGGGTGGACCGGGCGGTCTACAAGGGGGAGGGCGGCCGGCGTTGTCGCCTGGCGGGCTGCGACTCACCGGAGCCCGCGTGGCACGCGGGCTGCCGATGGTCAGGATAGAGCAGGAAAGGGGCGGCGGCTTACAGCTGGGCGAAGGTGCCTTGTCCCTTGGCGACCAGCTTGTCGCCCTGGAACACGTCCGCCTCCACCACCAGCGAGCGGCGCCCGGCGTGCAGGACCTTGGCCACGCAGCGCACCTCGCCCTCGGCGACCGCGCGGATGTAGTTGATCTTGCATTCCAGGGTGACGCTCTGGCGGTCGAAGCCATGGGCGCTGGAGCAGGCCAGGCCCATGGTCACGTCCATCAGCGAGAAGATCGCCCCGCCGTGCATCACGTTGCCGCGGTTGCGCAGGTGCTCGGCCATCTTCAGGCTCACTTCGGCCTCGCCATCGCCCAGGCGCACCGGCTCAAGGCCGATGTTCTCGCTGAAGGCGCTGATCATGACGTCGCGGCTGGGCATCTCGCTCATGGGGCTTCCCTACTTCTTCTTCAGTTGCTTGGCATTGGCGAACAGCGCGGCCATGGCGTTGTTCGCCGGGGCCTTCTCCTGCTGCCGCGGGGCGCTGCGCTCGCCACGCTGGCCACCGTTGCCACGGCCGCCGCCGCGCGGGCCCTCGACCTTCTCGCCGGGGGTGTCGCCCATGCGCATGGACAGGCCGACGCGGTTGCGCGGGATGTCCACTTCCATGACCTTGACCTTGACGATGTCGCCGGCCTTGACCACTTCGTACGGGTCCTTGACGAACTTCTCCGACAGCGCCGAGATGTGCACCAGGCCGTCCTGGTGCACGCCGATGTCGACGAAGGCGCCGAAGTTGGTGACGTTGGTCACCACGCCTTCGAGCACCATGCCCGGCTTGAGGTCCTTGAGGCTCTCGACGCCGTCCTGGAACTCGGCGGTCTTGAACTCCGGGCGCGGGTCGCGGCCGGGCTTGTCGAGTTCCTTGAGGATGTCGGTGACGGTGGGCAGGCCGAACTGCTCGTCGGTGAACTTCTTCGGGTCCAGGCGCTTGAGGAAGCCCGAATCGCCGATCAGCGAGCGGATGTCGCGGCCGGTGCCGGCGGCGATGCGCTGCACCAGCGGGTAGGTCTCCGGGTGCACAGCCGAGGCGTCCAGCGGGTTATCGCCGTTCATCACGCGGAGGAAGCCGGCGGCCTGCTCGAAGGTCTTCTCGCCCAGGCGGCTGACCTTCTTCAGGTCGTCGCGGGACTTGAACGCGCCGTTGGCGTCGCGGTGCGCCACGATGTTCTGCGCCAGGGTGCTGTTGAGGCCGGAGATGCGCGCCAGCAGGGCGGCGGAGGCGGTGTTCACGTCCACGCCCACGGCGTTCACGCAGTCCTCCACCACCGCATCCAGGCTGCGCGCCAGTTGCAGCTGGGACACGTCATGCTGGTACTGGCCGACGCCGATGGACTTGGGCTCGATCTTCACCAGCTCGGCCAGCGGGTCCTGCAGGCGGCGGGCGATGGAGACGGCGCCGCGCAGCGACACGTCGAGGTCGGGGAATTCCCGGGCGGCCAGCTCGGAGGCCGAGTACACCGAGGCGCCGGCCTCGCTGACCATGATCTTGGTGCACTTGAGCGCCGGGTATTTCTTGATCAGTTCGGCGGCCAGCTTGTCGGTCTCGCGGCTGGCGGTGCCGTTGCCGATGGCGATCAGTTCCACCTGGTGCTTGGCGCACAGCGCGGCGAGCACGGCGATGGTCTGGTCCCACTGGTTCTTCGGTACGTGCGGGTAGACGGTGGCGGTCTCCAGCAGCTTGCCGGTGGCGTCGACCACGGCCACCTTGACGCCGGTGCGCAGGCCCGGGTCCAGGCCCAGGGTGGCGCGCGGGCCGGCCGGGGCGGCCAGCAGCAGGTCGTGCAGGTTGCGGGCGAAGACGTTGATGGCTTCAAGGTCGGCGCCTTCGCGCAGCTCACCGAGCAGGTCGGTCTCCAGGTGGGTGTAGAGCTTGACCTTCCAGGTCCAGCGCACCACCTCGGCCAGCCACTTGTCGGCGGCGCGGCCCTGGTTGGAAATGCCGAAGCGCTCGCCGATCATCACTTCGCACGGGTGGCTGGTGCCCGGCAGCTCCTCTCCGACCTTCAGCGCCACGCTCAGCACGCCTTCGTTGCGCCCGCGGAAGATCGCCAGGGCGCGGTGCGAGGGCGCGCCCTTGAAGGGCTCGTCGTGCTCGAAGTAGTCGCTGAACTTGGCGCCTTCGGTCTCCTTGCCCGGCACCAGGCGGGCGGTGAGGGTGGCGTTGTCCTTGAGGAACACGCGCAGGCGGTCGAGCAGGGTGGCGTCCTCGGCGAAGCGCTCCATGAGGATGTACTTGGCGCCTTCGAGCACGGCCTTGGTGTCGGCGAAGCCCTTCTCGGCGTCGACGAAGCGCGCGGCTTCGGTTTCCGGGGTAAGGCTCGGGTCGTTGAACAGCGCATCGGCCAGCTCGCCCAGGCCGGCTTCCAGGGCGATCTGGCCCTTGGTGCGGCGCTTCTGCTTGTACGGCAGGTAGAGGTCTTCCAGGCGCGTCTTGGTGTCGGCCAGCTTGATCTCGCGGGCCAGCTCGGGGGTCAGCTTGCCCTGCTCCTCGATGCTGGCGAGGATGGCGCCGCGGCGCTCGTCCAGCTCGCGCAGGTAGCGCAGGCGCTCTTCGAGCAGGCGCAGCTGGGTGTCGTCGAGGCTGCCGGTCACTTCTTTGCGGTAACGGGCGATGAAGGGGACAGTGCTGCCTTCGTCCAGCAGGGCCACGGCGGCGGCCACCTGCTGCGGTTGAACACGGCCGGAGGGCAGTGCGGAGAGCTCTTCGGCGATACGGGTGTTGATGCTGTCCATGAATCCACCTGGTGAAACCAACGAGAATACGGGGTGTGGCGCTAGCGCCGGCCGGCTCGCTCGGGCGTCCGGCAGGCGTCTATGACAACGCCCCGCCGCAAAAGCGCCGCATTATACCCAGGCTAAATTGAGCGGGAGGGCGGTCGGTCGGGGAAAAATCTGCTAACAATGGACAATCCGTGGCCAACCGAGGCTGGGCGATAATTGCCGGCCTGACCCGAACCTGGAGTTTCTATGTCGAACCCGTCCACCCTGCCCGAAGGTGAAAAGATCCTCATCGTCGACGACGACGCCCGCCTGCGCCGCCTGCTGGAGCGCTTCCTCGACGAACAGGGCTACCGCGTGCGCGCCGTGGAGAACACCGAGCAGATGGACCGCCTGCTGGCTCGCGAGCTGTTCCAGCTGGTGGTGCTGGACCTGATGATGCCCGGCGAGGATGGCCTGTCGGCGTGCAAGCGCCTGCGCGAGGCGAACAACCAGATCCCGATCATCATGCTCACCGCCAAGGGCGACGAGTCCAGCCGCATCCAGGGCCTGGAACTGGGCGCCGACGACTACCTGGCCAAGCCGTTCAACCCGCGCGAGCTGCTGGCGCGGATCAAGGCCGTGCTGCGCCGCCAGGCGCCGCTGGTGCCGGGTGCCCCGGCCGGCGAGGACGAGGTGGTGACCTTCGGCGACTACGAGCTGTACCTGGCCACCCGCGAGCTGAAGAAGAACGGCGGCGAGGTGCACATGCTCACCACCGGCGAGTTCGCCGTGCTCAAGGCGCTGGTGCAGCACGCCCGCGAGCCGCTGACCCGCGACAAGCTGATGAACCTGGCCCGCGGCCGCGAGTGGGACGCCCTGGAGCGCTCCATCGACGTGCAGATCTCGCGCCTGCGCCGGCTGATCGAGCCCGACCCGTCCAAGCCGCGCTACATCCAGACGGTGTGGGGCGTGGGCTACGTGTTCGTGCCGGACGGTAATAAACGATAAAGCCACAGGCGGCAGGCTACAGGCGGCAGGCGGGGTCCCGTCCGCTCTTGCCTGAAGCCTGCCGCCTGCAGCCTGACGCCTTCCTATGAAAACCCCGCCCTGGTTCCCGCAAAGCTTCTTCGCCCGCACCCTCTGGCTGGTGCTCATCGTCGTGCTCTTCTCCAAGGCGCTGACGCTGGTCTACCTGCTGATGAACGAGGACATGCTGGTCGACCGCCAGTACAGCCACGGCGCGGCCCTCACCGTGCGCGCCTACTGGGCCGCCGACGAGCGCTCGCGCGAGGCCATCGCCAGGTCCGCCGGGCTGGCCTGGGTGCCCCACGAGAACGGCCAGCCGGAAGAGCAGCACTGGCCCTACAGCGGCATCTTCCAGCGGCAGATGCGCACCGAACTGGGCCCGGACACCGAGACCCGCCTGCGCATCCACCACCCGTCGATGCTCTGGGTCCACGCGCCCAACCTGGGCGACGGCTGGCTGGGCGTGCCGCTGTACCCGCACCCGCTGCGCGGCCAGCAGATCTGGAGCGTGCTCGGCTGGTTCCTCGGCATCGGCCTGCTGTCCACCGCCGCGGCCTGGATTTTCGTGCGCCTGCTCGGCCAGCCGCTCAAGCGCCTGGTGGTGGCCTCGCGGGAGTTCGGCAAGGGTCGCAGCGTGCGCCTGCCGCTGGGGCAGGACACCCCCAGCGAGATGGCCGAGGTGTACCGCGCCTTCAACCAGATGGCCGACGACGTCGAGCAGGCCGCGCGCGAGCGCGAGCTGATGCTGGCGGGGGTGTCCCACGACCTGCGCACGCCGCTGACGCGCCTGCGCCTGTCGCTGGAGCTGATGCCCGAGACCGAGCGCGAGATGGTCGAGGACATGGTGCGCGACATCGAGGACATGGACCAGATCCTCGACCAGTTCCTCGCCTTCATCCGCGACGGCCGCGACGAGCCGGTGGAGGCGGGCGACCTCAACGAGCTGACCCGCGAAGTGGTGGCGCCCTACAACCAGGGCGAGGAGCACGTGCGCCTGAGCCTGCAGCCGCTGCCGCCGTTCCCGCTGCGGCGGGTGTCGATGAAGCGCCTGCTGGGCAACCTGATCGGCAACGCCCTCAACCACGGCGGCGGCAACGTCGAGGTGGCCAGCCACCTGGCCGGCGGCGACGGTGCGCCCTACGTGGTGCTGAGCGTGCTGGACCGCGGCGCCGGCATCGACCCGCAGGAGCTGGACAGCATCTTCAACCCCTTCATCCGCGGCGACAAGGCGCGCGGCGGCAAGGGCACCGGCCTGGGCCTGGCCATCGTCAAGCGCATCGCCGCGCAGCACGGCGGCAGCGTGGAACTGCGCAACCGCGAGGGCGGCGGGGTGGAGGCGCGGGTGTGCCTGCCGCTGGGGCTGATGCTGCCGCGCGGGGCTTCCTGAGCCGCGGTATCCCCGGCGGGTGTAGGAGCGGGCCCTGCCCGCGATTCGCGCGCAGGGCGCGCTCCTACAGGGGGCGCTACGTGGGGCGGATAACGCGCCAGCGTTATCCGCCGTTGGGGCTAGTCCGTGCCGAGAGAGGGGGTGGTTTTAGTCGGTAATCTCTGTGCTGGCCGGCTAACGCCGAAATATCAGAGCGCTCCGAACGGTCCCCTCTCCCTTCAGGGAGAGGGTTAGGGAGAGGGCGCTCTCGAATTCAGCACCAGAGTCTCGAGCAAGCACCGTCCGCGATCTGTTGAGCCTGACGCAGGCTCTACCACTCCAACCCCTTCACCCCCAACCGCCCCACCTTCCCATAAGGCCAAGCCCTATTCTGCGCCCCGTGCCCGCTCGGCAGCCCGTGGTACAGCGGCACCCCCAGCGGCTTCAGGTACTCCACGAAGATTTCTTCCAGGCTGTGCGCCACGTTCTTGCGCGGGCAGTCGGTGAAGGTGCCCAGCACCACCGCGCCCAGGCTTGCCGCGTCGATGCTGTTGAGCAGTTGCCAGAGGCTGCGCTCCAGGCGGTAGTAGGGCTCGCCCACGTCCTCCAGCACCAGGATGGCGCCGGCCGGGGCGTGCAGCGCGGCGACGGTGCCGGCGGTGCTGGCCAGGGCGGTGAGGTTGCCGCCGATCAGCTCGCCTTCGACGGTTTTCTTCGGGCCGCCCAGGTGGGCGCAGGGCAGGTGGTCGTCCTCGCCGGCCAGCAGGCGGCTGACCGAGGCCAGCGAGGCCAGGCGCTCGCGCTGTTCGCTGGGGGCGCTCAGCGGCTGCAGGCCGAGGGCGCTGGCCACCGGGCCGTGGATCGCCGGCAGGCCGTGGCGGTGGAAGGCGCTGAGCAGGATGGAGATGTCGGAGAAGCCGATCAGCGGCCGCGGCGAGGCCGCCCTCAGCCGCGCCCAATCCAGCCCGGGCACCAGCTGCGCGCAGCCGTAGCCGCCGCGCAGGCACCAGACGGCGCTGACGTCTGGCAGCTCGAAGGCCCGGTGGAAGTCCTCCAGGCGCTGCTCAAGGGTGCCGGCCAGGTAGCGGTAGCGGGCTTCGGCGTGCTCGCCCAGGTGGTAGTCGATGCCCAGCACCTCCAGTTGGCGCAGGGTGGCCTCGAAGACCTCCTCGGCGATGGAGGATGCCGGGGCGACCAGGGCGACGCGGCCTTCGAAGGGGGACCAGGTCAGGTCGGAGGGGCGGGGGGATTTGGGCATAAACGAAATCCGGGACGGCGTGACGAACGACATTGTAGGAGCGAGCTTGCTCGCGAACGGAGTTTCCCGGTCACAGCGGTGAATGAGGTCACCTCCGTACCCTCTCCCCAGCCCTCGGCTGCGCGCCCCGCCCTGAAGGGAGAGGGGGCCGTTCGGAGTGGCCTGGAAGGCTGGCACCATCCTCAAACCCCGTCATTCCCGCGAACGCGGGACGCGGCTCCATCGCGAACAACGCTTGTGCTGGCCCGAAGGGGAATAACCCAGAAAACGGCGTAGGTGGTGAGGTGGCCGCCCGGCTCACCCCTTGCCCTTGGTTCTGACCATATGCGGCCCGGCGTTCTTCTCCAGGTACTCGATGATCACCCCGGCGATGTCCTTGCCGGTGGTGGTCTCGATGCCTTCCAGGCCCGGCGAGGAGTTCACCTCCATCACCAGCGCGCCGTGGTGCGAGCGCAGGATGTCGACACCGGCCACCTTCAGGCCCATGATCCGCGCCGCGCGGATCGCCGTCATGCGTTCCTCGGGGGTGATCTTGATCAGGCTGGCGCTGCCGCCGCGGTGCAGGTTGGAGCGGAACTCGCCGGGGGCGGCCTGGCGCTTCATCGAGGCGATCACCTTGTCGCCCACCACGAAGCAGCGGATGTCGGCGCCGCCGGCTTCCTTTATGTATTCCTGCACCATGATGTTGTGCTTGAGCCCCATGAAGGCTTCCAGCACCGACTCGGCCGCCTTCTGCGTCTCGGCCAGCACCACGCCGACGCCCTGGGTGCCCTCCAGCAGCTTGATCACCAGGGGCGCGCCGCCGACCATCTGGATCAGGTCCGGCACGTCGTCCGGGGAGTGGGCGAAGCCGGTTATCGGCAGGCCGATGCCCTTGCGCGAGAGCAGCTGCAGCGAGCGCAGCTTGTCGCGGGAGCGGGCGATGGCCACCGACTCGTTGAGCGGGAACACGCCCATCATCTCGAACTGGCGCAGCACCGCGCAGCCGTAGAAGGTGACCGATGCGCCGATGCGCGGGATCACCGCGTCGAAGCCTTCCAGCGGCTGGCCGCGGTAGTGGATCTGCGGCTTGTGGCTGGCGATGTTCATGTAGGCACGCAGGGTGTCTATCACCACCATCTCATGCCCGCGTTGTTGCCCGGCCTCCACCAGCCGACGGGTGGAATACAGGCGCGGATTGCGCGACAGCACGGCGATTTTCATTGGGCACCTGAAAGGGCGGGGGTAACCATGATGAGGGGTTTGTCCTGGACGTAGGTCAGCGCCGGGTTGACCACCAGCTGGCCCTGGACCAGCGCCTTGGAGCCCAGCAGCACGCGGTAGCGCATGGTCTTGCGGCAGGCCAGGGTGAATTCCACCGGCCAGGCGCGGTCGCCCAGGGCCAGGGTGGTGCGGATCACGTAGCGGGTCTGGGCCTGGCCGTTGGAGCTGCGGATGGTCTTCATCGTCACCAGCGGCGCCTCGCAACGGTGGCGGCGCTGCACCTGGGTGCCCAGGTGGGCGGTGAAGCGCACCCAGTCGCGGCCGTCACGGTGGAAGGTGACGATGTCGCTGGCGTGCAGGCTGGAGGTGCTGGCGCCGGTGTCGATCTTCGCGCGCAGGCCGACGATGCCCAGGTCGGGAAGGCCGATCCATTCGCGCAGGCCGATCACTGACAGGTGGTCGAAGGTCTTCAAAAGGAGCCGTCCCAGGGTTTTGCGGCATTCTAGCAGGGCCATCGGCGCCCGCCAGGGGCCTGCCGGGAACGCCGGGCCGAGGGTAGACTGGCCAGGTTGCAGACGTGTGGATGAGGCCGTGAGCGAGAAAGACGACGACAGGGTACGCCTGGACAAGTGGCTGTGGGCAGCGCGCTTCTACAAGACCCGCGGCCTGGCCAAGGCGGCCATCGAGGGCGGCAAGGTGCATTGCCGGGGCGAGCGCTGCAAGCCGAGCAAGGAGCCGAAGGTCGGCGAGGAGTACGTGCTGCGTACCGGGTTCGACGAGCGCACGGTGGTGGTCAAGGCGCTGTCGGGCGTGCGCCGGGGTGCGCCGGACGCTCAGTTGCTCTACGAGGAAACCGCCGAGAGCCTGAAGCGCCGCGAGGACGCGGCGGCCCTGCGCAAGGCCGGCGCCCTGGGCGTGCAGACCGACGGCCGGCCGAGCAAGAAGCAGCGCCGCCAGCTGCTGCACTTCCTCGACGACCAGGAATAGCCGCAACCCCCGCCGTGGCGGGGATTGCGGGGGCGCCTCAGGCGGCGATCACGCTCAGGCGGTTGAGCAGCGGCACCTTCGCCAGCTGCGCGAACAGCGGCTCGGTCAGGCGCACCAGGCCGGCGCTGGCCCAGGCGGCGAAGGGGGTGAAGCAGCTCCAGGCCAGGGCCAGCAGGGCCATCTGCACGCCGCCTATATAGTCGTCCTGGCCCCAGTGGGCGCCGGCCACCAGGCGCGGCAGCATGAACAGCAGGGCCAGGGCCCAGACCACCAGCCACTGCACGGCGTTGCGGGCGAACAGGCTGAGGAACAGCGCCCACACCAGCAGCACCGAGGCGTGGTCGCCGGGGAAGCTGCGCGCCGACTCGTCCTTCACCTCGAAGAGGGTGTCCTGCCAGCTGCGGAAGAAGTCTTCCAGGCGCACGGCGTCGGGGGCGATGGCGGAAATGCTGGCGTGCTGCCAGCCCAGGTGGTGGGCGATCTTGGCATAGAGGGTGCGGACGATCATCAGCACCACCATGGTCACCACCAGGCCGAAGGTCGCGGCGCGCACCTGGGTGGCCTTGAAGATCCAGTCGCCGCGGATCAGCAGCAGGAGCAGGATGAGCGCCACCAGTGCGTCGAACGGTCGCGTGCTGGCCACTGCCCAGGTATCGCGCCAGGTCTCGTTGGTCGCCAGGGGCGCGTTGAGGGCGTGGAACAGGCTGAAATCGAAGAAGTCGATGGCGGCGCGGGTCGGCGTCCATAGCCAGAGCAGCAGCAGGGCCAGGGCCAGCAGGTGGCAGGCGATGAACGGGCGCCACGACCAGGTGGCTTGGAACGGCGAAGCTTTCTCCATAGAATCGATTCCCCCTTACTGAACCGGGCGGCTGTCGCGAAGCGCGCTTTATAGGCCTTTGCCATCAGCTTGTCATGTATTTGTGCCTTAGCCAGCGTTGTGCCCAGCATGTCCCAGATCGATCAAAGTCAGCGTTTCCTCTTCGACAACACCGACGTTCGCGGTGAAATGGTGGCGCTCGAACGCAGTTTCGCCGAAGTGCTGGCCAAGCACCCCTACCCGCAGCCGGTGGCCCAGCTGCTGGGCGAGATGCTCGCCGCCGCGGCGCTGCTGTGCGGCACCCTGAAGTTCGACGGCCTGCTGGTGCTGCAGGCGCGCTCCAGCGGCGCCGTGCCGCTGCTCATGGTGGAGTGCTCCAGCGAGCGCGAGGTGCGTGGCCTGGCCCGCTACGACGCCGAGGCCATCCGCGACAGCGCCGGCCTGCTCGACCTGATGCCCGACGGCGTGCTCACCATGACCGTAGACCCGAAGAACGGCCAGCGCTACCAGGGCATAGTGCCGCTGGAGGGCGCCTGCCTGGCGGACTGCCTGTCGTCCTACTTCGCCACCTCCGAGCAGTTGCCCACGCGCTTCTGGCTGGGCGCCGACGGCCGCCACGCCCGCGGCCTGCTGCTGCAGCAGCTGCCCGCCGACCGCCTGAAGGACGCCGAGGATCGCGAGGCCAGCTGGCAGCACCTGACCACCCTGGCCGACACCCTCAACGCCGAGGAGCTGCTGGGCCTGGACAACGAGACGCTGCTGCACCGCCTGTACCACGAGGAAGCGGTGCGCCTGTTCGAGCCGCAGCCGCTGGTGTTCCGCTGCAGCTGCTCGCGCGAGCGCTCGGCCAACGCCCTGGTCAGCCTCGGCAAGGAAGACGCCGAGCGCCTGCTGGGCGAGCTGGGCGGCGAGATCACCGTCGACTGCCAGTTCTGCAACCAGCGCTATGCCTTCGACGGCAGCGACATCGCCCAGCTGTTCGCCGGCGGCGGCAGCGCGGCACCGTCACAGACCCGCCATTGATCGGCGCTATCGGGGCGATAGCCGAACCATTGGCGCCCTCGCCGGATCAGAGGCTGCACGAGAACCGTTCTTTTCTGGCATAATCCCGCGACTTTTTTCCGCTGTAGTGGAAATTAGAAGTCACTACGCAATGTTTGGAGGACTCGGCTCCGGCCGATGGGGACCCACATGACGCAAGCCAACAAAGCCGTGTACACCGATATCAGCGTTGCCCAACTGGTCGAGGAAGCCATTCGCCGCGGCGAAGGTCGCCTGGCCGACAACGGCTCGCTGGTGGTGGAAACCGGCCACCGCACCGGCCGCTCGCCTGCCGACCGCTTCATCGTCGAAGAGCCCGGCAGCAAGGACTCCATCGCCTGGGGCGCGATCAACCGCCCGTTCCCGGCCGACAAGTTCGACGCCCTCTGGGAGCGCGTCCAGGCCTTCAACGACGCCCAGGACCACTTCGTTTCCCACGTGCATGTAGGTTCGGCCGCCGATCACTACCTGCCGGTCAGGATGACCACCGGCACCGCCTGGCAGAACCTGTTCGGCCGCCAGCTGTTCATCAACCCGGAAACCTACAACCCGGCCGGCCGCGACGAGTGGCAGGTGCTGAACGTCGCCAACTTCGAATGCGTGCCCGAGCGTGACGGCACCAACTCCGACGGCTGCGTCATCCTCAACTTCGCCCAGAAGAAAGTGCTGATCGCCGGCATGCGCTACGCCGGTGAAATGAAGAAGGCCATGTTCTCGGTGCAGAACTACCTGCTGCCGGAGAAGGACGTGCTGCCGATGCACTGCGCCGCCAACATCGGCGAAGCGGGCGACGTGACCCTGTTCTTCGGCCTGTCCGGCACCGGCAAGACCACCCTGTCGGCCGACGAAAGCCGTTACCTGATCGGTGACGACGAGCACGGCTGGGGCGAAGGCGTCGTCTTCAACATCGAAGGCGGCTGCTACGCCAAGTGCATCGACCTGTCCGAGAAGAACGAGCCGGTCATCTGGAAGGCCATCAAGTTCGGCGCCGTGCTGGAGAACGTGGTCCTCGACGAGGAACGCACCCCGGACTACGCCGATGACCGCCTGACCCAGAACTCCCGCGCGGCCTACCCGCTGGAGCACGTCGAGAAGCGTTCGGAAGCCAACCTGGGCGGCGAGCCCAACGCGGTCATCTTCCTGACCTGCGACCTGACCGGCGTACTGCCGCCGGTGTCGATCCTGAACAACGAGCAGGCCGCCTACCACTTCCTGTCCGGCTACACCGCGCTGGTCGGTTCCACCGAGATGGGTTCGGGCGGCGGCATCAAGTCGACCTTCTCCACCTGCTTCGGCGCGCCCTTCTTCCCGCGCCCGGCCGGCGTCTACGCCGAGCTGCTGATCAAGCGCATCAAGGCCTTCGGCTCCAAGGTGTACCTGGTCAACACCGGCTGGACCGGCGGTGGCTACGGCGTCGGCAAGCGCTTCAACATCCCGACCACCCGTGGTGTGATCGCCGCCATCCAGAGCGGCGCCCTGGTCGGCGCCGAGACCGAGCACCTGGACATCATCAACCTGGACGTGCCCAAGCTCGTCCCGGGCGTCGAGACCAACCTGCTCAACCCGCGCAACACCTGGGAAGACAAGGCCGCCTACGACGAAGCCGCCAAGGGCCTGGCCGGCAAGTTCATCGAGAACTTCAAGAAGTTCGACGTGAGCGACGCCATCAAGGACGCCGGCCCGCAGCTGTAAGCGCGCCCGTTCGCCGAAAGAGCCGCCTCCGGGCGGCTTTTTCATTGGCCGCTCCTACAGGTGGAAACCGGCGGTGGGCCCGGCGTAGGAGCGGATCTCATCCGCGATCGCGGACAAGGTCCGCTCCTACGGGGCTACCCTAGGAGCGCGCTTTCCGATGAACCGGAATCGGGCCGTTCGCGAGCAGGCTCGCTCCTACAACGGCGGTCCCTAGCATGGAGCTTCCGCCCATGACAGGTAATGGAGAGACCCGCATGCACGACACCCTCGAACGCGTCTTCGGCTTCCGCCAGTTCCGCCCCGGCCAGGAGGCGGCGGTCAGCGCCGTGCTGGGCGGGCGCTCGGCGGCGGCGATCTTCCCCACCGGCTCGGGCAAGTCGCTGTGCTACCAGTTGCCGGCCATCATGCTGCCGCACCTGACCCTGGTGGTGTCGCCGCTGCTGGCGCTGATGCAGGACCAGCTGGCCTTCCTCGCCCGCCATGGCATCGCCGCCGCCAGCATCGACTCGGCGCAGAGCCGCGAGCAGGTGGCGCAGACCATGGCCCGCGCCCGCAGCGGCGAGCTGAAGGTGCTGATGATTTCCGTGGAGCGCCTGAAGAACGAGCGTTTCCGCAACTTCATCGGCGAGGTGCCGATCTCGCTGCTGGTGGTCGACGAGGCGCACTGCATCTCCGAATGGGGCCACAACTTCCGCCCCGACTACCTGAAGCTGCCGGCCTACCAGAGGCAGTTCCGCATTCCCCAGGTGCTGCTGCTGACCGCCACCGCGACGCCGGCGGTGATCGACGACATGCGCGCCAAGTTCGCCATCGCCGAGGCGGACGTGGTCACCACCGGCTTCTACCGCGCCAACCTCCACCTGCAGGTGGAGCCGGTGGCCAGCGCCGCCAAGCGCGCCCGCCTGGTGGAATGGCTGGGCGCGCGCGAAGGCCAGCCGAGCATCGTCTACGTGACCCAGCAGAAGACCGCCGAGGACATCGCCGCGCACCTGTGCGAGCGCGGCATCCCGGCCCGCGCCTACCACGCCGGCATGGACCACGCCGAGCGCGAGGTCATCCAGCAGCGCTTCATGGCCGGCGGGCTGAACTGCATAGTCGCGACCATCGCCTTCGGCATGGGCATCGACAAGAGCGACATCCGCAACGTGGTGCACTTCGACCTGCCCAAGTCGGTGGAGAACTACAGCCAGGAGATCGGCCGCGCCGGCCGCGACGGCCAGAACTCGGACTGCCTGGTGCTGGCCAACCGCGACAGCCTCAGCGTGCTGGAGAACTTCGTCTACGGCGACACGCCCGAGCGCGAGGGCATCCGCAGCGTGCTGGAGGAAATCGCCGCCGCGCCCAACGGCCAGTGGGAGCTGATGCTGACCGCGCTGTCGGACCAGTCGAACATCCGCCAGCTGCCGCTCAAGACGCTGCTGGTGCAGCTGGAGCTACGCGGCATCATCGCCCCGCGTTTCGCCTATTTCGCCGAATACCGCTTCAAGAACCTCATCGAGCCCGCGGCCCTGCTGGGCCACTTCGAAGGCGAGCGGCGGCAGTTCGTCGAGGCCATCCTCAGCACCTCGGCGCGGGCGCGCACCTGGTCGACCCTCGACTTCGACACCCTCTACCAGCGCCACGGCGCCGAGCGCGCGCGGGTGGTGAAGGCCCTGGACTACTTCCAGGAACGCGGCTGGATCGAGCTGGAAAGCAAGCAGATGACCGAGGTCTATGCGGTGCGCGAGGCGGGGTTCGACCCCGAGGCGCTCAGCGACGAGCTGTACGCCTACTTCAAGCGCCACGAGGCCAGCGAGATCGCGCGCATCGGCGCCATGCTCGAACTCTTCGCCAGCGACCAGTGCCTGAGCCGGCGCCTGGCGCGCTACTTCGGCGACCAGCGGGCGCCGGAGCATTGCGGGCACTGCTCGGTCTGCGCCGGCCGCGTCGCGCGCCTGCCGGAGCCGCCGGCCCTGGCGCCGCTGGACGGGCAGACGCTGCAGAGCCGCTGCGCCGCCTTCCTGGAGAAATACCGCGGCGCCCGCGGCCTGCCGCCCAGCGCCGATTGCGTGACGCGCTTCCTCTGTGGCATCGGCGTGCCGGCCTTCACCCGCCTGCGGGCGCGCACGCTGCCCGGCTACGCAGCGCTGGAGGACTACCCCTACGCCCAGGTGCGCGCCTGGGTGGCGGCGCAGCTCGCCCAGGGGTAACGCCGCGGTGGCTCCACCCATCCTAGGGTGGGGCGCCGGCCGGTGGCGTCCCTTGTAGGGTACGGGGGAGGAATTCCCTCCTAGACTCAGCAAGGCGTTGTCCGCCACCGGCCGAGGAGCCACCATGTCTGTCGAGCACCTGGATGTCCTGATCGTCGGCGCCGGCCTGTCCGGTATCGGCGCCGCCTACCACCTGATGAAGCACTGCCCGGGCAAGACCTTCGCCCTGCTGGAAGGCCGCGAGGCCATGGGCGGCACCTGGGACCTGTTCCGCTACCCGGGCATTCGTTCCGACTCGGACATGTACACCCTGGGCTACAACTTCAAGCCCTGGACCGACCCCAAGGCCATCGCCGACGGCCCCTCGATCCGCCACTACATCGAGGAGACCGCGCACGAGAACGGCATCGACGGCAAGATCCGCTACTGCCACCGCGTGCTCAAGGCCGACTGGAACAGCGACAGCGCGCGCTGGCTGCTGACCGTGCAGCGCGGCGACGAGCCGGAACCTGTGCGCATGAGCGCGCAGTTCCTGCTGATGTGCACCGGCTACTACCGCTACGAGGCCGGCTACACCCCGGAATTCAAGGGCCGCGAGCAGTTCGGCGGGCAGGTCATCCACCCGCAGCTGTGGCCGGAAGGCTTCGACTACGCCGACAAGCGCATCGTGGTCATCGGCAGCGGCGCCACCGCCGTGACCCTGGTGCCCTCGCTGACCGACAAGGCGCGCCACGTCACCATGCTGCAGCGCTCGCCGTCCTACGTGATCAGCCTGCCGCAGAAGGACCCCATCTCGAACTTCCTGCGCCGCTTCCTGCCCGAGACCTGGGTGTACCGCCAGGCGCGGGCGCGCAACGTGACCATGCAGATGATCTTCTTCATGCTCTCCAAGGCCTTCCCCGGCGTGGTGCGCAAGGCCCTGCTGGGGCTGGCCAGGCACCAGCTGGGCAAGGACTTCGACATGCGCCACTTCAGCCCGCGCTACAAGCCCTGGGACGAGCGCGTGTGCTGCGTGCCGGACGGCGACCTGTTCAAGGCGCTGCGCAAGGGCAAGGCCTCGGTGGTCACCGAGCACATCGACAGCTTCTGCGAGAAGGGCATCCGCCTGAAATCCGGGCAGGTGCTGGAGGCCGACGTCATCGTCACCGCCACCGGCCTGGACCTGGTGATGTTCGGCGGTGCGGAGCTGGCGGTGGACGGCAAGCCGTTCCAGGTCAACCAGAGCATGGGCTACCGCGGCATCATGCTGCGCGATCTGCCCAACCTGGCCGCGGTGGTCGGCTACACCAACGCCAGCTGGACGCTCAAGGCGGACCTCTCCAGCGAGTACTTCTGCCGCCTGATCAACCACCTGGACGCCATCGGCATGCGCCAGTGCACCCCGCGCGCCGGGGCCGGCCAGGTGAAGGAGGAGCCCTTCCTCAACCTCAACTCCGGCTACATCCAGCGCGCCGCCGACAAGATGCCCAAGCAGGGCGACCGCACGCCCTGGAAGCTCTACCAGAACTACGCCCTGGACCTGGCGCTGCTGCGCCACGGCAAGGTGGAGGACGGCTACCTGACCTTCACCTCGCCGCGCGCCCAGCAGGACGACGAGGCGTCGTTGCAGGCGGTGTAGCGATTCGATGATTCCTATCGGGAAAACCGCCTGAAGCGTACGCCCGGGCGGTTTACCATGGCGGGCATTTTTCGCCGTCAATGAAAGGAGTCCCCCCATGCATATCGACGAAGCCATCCGCAGCCGCCGCGCGGTCAAGGGCTACGACCCGGCCTTCAGCCTGAGCCGCGAGGAGAAGGACGAGCTGCTGCAGCTGGCCATGCTCGCCCCCTCGGCCTTCAACCTGCAGCACGTGCGCCTGGTCGAGGTCAGCGACGCGCAGCTGCGCGCGCACATCCGCGAAGTGGCCTGGGGTCAGGCGCAGGTGACCGACGCGTCCATGCTGGTGGTGGTCTGCGCCCAGCTCGACAGCTGGGAGAAGAACGCCCGCCGCGTGTGGGAAGGCGCGCCCCAGGAAGTGCAGGACTACATGGCCGGCGCCATCGACGCCTACTACCGCGGCAAGCCCCAGGTGCAGCGCGACGAGACCATGCGCAGCTGCGGCCTGATGGCCCAGACGCTGATGCTCGCCGCCCGCGGCAAGGGCCTGGATTCCTGCCCCATGGACGGCTTCGACTTCGACGCCGTGGGCAAGCTGATCAACCTGCCGGAGAACCACGTGATCGGCCTGATGGTCGCCGTCGGCAAGCAGACCCTGGCGCCCAAGCCGCGGGTGGGCAAGCTGGCGCTGGACGAGGTGGTGATCCGCGACCGGTTCTGAGCCGCGTTGGCGCGGATGATCGCGTCCTACGAAAAGCGTTGCCAGCCGGTGATGTAGGAGCGGGCCCTGCCCGCGATTCGCGCGCAGGGCGCGCTCCTACGGGGTGATGGCGCGGTGGGGGCTGCGTAGGAGCGGACTCCGTCCGCGATCGGATTCACCGACCACGCCGGACGCCCCGGTGGCACGGCCGACGGCGGATAACCGCGAACGGTTATCCGCCGTCGGCGTTCCACCCTACGGTCGCGGCGCGGCCTCCAGCATGCGCTGCACCAGCCACTGCAACGCCACGTCGCGCTCGCGCTGGGCCAGGTACACCAGCTCCAGGTGGAACTGGCCGACGTCGAAGGGCAACTCCAGTACCTGCAACGGCAGCCGCTTGGCGAAATGTTCGGCCAGGCGCGTCGGCAGCACCGTCAGCAGCTCGGTCTCGGCCACCAGCTGCGCGGCCTGCAGGTAGTTGGGCGTGACGTAGGCGACCTGCCGCTTCAGGCCCTGGCTGGCCAGCCACAGGTCGACCATGCCGCGGGTCTGGCCGCCGGATACCCACAGGTGGCGTTCGCGCAGGAAGCCGCCGAGGTACAGCGGGCCGTCCACCCGCGGGTGGCCGCGGCGGGCCAGCAGGCGCAGGGTCTCGCTGGCCCAGGGGCGGCGCTCGAAGCGCGCCGGGACTTCCTCGAAGCGGCCCAGCACCAGGTCCAGGTTGCCCTTGTCCAGCGCCTCCACCGGTAGGCTCGGGGCCAGGTGGCGCACGTCCAGGGCCACGCCCGGCGCTTCCGTGCCCAGTTGCCGCAGCAGCGCCGGCATGCACAGCAGCTCGGCGTAGTCGGTCAGCGCCAGGATGAAGCGCTGGCGGCTGCGCCCCGGATCGAAGCGCTCGGCGCCGCTTAGGCTCTGCAGGATGCGCTGCAGCGATTCGCGGATCGGCGCCTCCAGCTCCAGCGCCCGTGGCGTGGGCTGCATGCTGCGGCCGATGCGCACCAGCAGCGGGTCGTCGAGCAGCTCGCGCAGGCGGCCCAGGGCGTTGCTCACCGCCGGCTGGCTCAGGGCCAGGCGCTCGGCGGCGCGGGAAACGCTGCGTTCGCGCAGGAGGGCGTCGAAGACACGCAGCAGGTTGAGGTCGAAGGTATTTATATTCATCGGATAAATACTGCGCATCACAAGACTAAATTTCAAAAATAATCCGAACTTGCCTATGGTGACTGTCGCTTTTTTGCTCGAACGCCCGTTTCGATAACAAGAGGAAGACCATGAGCCCGATTCCCCCGATTCGCAGCGCCGCGGTGATAGGCGCCGGCACCATGGGCCGCGGCATCGTCATGTGCCTGGCCAACGCTGGCGTGCAGGTGCAGTGGCTGGACAACAACCCGCAGATGCTGCTGCAGGCCCAGGGCGCGGTGGCCGACACTTATGCCCACAACGTGCGCCAGGGGCGGATCGACGAGGCGGAGGCGGCGGCCCGCCGCGCGCGGATTTCCCCGGCGGACAACTACGCGGCGATCCGCGAGGCGGACCTGGTGATCGAGGCGGTGTACGAGAACCTGGAACTCAAGCAGTCGATCTTCCGCGAGCTGGACGCGGCGCTGAAGCCCTCGGCGATCCTCGCCAGCAACACCTCCTACCTGGACGTCGACGCCATCGCCGCGGTGACCGCACGGCCGTCCCAGGTGCTGGGCCTGCACTTCTTCAGCCCGGCGCACATCATGAAGCTGCTGGAGATCGTGCGTGGCGCCAGGACCGCGCCCGCCGTGCTCGACGCCGCCCTGGAACTGGGCGCGCGCATGGGCAAGGTCAGCGTGGTGGCCGGCAACTGCCACGGTTTCATCGGCAACCGCATGCTGGAGAAGTACGTGCAGGAATCCCGGCGGCTGATCCTCGAAGGCTCGCTGCCGTTCCAGGTGGACGCCGCGCTGCAGGGCTTCGGCTTCGCCATGGGCCCGTTCCGCATGTTCGACGTGGTCGGCATCGACCTCGAATGGCGCGCCCGCGAGCTGGCCGGCAAGGGCCAGGACGCGCCGACCGTGCAGGTGGACAACCGCCTGTGCGAGATGGGCCGCTTCGGCCAGAAGAGCGGCAACGGCTTCTACCATTACGAACCCGGCAGCCGCCAGGCCGAGCACGACCCCGAGGTCGACGCCCTGGTGCTGCGCGAGTCCGAGCGCCTGGGCTATGCGCGCCGCGACATCGGCCCGGAGGAAATCCTCGAGCGCTGCCTGCTGGCGCTGGTCAACGAAGGCGCGAAGATCCTCGACGAGGGCATCGCCAGCCGCAGCGCCGACATCGACACCGTCTACCTCAACGGCTACGGCTTCCCCGCGGCCCAGGGCGGGCCCATGGCCTGGGCCGACGCCCAGGGCCTGGCCGGCATCCTCGCGCGCCTGCGCGACCTCGCCGGGCAGCACGGCGCGCACTGGCAGCCGGCCGCGCTGATCGAGCGCCTGGCCGCCAGTGGTGGTCGCTTCGCCGACGTCCACGGGGAGCAGGGCGCATGAGCTACCAGGCCCCCCTGCGCGACATGCGCTTCGTCCTCCACGAACTCTTCGACGCCGCCGGCCACTGCGCGCTGCTGGGCAACGGCCTGGACCGCGAGCTGATCGATGGCGTGCTGGAAGAGGGCGCGCGCTACACCGGCGAAGTGGTCGCGCCGCTGAACCGCAACAGCGACGAGCAGGGCGCAACCCTCCATGACGGCGCGGTGACCACCCCGGACGGCTTCCGCGAGGCCTACCGGCAGTACTGCGACAACGGCTGGGCGAGCATGACCGGCCCGGTCGGGTTCGGCGGCCAGGGCTTCCCGCAGCTGGTGGCGGCGAACTTCCACGAGATGCTGATGGCTGCCTCGCTGTCCTTCCGCGTCTATTCCGGGCTCACCGAGGGCGCCGTGCTGGCGCTGTACAAGCATGGCAGTGCCGAGCTGCAGCAGGCCTACCTGGCGAAGATGGTCAGCGGCGTGTGGACCGGCACCATGTGCCTCACCGAGCCCCAGGCCGGCACCGACCTGGCGCTGCTGCGCACCCGCGCCGAGCCCCAGGCCGACGGCAGCTACCGGGTCAGCGGCAGCAAGATCTTCATCAGCGGCGGCGAGCAGGACCTGTCCGAGAACATCGTCCACCTGGTGCTGGCGCGCCTGCCGGACGCCCCGGGCGGAGTGAAGGGCATCAGCCTGTTCCTGGTGCCCAAGTTCATCGCCAACCCCGACGGTACGCCGGGTGTGCGCAATGCCTTGGGCTGCGGCGCCATCGAGCACAAGATGGGCATCAAGGGCGCTTCCACCTGCGTGATGAACTTCGACGGCGCCACCGGCTGGCTGATCGGCGAGGCCAACCAGGGCCTGGCCTGCATGTTCACCATGATGAACGACGCGCGCTTCCAGGTCGGCCTGCAGGGCCTGGGCATCGCCGAGCGCAGCTTCCAGGGCGCCCTGGCCTACGCCCGCGAGCGTCTGCAGTCGCGCGCCCTGACCGGCCCCGCGCAGCCGCAGCAGGCCGCCGACCCGATCATCGTTCACCCCGACGTGCGGCGCATGCTGCTGACGCAGAAGACCCTCACCGAAGGCAGCCGCATGCTCGCCGCGCTCTGCGCCCGCGAGCTGGACCTGGAGCACGGCCACCCCGAGGCCGATGGCCGCAAGGCGGCGGGCAAGCGCGCGGCGCTGCTGAGCCCCATCGTCAAATCCTTCCTCACCGACATGGGCCAGGAAGTCGCCAGCCTCGGTGTGCAGGTCTACGGCGGCCACGGCTACATCCGCGAGTGGGGCATGGAGCAGTTGATGCGCGACAGCCGCATCACCCAGATCTACGAGGGCACCAACGGCATCCAGGCGCTCGACCTGATCCGCCGCAAGCTGCTGGGCGACGGCGGCGCCGAGATGGCCGCGCTGCAGGCGGACCTGGCGGAAACCTGTGCCGCCCTGGCCGCCCACCCCGAGCTGGCGCCCATGGCCGCCGTGGTGCGCGAGCGCATCCAGGAATGGCGCGGGCTGACCGCCGACGTGCTGGCCGCCACCCGCCGCGACGTGCAGGAAATCGGCGCCATGTCGGTGGACTACCTGCAGTACAGCGCCTACGCGCTGCTCGCCGGGTTGTGGCTGCGCGCCGCCGGGGCCGCCCAGGCGGCGCTGGACGCCGGCACTGGCGAGGGCGACTTCTACCGCGCCAAGCTGGCCAGCGCCGACTTCTACCTGCGGCGCATCCTGCCGCGCGCCAGCATGCACCGCGAGGCCCTGCTGGGCGGCGCCGGCTGCCTGATGGCGCTGGACGAGGCGCACTTCGCGTTCTGATCGCCACAGGGCCGTCCCGCACGCGGCGGGGCGGCCCACGCGCAGGGCCAGGCCGGGTTAAACTTGCATCGATCCAGCCCGATGACGAGAAACCACCCATGTACGAATGGCTCAACGCCCTGCCCAAGGCCGAACTGCACCTGCACCTGGAAGGGACCCTGGAGCCCGAACTGCTGTTCGCCCTGGCCGAACGCAACCAGGTGAAGCTGCCCTGGGCCGACGTCGAGACCCTGCGCAAGGCCTACGCCTTCAACAACCTGCAGGAGTTCCTCGACCTCTACTACGCCGGCGCCGACGTGCTGCGCACCGAGCAGGACTTCTACGACCTGACCTGGGCCTACCTGCTCAAATGCAAGGCGCAGAACGTCATCCACGTCGAACCCTTCTTCGACCCGCAGACCCACACCGACCGCGGCATTCCCTTCGAAGTCGTGCTGCGCGGCATCCAGGGCGCGCTGAAGGATGGCGAGAAGCAGCTGGGCATCCGCCACGGCCTGATCCTCAGCTTCCTCCGCCACCTGTCCGAGGAAGAGGCGTTCAGGACCCTGGACCAGGCCATGCCGTTCCGCGACGCCTTCGTCGCCGTCGGCCTGGACAGCTCCGAGGTCGGCCACCCGCCGAGCAAGTTCCAGCGCGTGTTCGACCGCGCCCGCGCCGAAGGCCTGCTGACCGTCGCCCACGCCGGCGAGGAAGGCCCGCCGGAATACATCTGGGAAGCCCTGGACCTGCTCAAGGTCGAGCGCATCGACCACGGCGTGCGCGCCATCGAGGACGAGCGGCTGATGCAGCGCATCATCGACGAGCAGATCCCGCTGACCGTCTGCCCGCTGTCCAACACCAAGCTGTGCGTGTTCGACCACATGCGCGAGCACAACATCCTGCAGATGCTGGAGCGCGGGGTGAAGGTGACGGTGAACTCGGATGATCCGGCTTACTTCGGCGGCTACGTCACCGAGAACTTCCAGGCCCTGTACGAGCACCTGGGGATGACGAAGGAGCAGGCGCAGCGGTTGGCGCAGAATAGTCTGGATGCGCGGTTGGTGAAATGAGCTTGCTTGGGACTTTGGGTGTTGGGCGGTAGAGCGCCCTCTCCCTAACCCTCTCCCTGAAGGGAGAGGGGACCGTTGGGCAGGGTTTGATGTTATGGCGTTAGCCGGCTAGCGCAGAGGTTTCCGGCGGAAACCATCACCTTTCTCGGCACGGACAAGCCCCCTCTCCCTTCAGGGAGAGGGTTGGGGAGAGGGGACGGAGGTCGGTGTAACGCAAGCGTATCCGGGGAACACCGTTCGCGAGCAAGCTCGCTCCTACGAAGAGCCCGTATCCACCCCCGCACACCGCAGGAAAGCCCCCAGGCAAGGGTTGTCGTTATGCGGGCTCCAAGCCACCCCATAGTCCACCAGTGGCGACGCCTCCAACGTCACGAACACCGCGCCGGGCAGCTGCATCTTGCGCATCGAGTCCGGCACCAGGGCCACGCCCAGGCCCTCGGCCACCAGGTTGACGATGGTCTGCTGCAGGTGCGGCTCCAGCTGGATGCGCGGTTCGAAGCCGTTGTCCCGGCAGCACTGCATCACCGCCTCGTGCAGGGCCGGCGCGGTGCTGTGGGGGAAGCTGATGAACGCCTCCGCTGCCAGTTCGGCGGGCGCCAGGCGCTCCCGCGTCGCAAGGGGATGCCTTGCCGGCAGCACCGCGCACAACGGCTCGCGCAGCAGGGTGCGGTAGCGCAGCTGGCCGGGTTCGCGGGCCGGGAAGGTCAGGGCGACGTCGGCCTCGCCGGCTTCCAGCGCCGGGCCGAGGTCGCGCGGCAGCACTTCGTTGAGCACCACCTTCACCTGTGGATAAGCGTCGCTGTAGCGCTTGAGCAGGGTCGGCAGCAGCGTCCAGGCGGCGACCATGGTGAAGCTCAGGCGCAGCTCGCCGCGTTCGCCGCGGGCGCTGGCCCGGGCCGAGCGCACCGCCAGGTCGAGGCCGGCCAGCAGGCTCTTGCAGTGCTGCTGGAACTCGCGGCCGGCGGCGGTCAGCTCCACCGCGCGCGAATGGCGGGCGAACAGCGGGGTGCCCAGCTCGGCCTCCAGCGCGGCTATCTGCCGGCTCAGCGGCGGCTGGGTCAGGTGCAGGGCCTCGGCGGCGCGGCCGAAGTGCAGGTGCTCGGCGAGGGCGAGGAAGTAGCGCAGCTGGCGCAGTTCGATCATCGATGCATTTCCGGTATCAATTTGGCCTTCAACAAGCATTGGACGGTATCGATGGCCCGATCCTATGCTCGCCAGCCTGCCCATGACAATGCCTTGCCGAGCCGCCCATGCACACCGTGATCGTCGTCGTCCTGCCCATCTTCGCGCTGATCCTGGCCGGCTGGCTGGCGCGCCGGAGCAACCGCCTGGGCGAGGGCGCGGCCTCGGAGATCAACCGGCTGGTGGTCTGGCTGTGCCTGCCGGCGCTGCTGTTCAAGGTCACCGCCACGGCCACCTGGGCGGAAATCTGGCAGCCGGGCTTCCTCGCCGCCTTCACCGCCGGCTGCCTGCTGGTGTTCGGCGCCACCCTGGCCTGGCGCCTGTGGCAGGGCCGCGGACTGCCGGCGGCGAGCATCGACGGGCTCAGCGCCTCCTACGCCAACACCGGCTACATGGGCATCCCGCTGTGCCTGCTGGTGTTCGGCCAGGACGGCCTGGAGCCGGCGCTGATCGCCTCGCTGCTGGTGGTCTGCGTGCTCTTCGCGGTGGCGGTGGTGTGCATCGAGGTCGGCCTGCAGAGCGAGAAGCACATCGGCCGCGCGGTGCTGGTGGTGAGCCGCGCGCTGCTGAAGAACCCGCTGGTGGTCTCGCCCATCGTTGGAGGCCTGTGGGCCGCCGGCGGCCTGGGCCTGGCCGAGCCGGTGGTGCATTTCCTCGACCTGCTGGCGGCGGCCACCACGCCCTGCGCGTTGATCTCCCTCGGCCTGTTCCTGGCGCAGAAGCAGGAGGGTCCGCAGGTGGGCGCCTGGCCGCTGGTGCTGGTGAAGCTGGTGGGCCAGCCGCTGCTGACCGGCTTCCTCGCCTACAAGGTGTTCGCCCTGCCGCCGCTGTGGGCGGATTCGGCGCTGCTGCTCAGCGCGCTGCCCACCGGCACCGGGCCGTACATGCTGGCGGAGTACTACAGGCGCGAGGCACCGGTGGTCTCGCGGAGCATTCTGTTGTCGACGCTGGGGTCGTTGGTGACCTTGTCGGCGTGCCTGTTGTGGATTGCCCGCTGAGCGAGGGTTGCGGCGGATAACGCCATAGGCGTTATGCGCCCTACGTCGTGGCCAAGTCCGGCGTAGGGCGAATAACGCTCCGCGTTATCCGCCGTTTGGCCTTGGCCGAACCCCGCTCGGGTCGAGCCTGGGCATCCTTGTAGGGCGCGCCAGGCTTAGCCACGGCGTTGGCGATGAGAAAGGTGAAACGGCGGATAACCGCGAACGGTTATCCGCCCTACGTCGTGGTCAGGCCTGGCGTAGTGCGGGAAAAAAACCGGGCCTGCCAAGCGCGGGGCTGGCAGGCCCGTTCGCAAACCGCTTGGCGCCGGCGCGGGGAAGGGGCCCCGCGCGGCGCCGGACGCGCCCCTCAGGCGTATGGCCCGAATTGCGTCAGGGTTGCGATCAAGCCGGTTCGGTAAGCGCGCCAGTCGCGCGCACGGATCGTTGGCGGCCGGAGATCCTGTGGGCGTCGCCGGCTGGCGCGGTGCCCTTGTCGTAGGGCCTGGCCAGCAGCATGTAGAGCAGGCCGGCGCCCAGCACCACGGCGGTGGTGAGGATCATCGAGTAGTTGATGTACCAGGGCGCGTCGGGGCTGCGCGGCCAGACCATGTTGGCGATGGCGCCCAGGCCGTAGACCAGCGCGGCGACGTTAACCAGCGTGCCCCAGGGGCCCAGGCTGAACTGGCCGCCGGGCACCCAGCCCTTGGTGCGGGCGATCAGCGCGGCGACCACGATCAGCTGGAAGGCGATGTAGATGCCGATGGCGGCGAAGCCGACGATGGTGGCGGTGGCGTCGGCCATGAACAGGCCCAGGCAGACGATGGCAGCCGGCACCACGCCGCTGACGACCAGCGCGGCGGACGGCACGTGGTTGGCCGACAGGCGCTGCAGCACGCGGCTGCCGACGATCATCTCGTCACGGGCGTAGGCGAACAGCAGGCGGCTGGCGGCGGCCTGCAGGCTGAGCACGCAGGACACGAAGGACACCAGCACCACCGCCATCACCAGGCGCGAGCCCACGGGGCCGAAGGCGTTGGCGAGGATGGTGGCGACCGGGTCGGTGTCTTCGCCGGCGAGCACCTTGTGCATGTCCGGCACCGAGAGGATCAGCGCCAGGCAGGCGAACATCGCGGCGGCGCCGCCGATGTAGATGGTCATGCGCATGGCCTTGGGGATGCGCTTGCCGGGGTTGGGGGTCTCCTCGGCCACGTCGCCGCAGGCCTCGAAGCCGTAGTACTGGAACAGGCCGGCCAGGGAGGCGGCGAGGAAGGCCGGCAGGTAGGAGCCGTCCGCGGCGCCGAGGCCGAAGGTGTCGAACAGCACGCTGAACGGCTGGTGGCGCTCGAAGACCAGCAGGTAGCCGCCGACCAGGATGGCGCCGACCAGCTCGCAGAGGAAGCCGAACATGGCCACCCGCGCCAGCAGCTTGGTGCCCACCAGGTTGAGGCCGGTGGAGACCAGGATCAGCGCCAGGGCGATGTAGATGCTGACGTTCGCGTCCGGCGCGAAGCCCAGCAGCGCCGCCAGGTACGGGCCGGCGCCGACGGAGACGCCGGCGATGGTGGCGCACAGCGCCCAGGCGTAGACCCAGCCGACCATCCACGCCCAGCGCTTGCCCACCAGGCGCCGCGCCCAGGGGTAGACGCCGCCGGAGATCGGGAACTGCGAGACCACCTCGCCGAACACCAGGCACACCAGCAGCTGGCCGAGGCCGATCAGCAGGTACGACCAGAACATCGGCGGCCCGCCGGCGGCCAGGCACAGGCCGAACAGGGTGTAGACGCCGACGACCGGCGACAGGTAGGTGAAGCCCAGGGAGAAGTTCTCCCACAGGCTCATGCTGCGCTCGAAGTTCGAGCTGTAGCCGAGGGCGCGAAGCTGCTCGGCATCGTGATCGGTTACGCCAGCGGCACGCGTGGCAGGGGACCCACTCATCGTTGTTTCCTCTCAGGGGGTAATGGGCAGTGGCACATTGTCTGCGGCGGACCTCGGGTGTCCGCCGCCGCCCTCTACGGGCTCATTGTCGTTATGGCGGGTGCGGCGCCTACTGGCCGTCGTCGTACTTCGAGAGCCATTCCACCGCCGCGTCGCGGTAGCGGGTGAAGCCCTTGTAGTCCACCAGTTCCTGGTTCAGGGACTTGAGCACGCGGTGCATGCGCTTGGCCCAGGCCGGGTTGCTGGCGATGTCTTCCAGGTTCAGCAGGTAGGTACGGATCGGGAACACGATGGCGTTGCTGCGCGGCAGGCGGTGCAGCGGCTGCAGCTCGATGCGCAGGTAGACCAGCTTGCCGGCGTTCTCGGCGGTCACCGTGGTGCGGTCCGGGGCCCACTCCGGCAGGCTCTCGGCGGACACGTCCAGGCGCGGGTTGACCGTCAGCGACCAGTTCAGGCGGCGCACCGGGTGGCCGTTGCGCAGGCGCAGGAGGAACTTCAGCGCGCGGTCGAGCATGCCGGTTTCCTTGACCAGCGGCACCGGGCCGTGGAACTCGTGCCAGGCCATGCCCAGGTTGAAGCGCAGCGAGTAGTCGGCGCGCTGGGTGGCGATGCCGGCGCCCCAGTACAGGGTGCCGTCGCGCTCTTCCTGCAGCACCCAGTCGCCCTGGGCCTGGCGGGTGATGTATTCCATCGGCTCATAGGGCAGGGTGGCCGGGTCGCCGAAGGTGAAGGTGTCGTCGATGTTCAGCAGCCTGTTGGTCCAGTGCCAGCGGGTGCCGTCGCGCTCCAGGGCGAAGTACTCGGGGTAGTCCTTGGCGTAGGACTCCATGATGAGTTCGAGCAGGTCCCACTGCGCTTCCATCATGTGCGGCGCCGAGACGTAGTGCATGCCCGGGTCCTTCTCCAGGGTGATGGCACGGTCGCGGCACTCGCTGATGTAGTGCTCGTCGATGTCGAACACCGCGCGGAAGGCGCCGTCACCCACACTGACGTGGGGCTCCAGGTTCATCGAGTACATGTACTCGTCGTCCGGGAAGGGGAAGGGCGCGCGGGCGATGCACTCGGGGCTGTTCGCGTAGGTGTAGTCGTCGCGGTAGGTTTCGTCGGGGCGGAATTGGATGGTCATGGTCGTTCTCCGGCTCAGCAGTCGATGACCAGCCGCGAGCACTTGGCGCGCGACACGCAGGGCATGATTTTCTTGTTGGCGGCCTTGTCCTCGTCGGACAGCCAGTCGTCGGTGTGGAGGATCTCGCCGTCCAGCTCCAGGACGTTGGTCTCGCACATGCCGCAGGCGCCGCCGCGGCACAGGTAGGGAATCTCGTGGCCGGCGGCCTCGGCGGCTTCCAGCAGGCTCTGGTCGGGCGAGACCTCGATGGTTGCGCCGCTGCGCGCCAGGGTGACCTTGAACGGTTCGCCGCTGCTGCCCTGTTCGAGGAAGCGCTCGTAGTGGATGTGGCTGTCGGTCCAGCCGTGGGCGCGGGCCGCGTCTATGGTGGCCTGGATCATGCCCTCGGGGCCGCAGACGTAGACGTCGCTGCCCAGCGGGCGGTCGGCCAGCACGGCGGAGATGTCCAGGCGCTCGCCGCGGTCGTCGCGGTACAGGCGCACGGCATCGCCGTATTCGCGCAGCAGTTCCTCGCCCAGGCGCGCGTGTTCCGCGCCGCGCACCGCCAGGTGCACCTCGAAGGGCGTGCCGCGCAGGCGCAGCTCGGCCAGCTGCGAGCACACCGGGGTGATGCCCACGCCGCCGGCGATGAACAGGTGCAGGCGCGCGTGCTTGCTCAGCGGGAACAGGTTCACCGGGCGGAGGATTTCCAGCTCGTCGCCTTCCTTCACCGCGTCGTGCATGCGCCGGGAGCCGCCGCGGCCGTCTGCCACGCGGCGCACGGCGATCTGGTAGGCGCTGGCGTCGTAGGGCGAACTCATCAGCGAGTAGGCGTTGCGGTAGGTGCCGCCCTCGTGGGGGATCAGCACCACCACGTTGCTGCCGCCGGAGAACGGCGTCAGCTGGCCGCCGTCCCGCGGGACCAGGGTGAAGCGCTTGATTTCCGGGGTGACCTGCTCGATGCGGGCGACGCGGACGTTGAGGGTTCCGGTGGACTGGCTCATGTGTCGAGCTCCTCGGCTGCCGGCAGCTCGCCGGGGACTTCGGCGTCGGCCTTGACCGCCTGGAAGGCGGCGAGGCGGCGGGAATAGTGGTCGCGGACCACCAGGGTACGGGCGCAGTGCGGGCACTCGAAGACGCGCTGGGTGACGTTCTCGGTGTAGCCGTCGCAGTGCACGCACCAGACGCGGCGCACGAAGGAGCCGCAGTGCTCGCGCAGCACTTCGTCGCGGTTCAGGTTGATCGCGTCGGCGGCCTGCATGGCGGTGCCGATGAAGCTTTCCGAACCGGCCAGGTACAGGCGGGTGCCCATGCGCGACTGGCCGAGCAGGGCGTGCAGGTCGTCGACCAGCGCGCGGTTGCTCGGGTAGAGGGTCAGCTCCACGTCGGCGATGTCGCGCAGCGCGGCCAGGTGGTCCTGCCCGGAGAAGGATTCGGTGGAATAGAGCACGCGGATGGGCGCGGTGCGCGGCATCTCGCCGAGCAGCCGGAGCATGGCGCTGCCGCCGCTGCCCTGGCCTGCGACTATGTGGTTGCTGCCGGCGAGCGGGCGCAGGTCGTCGTAGACCGGCCTGCTCTTGATACCTGTGATGAGCATTGTTGTTGTGCCTCCAGAACTGCCGGCAACCTCGGTTGGGGATGCCTGGCGCGATTCGAGGACCCGTGCACGGTCACGGGTCGATGGAGGTGGAGCACAGGGTGTGCCAAGAAATTAAGTTGTTGAAAATAAAGAGATTGTTGTTTTGTGGGGGAGGGAATGTAAGCAGAAATGACAAGGGGGATAGGCAGAAATGCAGCGTTGGTGGCGGTGGTTATCCTGGGGCAGCGGTGTGTTGGTTGGGCGCCGCCCCTCTCCCTAACCCTCTCCCTGAAGGGAGAGGGGACCGTTCGGCGTGCTCGGATATTTCAGAGTCAGCCGGCAGCTCCGGCGGTTTCTGACTGAAACCATTCCTTCTCTCGGCACGGACAAGCCCCCTCTCCCTTCAGGGCGGGGCGCGCAGCCGAGGGCTGGGGAGAGGGGACGGAGGTCGGTTCAATGCCGGTGCATCCGGGAAGTGCCGTTCGCGAGCAAGCTCGCTCCTACGAAAACAGCTTCAGTCCCGCTGCTGCTTGCGGATCAGGGTGCCCACATCGATCCCCAGATGCTGCGCCGCCTTGCGCTTGCTGCCACACAGGCGCACCGCCTGGAGGATCACCTGGCGCTCGAAGCGCTGCACCTGCGCCTTGAGCGGCTCGTCGGCGCTGGCGAAGGGCAGCGGCTCGGCTTCCCCGGCGGGGGCGGCCGTGCCCAGCAGTTCCGGCGGCAGGTGCTGTTCCTCGGCCACGTCGTCGGCCAGTACCGCCAGGCGCTCGAAGATGTTCACCAGTTCGCGGATGTTGCCCGGGAAGTCGTAGCCCAGCAGGCGCTGGCGGCAGGCGGTGGCGAGGCGCAGCGGTGGCTGGCGGTCGCGGTTGATGCGGGCCAGGAGGATGTCCATCAGCACCGGCAGGTCGTCGCGGTGGGCGCGCAGCGGCGGGATGTCCACCGGCAGCACGGCCAGGCGGTAGTAGAGGTCGGCGCGGAACAGGCCGGCCGCGACCAGCGCCTTGAGGTCCTTGTTGGTGGCGGCGATGACCTGCACCTGGACCTTCTTCGACAGCGGCGAGCCCACCGGCTGGATGGTGCCGTCGTCGAGGAACTTGAGCAGCTTGGCCTGCACCTGCAGGGGGATCTCGCCGATCTCGTCGAGGAACAGCGTGCCGCCGGCGGCGCTCTCGATGTAGCCGCGCTTGCCCTGCTGCAGCGCGCCGGTGAAGGCGCCGCGCTCGTAGCCGAACATCTCCGACTCGAACAGCGTCTCGGGGATGCTCGCGCAGTTCACGTCGACGAAGGGCCGGTCGCCCCAGCCGGCGGCGCGGTGGATGTGCCGGGCGATGGCGGTCTTGCCCACGCCGGGCTCGCCGAGCAGCAGCAGGCGGGCGCGGCGGCGGAAGGCGCGCACGCCCATGTCGGCGATGTCCGAGAGCAGCGGCGACATGTGCAGCGCGTTGTCCTGCGGGTCGCCCAGGCTCGCTGGGCTGTCCGCCAGCGACGGTGCCGGGGCGCTGCGGCCGGCGCTTTCGCGGGGTTCGTATTCGCGCTGGATCAGCAGCGTGTAGGGCTTCTCGTAGGCGCCGGCGGGCACGCTCTGCAGGCGGGTGAGGAACAGCCGGCCGTCGCGCGAGCGCGTCAGCGCGCTCTTGCCGCCACGCCGCACGCTCTGCAGGAAGTCGTCGAACTGCAGCGCCGAGCGCTGGTAGAAGTCGCTGTCGGTCAGGCCCAGCACGTCCTGGCGCGACACGCGGTTGATGCGCTCGGCGGCCAGGTTGAGGAAGCGCACCCGGGAGTCGCCGTCGCAGACGATCAGCGCCTCGCCGAAGCCGTCGAGCAGGGCGTGCAGCGCCGGGGTCTCCAGCAGCGCGGCGAGCATCTCGGCGCTGACGTTGACCGCCGAGCGCATGCCCATGCGCATCGGCGCGAAGAAGCCCTCGCCGCTCACGGGTGCAGCTCCGCCGCGCGCCGCTCGATGCCGTCCGGGCGCAGCACGACCACGCGCCAGGCCTGGTTCTCGCGGATCAGGATGCGCGAGCAGTGGCTGTCGAAGGCGCGGAAGCTGCCGTACTGGTCGGGCAGCTCCAGGCGTTGCCAGGTGCGCTCGGGCAGCGGCAGGCGGTCGAGGGTGGCGGCCACGCCGGCGGCGCGGGTGATGCCGAACACCTGCTCGAAGGCGGCGTTGCGCCATTGCGGCTGGGCCGCCTCGTCGATCACCAGCACCGCGTCGGGCACCGCGTCGAACACCCGGCGCAGGGCCTCGATGCGCTGCTCGGCGTCGTGCTGCATGCGCAGCTCCTGGCTGACGTCGCGCAGGCTGCCCCACATGCGCAGCAGGCGGCCGTTGTGGATGCTGGCGCGCACGTCGTTCTCCACGTAGGCCGGCGAGCCGTCGTGGCGGCGGTCCACCGAGAGCGCGCCGTCGACGTGGAAGTCGGCCTCGATCAGCCGCCGCACGAACTCCTCGTTGGCCGGGCTGCGCGGCCAGTACAGGCGCACCGGCTGCTGGCCGAAGTCGACGTCGGCGGGCATCTCGTAGATGGCCGCCATGGCGCGGTTGCACATGCGCCAGTAGGAGCGGTTCTCGAACACCTGGCGGACGATCTCGTCCGGCGTCTGGCGCACGTCCACCGGCTCGGCGAACTCGATGCACCAGTAGGCGACCTTGGCGCTGTAGAGCATCTGGCTCATGACTTCGTTGGCATTCTGCAGCTCGGCCAGGCGCCGGCTGATGCCGCCCAGGGGCATCTTCACCAGGTGCAGGCGCGGCGGCTCGCCGTCGCGCCACTGCAGCACGCCGCTGGCCAGCACCGGCAGCAGGCCGCCGTTGTGGCGGATCAGCGTCAGCTCCAGGTCCTGCACGCGTTCGTCGGCCGGCGGGTTGGCGAAGAGCTGCTGCAGGGCGCGCACCGAGTCGGCGGTGTAGACCTGCTCCATGCCCTGGCCGTGGAGCGCGCCGGGCGGGTAGCCGAGCTGGTCGCTCTGCTCGGCGGAGACGTCGAGGAAGCGGCCGTCCGCGGCGATGCTGTCGGCCAGCAGCAGGCCGCGGTCGAGCAGCAGGCGTAGCGAATCCATCTATGGTTCTCCATGGGGGTGAGGGGCCGGCGCCGTCGCGCGGGCCATCCGCTACCCAGGCAGGTTGCATGCCAGGGGCGAGGGCCCATGGCGGCGGGCCCCGGCCCGCACCCCTGGCGCAAGTGCATGCAGGAATGCAGCGGTGTTGGCATTTTTGCAGCGCTGCTGCCGAGGGTAGCGACTGGCCACGTCCCCGTCAGGTGGCGGGCGACGGAGGGTGGTGGCCAGTACACTTCGATTAACATGTCATGTTAATCTGATGTGCATCCTTCTTAGGAGGTGTGCTTGATGATCGCCGTACGCGAGGCCTGGAAAGCCGGGCTGTTGAACCTTCAGAACTGGCCGCGCAACCTGCTCGCCGGGGTGATCGTCGGGGTGGTGGCGCTGCCACTGGCCATGGCCTTCGCCATCGCCTCCGGGGTGAAGCCCGAGCAGGGCCTGTACACCGCCATCGTGGCCGGCGTGGTGGTCTCGCTGTGCGGCGGCAGCCGGGTGCAGATCGCCGGGCCCACCGGCGCCTTCATCGTCATCCTCGCCGGCATCACCGCGCGCTACGGCGTCGACGGCCTGCAGCTGGCCACGCTGATGGCCGGGGCCATCCTCCTGCTGCTGGGCATCACCCGCCTGGGCAGCGTCATCAAGTACATCCCCGACCCGGTCATCGTCGGCTTCACCGCCGGCATCGGGGTGATCATCTGGGTCGGCCAGTGGAAGGACTTCTTCGGCCTGCCGGCGGTGACCGGCGAGCACTTCCACCAGAAGCTCTGGCACCTGCTGGAGGCCCTGCCGCAGCTGCACCCGGCGACCACCCTGCTGGCCCTGCTGGGCCTGGCCGCGGTGCTCTACGGCTCGCGCCTGCCGTACCTGGCGCGGGTGCCGGGGCCGCTGCTGGCGATGGTGCTGGTCAGCCTGCTGCAGGCGCTGTTCCAGTTCGACGGCGTGGCCACCATCGGCAGCGCCTTCGGCGGCATCCCCCGCGGTTTGCCGACGCCGAGCCTGCCGGAGGTCACGCTGCCGCGGATCCTCGAACTGATCGGCCCGGCCTTCGCCATCGCCATGCTCGGCGCCATCGAGTCGCTGCTGTCGGCGGTGGTCGCCGACGGCATGGCCGGCACCCGCCACGACTCCAACCAGGAACTGGTCGGCCAGGGCATCGCCAACCTGCTGGCGCCGCTGTTCGGCGGCTTCGCCGCAACCGGCGCCATCGCCCGCACCGCCACCAACATCCGCAACGGCGGCAACAGCCCCATCGCCGGGGTGGCCCATGCGGCGACCCTGGTGCTGATCATCCTGTTCCTCGCCCCGCTGGCCTCCAGCATCCCGCTGTGCGCGCTGGCGGCGATCCTCTTCGTGGTGGCCTGGAACATGAGCGAGGCCCGCCACTTCGTGCGCATGGTGCGCCGCGCGCCCCGGGCCGACGTGGCCATCCTGCTGATCACCTTCGGCCTGACGGTGTTCAGCGACCTGGTGATCGCGGTGAACATCGGGGTGATCCTGGCCATGCTGCTGTTCATGCGGCGCATGGCCTCCTCGGTGGAAGTGCAGCAACTGGGCGGCGCCGAGCTGGAAGGCGAACTGCGCGGCCAGGGCGTGCCGACGCTGCCGCCGGGTGTGCTGGTATACACCATCGAGGGCCCGCTGTTCTTCGGCGCCGCCGAGACCTTCGAGCGCGCCCTGGCGAAGACCCACAGCGACCCGCGGCTGCTGGTGATCCGCCTGGGCCGGGTGCCCTTCATGGACATCACCGGCATGCAGACGCTGGAGGAGGTGATCCAGCAGCTGCGCAAGCGCGGGGTGACGGTGAAGCTCTGCGAGGCCAACCCGCGGGTCCGGCACAAGCTGGTGCGCGCGGGGATCGTCGAGACGGTGGGCAGGAAGAACTACCACGCCAGTTTCGCCTTGGCGCTGGCGGCTTGCGAAGGGGCGGTGGAAGAGGTGGAAACGGCGTAGGGCGTATAACGCCCACGGCGTTATCCGCCGGATCGCGGACGGAGTCCGTTCCTACAGTTCCAGGGAAGCACGATCGTAGGAGCAACTGTCTTGCAGCCTGCGCCGAGATGCTCTTCGTAGGAGCGAGCTTGCTCGCGAACAAACGCGGTGCCATGCGGTTCGCGAGCAAGCTCGCTCCTACGAAAAGCGCTGCCTACCGGTGATGTAGGAGCGGACTCCGTCCGCGATTGGTATCGGCCACGCCGGGCGCCCCGGCGGCACGGGCAATGGCGGATAACCGCGAACGGTTATGCGCCCTACGCACAGTCTATCTATTGCGAAGGTGTGAGGTTGACTCCGGCCCTTCCCCCTGCAGAGGACAGCCCCCTCTCCCGCTTGCGGGAGAGGGCTGGGGAGAGGGTGCTCTTGCCCCGAATGCCTACGTTACCGGGAAGCACGGTCGTAAGCGGGCCCTGCCCGCGATTCGCGCGCAGGGCGCGCTCCTGCATGGGCGATTGTGCGGGCTGCCCTCAATCCTGCCCGCCCACCTTCGGCTGCGTGGCGTAGCTCACCCCGTGGCTCTCCAGGTAGTCCCGGATCAGCTGGCGAACCACCTGGGAGGGGGTCAGGTCCTGGCTGGCGCAGAGTTCCTCGAAGGCCTTCTTCTTCATCGGGTCGATCAGGACGGTCAGGCGGGCGGTGCGGTTTTCCATGGGTTCTACTTGTTCGGGTCGCGGATGTTAATCAAATTCTAATGCCCCATCCGCGCCCCTGTCATGGCGCCGTCCGCCGCGCCCCCGGCGGCTCACTGTTCGCCGCGGATGTACTGCTCCAGCTGCTGGATCAGCGCGGCCTGCTCGGCGATGGCTTCCTTGACCAGGTCGCCGATGGACAGCAGGCCCACCAGCTGGCCGTTCTCCACCACCGGCAGGTGGCGCAGGTGGCGCTCGGTCATGATGCTCATGCAGGTGTCGATGTTCTGCTGCGAGTCCACCGTGACCACCGGCGAGCTCATGATGGCGCTGACCGGGGTGCCCACCGAGGAGCGGCCCTGGAGGATCATCTTGCGCGCGTAGTCGCGTTCGCTGACCACGCCCACCACCTGGCCGTTGTCCACCACCGGCAGGGCGCCGACGTTCTTCACCGCCATCACCCGCAGGGCGTCGAGCACCATCTCGTGCGGGCCTATGGTGTGCACCTGCTGGCTCTGCTTGGCGTGGAGGAGCTGTGCGACGGTCTTCATGCTGGATGTCCTTCTGCTGTTGTGCGGGGGCACCTGCCCCGAGTGGCCACAGGATCGGCAAGCGGGGCGTTGCGCACAATGCTGGAAACGGCATCGCCCCGATAGGAAAACGTCATCGCCTTCCTTCTGACTTATAGCCAAATGCGCCGTGCCGCGCGACCACCGAGGCTTTGCGCGGGCCCGGCGAGGCCGTAGCATGGAGGCTCCGCTGCACCCCGCTGCCGAGACCGCACCATGCACGACGACGACATCGACCTCCCCGAGCCGGAGCACGAGCACCTGCTCGACCACGAGTGGGACGACGACGCCCCGGAGGACTTCGAGCACGACGCCACCGGCTTGCGCGACGACCCGGAGGACGATCAGGACGACTGGGACGACGAGGACGACGGCGCCCACTGGCACGACGACTGAGGCGCGCCGGCGCTCACTGCGCGGTGATGCGCCGGTATTCGTTCTGGTACTGGTCGAACGGCAGGTTGCTGCGCTGCAGCTTCTGCAACTGGCGTTCCTGGTTCTCCACCGCCACCACCGGCTTGGCCGCCGCGTCGCGGCTGGCCACCGACTGGCCGGGCGCCGGTGCCGGCGCGGGCCGGGCCGGTTGCTCGGCCGGCGCGCTGGCCGGCGTCGGGGACTCCGGTAGCGGGTCGCGCTTGGCGATGCGCTGGGCGCCTTCGACTTCCTCGATGATGGCCTTGGAAATGTCCTTGAGCTGGCCTTCCAGCGAGGTGGGTTCGGCGATGTCGCTCTCGTAGCGGCGCGAGCCCATCAGCCGGCCGCTGGGGCCGTCGGTGAAGCGCACGTTGACGCGCAGGCTGCCCTTGCCCAGGCCGTCGCCGTCGGCCTCCTGGCGCAGGCGGTCGACTTCCACCACCAGCAGCGTCGCCGGCACGCTGGTGGTCGCCACCGCGCCGGTCTGCTCGCCCAGCTGGTAGTCGGACGACGCCGCGTCGTCCTGCAGCATGCGCCGCCAGGCGCCGGTCAGCCGCGTCCAGCCCGGCGTGGCGGTCACGCCGGGGTCGCCCTGGAAGTTCACCAGCAGGCGGTTGCGGGTGTCGGCATAGGTGCTGATGGGGGAGAGCGCGTCGGCGCGCTTCACATCCGCCGCGCAGCCGACCAGGCCGGCCGCGAGGAGCAGTACGAAACAGGTACGCACGGTGGCCTCCTTGGAAATGCGCGGGCCGGGAGTTTCAAGTCTAGTCGGTGCTTTGGCGCTTGCAGGGCGCGGCGGCACATTTCCGTCGCCCGGCTGTCCGTCCCATGCTTCGGTGGGGCTGTTGCCCGGGGAACAACTGTTGGCTGCCGGACAGTGCTTCAACAGGCAGTGTCCGGCCGGCCACTCGTTTGTCGCCGATAAATCTCAACTAATTGATATTTAAGATAAAAAATTCAGGCATGGATTGTGCTCGGACAGAGCAGGGCCCGCTGCCGGGAGGTCCCGGCCCCACACGGGCCACTGTTCGCCACGAGGAAGACCATGTCCGTTTCTGCTGCCTACCCCCTCAACCGCCCCGCCGCGCGCGTGATCCGCGACGACGCCGAGGCCATCCGCGTCGCCCACGAGGTCGCCGAGCTGCTGCTGGCCGGCGCCTCCGGGCGCGACCTCGACCGCCGGGTGCCGGCGGAGGTCGTCGACGCCTTCTCCAACAGCGGCCTGTGGGGCATCACCGTGCCGCGCGAGTACGGCGGCGCGGAGGTCTCCCACGCCACCCTGGCCCAGGTGATCGCCATCGTCTCGGCGGCCGACCCGTCCCTGGGGCAGATCCCGCAGAACCACTACTGCCTGCTGGAAGACATCCGCCTGCAGGGCACCGAGGAGCAGAAGCGCTACTTCTTCGGCCTGGTGCTGGAAGGCCACCGTTTCGCCAACGCGCTGTCGGAAACCGGCGGCAAGAACGTCCAGGACATCCGCACCCGCCTGGTCGCCGAAGGCGACGGCTACCGCATCGACGGCCGCAAGGGCTACTGCACCGGCTCGCTCTACGCGCACTGGCTGGGCGTGCTGGCGCTGGACGAGCAGGACCGCGCGCAACTGGCCTTCGTTCCCCGCGAAAGCGCCGGGCTGGCGGTGATCGACGACTGGGACAGCATCGGCCAGCGCACCACCTCCAGCGGCAGCGTGCTGCTCGAAGGCCTGCGCGTGCCGGCCTTCAACCTGTTCCCCAGCTACCGCTCCTACGAAAGCCCGACCCTGGCCGGGCCCTTCGCCCAGATCACCACCGCCGCCATCGACGCCGGCATCGCCCGCGCGGCGCTGCGCGACACCATCGCCTTCGTCCGCGAGCACGCGCGCCCGTGGATCGACGCAGGTGTGGACAAGGCCAGCGAGGACCCGCTGACCATCATCCAGGTCGGCGGCCTGGACATCCGCCTGGAGGCCGCCGAAGCCCTGCTGGAGCGCGCCGGGCGGGTGCTCGACGCCGGCAAGGCCGAGCCCGACGAGGACAAGGTGGCCGCCGCCTCCCTGGCCGTAGCGCGAGCCAAAGTGCTGACCACCGAGATCGCCATCGAGGCGTCGAACAAGCTGTTCGAGCTGGGCGGCACCCGCTCCACCCTGCGCAAGCACAACCTCGACCGCCACTGGCGCAACGCCCGCGTGCACACCCTGCACGACCCGGTGCGCTGGAAGTATCACTTGGTCGGCAACTGGCTGCTCAACGGCAAGCGCCCGCCGCGCCACGACTGGAACTGAGGTGGCGCCATGAGCAAGCAGATCCGCCTCAACGCCTTCGCCATGAACACCGTCGGCCACCTGTCGCCCGGCCTCTGGCGGCACCCGCGCGACCAGGCGCGGCGCTACACCGACATCCACTACTGGATCGAATTGGCCAGGACCCTGGAGCGCGGCAAGCTCGACGGCCTGTTCATCGCCGACGTGCTGGGCGTGTACGACGTCTATGGCGGCAACGCCGACGCCGCGCTCAGCACCGGCGCCCAGGTGCCGGTGAACGACCCGCTGCAACTGGTCCCGGCGATGGCCGCGGCCACCCGCCACCTGGGCTTCGGCGTGACCGCCTCGGTGTCCTTCGAGCACCCGTTCCCCTTCGCCCGGCGCATGTCCACCCTCGACCACCTGACCGGCGGCCGCGCCGGCTGGAACATCGTCACCTCGTACCTGGCCAGCGGCGCGCGCAACCTCGGCCAGCAGCGCCAGCTGTCCCACGACCAGCGCTACGCCCTGGCCGAGGAATACCTGCAGGTCTGCTACAAGCTGTGGGAAACCAGCTGGGAGGACGACGCCGTGGTCGCCGACCGCGACAGCGGTGTCTACGCCGAGCCGGGCAAGGTCCACGGTATCCACCATGCTGGCGAGTACTTCCAGGTGCCCGGCTTCCACCTCTGCGAGCCCTCGCCGCAGCGCACCCCGGTGCTCTACCAGGCCGGCGCCTCCAGTCGTGGCCGGGCCTTCGCCGCGGCCAACGCCGAGTGCGTGTTCGTCGCCGCGCCGAGCAAGGCGGTGCTGAAGAAGCAGGTGGCCGACCTGCGCGAGGCGGTGCGCGCCGCCGGGCGCGACCCGGCCGACGTGCTGGTGTTCGAACAGCTCACGGTGATAGTCGCGCCGACCGACGCCGAGGCCCTGGCGCGCCTGGCCGAGTACCGCGAGTACGCCAGCGCCACCGGCGCGCTGACGCTGATGTCCGGCTGGACCGGCATCGACTTCGCCGAATACGCCCCCGGCCAGGTGTTGCGCGAAGTGCCCAGCGATGCCATCCAGTCGGCGGTGGAAGCCTTCACCCGCGCCGACCCGACGCGCACCTGGACCACCGCCGAGATCGCCGACTACTGCGCCATCGGCGGCGACGGGCCGGTGCTGGTCGGCTCGCCGCAGACCGTGGCCGACCAGTTGCAGGAATGGGTGGAAGAAACCGACGTCGACGGCTTCAACCTGGCCGGCGTGGTGATGCCGGAAACCTTCGAGGCGGTGGTCGACCTGCTGGTACCGGAGCTGCAGGCCCGCGGGCTGTTCAAGCGCGACTACGCCGAAGGCACCCTGCGCCACAAGCTGTTCGGCGCCGGCGACCGCCTGGCCGCGCCGCACCCGGTCGCCACCCTGCGCGAGGAGGTCCGGCGATGAACGAATGGCTGGCCAACGTCGACTGGAGCGAGATCGCCCAGGCCTGCCTGGACACCCTCAGCATGCTCGGCGCGGCCCTGGGCTGCACCGTGCTGCTGGGGCTGCCGCTGGGCGTGCTGCTGTACCTCACCGGCCAGCGCCAGCTGCTCGACTCGCCGCGCCTGTACCGCACCCTCTCGGTGGTGGCCAACGTGCTGCGCTCGATGCCGTTCATCATCCTGCTGATCGTGCTGATCCCGGCCACCGAGCTGCTCACCGGCACCTCGCTGGGCGTGCGCGGCGCCATCCCGCCGCTGGTGGTGGGCTGCACGCCGTTCTTCGCGCGGCTGGTGGAAAGCTCGCTGCGCGAAGTGGACCGCGGCCTGGTGGAAGCGGTGCAGGCCATGGGTGCGAGCACCCGCCAGATCGTCTTCCACACCCTGCTGCCGGAAGCGCGCACCGGGCTGATCGCGGCCATCACCGTGACCGCCATCGTGCTGGTCGACTACACGGCCATGGCCGGGGTGGTCGGCGGCGGCGGCCTGGGCGACCTGGCCATCCGCTTCGGCTACCAGCGTTTCCAGACCGACGTCATGGTGGTCACCGTGCTGCTGCTGATCCTGCTGGTGCAGGCCCTGCAGATGAGCGGCGACCGCCTGGTGCGCCACTACACCCGGCGCTGAACCCAACACCCCGCTCGCGGCGGCCGGGAAACGTCGCCGCAGGCCCACGTCCACACCCACGACGGCCATCCCAAGAAACCACTGATCGGAGCAAGCACAATGAAGAAAGTCCTGGCCGCCCTGGCTGCCGTAATAGCCATCAACGCCCACGCCAACGAACACCTGGTGGTGGGCGCCACCCCGGTGCCGCACGCGGAAATCCTCGAGTTCGTCAAGCCGGCCCTGGCCAAGGAAGGCGTGGACCTGGAGGTGAAGGTGTTCAACGACTTCATCCAGCCCAACCTGCAGCTGGCGAAGAAGAACCTCGACGCCAACTACTACCAGTACCGGCCGTTCCTCGATGACTTCAACAAGACCCGCCACACCAACCTGGTGCCGGTGGTCGGCGTGCACATCGAGCCCTTCGGCGCCTACTCGGCCAGGTACAAGAGCCTGGCCGAGCTGCCCGATGGCGCAAGCGTGGCCATCCCCAACGACCCGGTGAACACCGGCCGCGCCCTGGTGCTGCTGGCCGAGGCCGGGCTGATCAAGCTGAAGGACCCGGCGAACCCGCAGTCCACCCAGCGCGACATCGTCGACAACCCGCACCACCTGAAGATCCGCGAGCTGGAAGGCGCCATGCTGGCGCGTTCGGTGAAACAGGTCGACCTGGCCTTCGTCTTCGCCAACTACGCGCTGGAAGCCGGCATCGACATCAAGAGCGCGCTGATCGTCGAGAAGGGCAAGGACCTCTACATCGAGTTCCTGGTGGCGCGCCCGGACAACATCCAGGACCCGGGCATCCAGAAGCTGGCCAAGGCGCTCAACTCGCCGGAAGTGCGCAACTTCATCCTGACCCGCTACAAGGGCGAGATCGCCCCCGGCTTCTGATGTGACCCGGCGCGGCGCCCAGGACGGGCGCCGCGCCCGGCAGGAACGCACCCATGGTCAGCTTCAAGCATTCGCAGCCGCTGGCGGCTGCCACCCACATCCGCCTGCAGGGCCTGGCCAAGCACTACCTGGCCGGCGGCCGGGAAGTGCAGGCGCTGCACGGCATCGACCTGGATATCCGCCGCGGCGAGGTCTTCGGCATCATCGGCCGCAGCGGCGCCGGCAAGTCCTCGCTGCTGCGCTCGCTCAACCGCCTGGAACGGCCCAGCGCCGGCCAGGTGCTGGTCGACGGCGAGGACATCGGCGCCTTCGACGACGGGCGCCTGGCGCACCTGCGCCGGCGCACCGGGATGATCTTCCAGCACTTCAACCTGATGGCCTCGCGCACGGTCGGCGACAACGTCGCCCTGCCGCTGGTGCTGGCCGGCGTGCCGCGCGCCGAGCGCGCCCGGCGCGTTGACGAACTGCTGCAGCTGGTGGGCCTGGCGGACAAGCGCGACGCCTACCCGGCGCAGCTGTCCGGCGGGCAGAAGCAGCGCGTCGGCATTGCCCGCGCGCTGGTGCTGCGGCCGGACCTGCTGCTGTGCGACGAGGCCACCTCGGCGCTGGACCCGGAAAGCACCCAGTCCATCCTCGCGCTGCTGCGCGACATCAACCGCCGCCTGGGCCTGACCATCGTCCTCATCACCCACGAGATGGAAGTGATCCGCGACCTCTGCGACCGCGTGGTGGTGCTGGAGCGCGGCCAGGTGGTGGAGCAGGGCGAGGTCTGGGAAGTCTTCGGCGACCCGCGCCACGAGGTGACGCGCAGCCTGCTCGGCACCCTGCGCCACGATGCCGACGGCGAGGCGGCGGGCGAGGGCCTGCTGCTGGACCTGCACTACAGCGGCGCCAGCGCCCGCGAGCCGGAGCCGGCCGCCATCGGCCGCGAACTGGGCTTCGCGGTGCACCTGGTGCAGGCCAGCCTGGAACGCATCCAGGGCCGCTCCCTGGGCAGTCTGCGGCTGCGCGTGGCGGCGCCGCCGTCGGAACGCGCAAGGATAGTGGAGCGCGCGCGGACGCTGGCCGACCGCGTCAGCCTGGTGGGCTGAGCCTGAAGGGGCTCAGATGGACAGCCGCACCACGCGGTTGTCCAGCTCCTGCTCCGGGCCGCGGCGCTTGTTCACCACCAGCTCGCCGATGGCGATCAGCCGCGTGCGGGTGACGTTGCGCGACAGGCCGAGCAGGTTGGCGGTGTGCACCTGGTTGTGGTGGCAGAAGCGGTAGGCGGCGCGCAGCAGGCTTTCCTCGACGCGCTCGTAGAGCGCCCCGGCGGATTCCTCGAACAGGCGGCGGAAGGCGCGCTGCAGCAGTTCCTCGGCGGATTCGCCGCCAGTGGCCGCCGGGCTGCCGCTGTGCCCCGCCGGGGCCTCGTCCTGGCGTTCCAGGCGCAGGTTGGACAGGCGCAGGTCGTCCTCGCGCACCAGGCCGTCGCGGCAGGTGAGCAGGCTGTGGTGGATGACGTTCTCCAGCTCGCGGATGTTGCCCGGCCAGCCGTAGCCGACCAGCTTGCGCTCGGCCTCGGCGCTGAGCTGCACCTGGCCGTAGCCCAGGCGCTCGCTGTAGCTGCGGATGAAATGGCGGGTCAGCGGCAGGATGTCGCCGGGGCGTTCGCGCAGCGGGTGCAACTGCAGGGTGACGACGTTGAGGCGGTAGTACAGGTCCTCGCGGAAGTGCCCGGCGTTGATCGCCCGTTCCAGCTGCACGTTGGTGGCCGCCAGCACCCGCACGTTGATCGGGATGCTCTTGCGCGAGCCCAGGCGCACCACCTCGCGCTCCTGCAGCACGCGCAGCAGCTTGACCTGGATGGCCATGGGCAGGTCGCCGATCTCGTCGAGGAACAGGGTGCCCCCGTTGGCTTCCTCGAACCAGCCGGCCTTGGCGCTCAGGGCGCCGGTGAAGGCGCCCTTTTCATGGCCGAACAGTTCCGCCTCCACCAGCGACTCGGAGAAGGCCCCGCAGTTCACCGCGACGAAGGGCCCGTTGCGCCGCCCGCTGAGGTTGTGGATGTGCCGCGCCACCAGCTCCTTCCCCGTGCCGGTCTCGCCGATGATCAGGACGCTGGCCTCGCTGGGGGCGACCTGTTGCAGATGGGCGAGCAGCGCCTGCGATTTCGGGTCTTCGAAGACCTGTGCGGTCGCCCGGATCGAGGTGGCCAGTGCGGGGGAGGGGGGTAGCGTCAGCAGTTGCATGTCTCTGCCTCAGGAGTAGAAGGTGGGTGTCGGCCGCGTGCCGTTGAGCGCCCAGTCCCCCAGCTCGTGGAGCTTGTAGTCCAGCGGGTCGTGCAGGGACTGGGTGCGCAGGTTGCGCCAGAAGCGGTCCAGGCGCAGCGAGGCGTGGGTGGCGCGGGCGCCGGTGACCTCGAACAGGCGGTTGCAGATGTCCAGGCCGGTGCGGCTGGCGGCGACCTTGGCGGTGGCGATGGCCACCGCCAGCTGCGCGCGCTCCTCGGCGCCCAGGGCGTGTTCCTTGCGCCAGGCCTCGTCCAGCTGCGCGGCGGCGCGCTCCACCAGCAGGCGCACGCCTTCCAGGCCGACCCAGAACTCGCCGTAGTGGCGCAGCACGTACGGGTCCTCGCCGACGCTGCGGGCGCTGGAGCGGAACCACGGGCGGCTTTCCTTGAGGCTGTACTGCCGCGCCTCCTCGAAGGCGCCCTCGGCCACGCCGAGGAACAGGTTGGCGAACAGCAGCTGGGCGATCAGCGGGCGCAGGCAGGCGAAGGGCGTGCTCAGCGGGCCCGGGTCGAGCAGCAGCTCGGACTCTTCCACGCGCACCCGTTCGAAGGTGGCGCTGCCGCTATCGGTCTGGCGCTGGCCCATGTTGTCCCAGTCGCCGTGCAGGGTGATGCCGGTGCGGCCGCTGGGGATGGCGGCGATCAGCAGCTTGCCGCCGTTGCCTTCGTCCACCGCCGAGGCGATCAGCATTTCCGAGTCGCTGGCGCCGGAGCAGAAGCTCTTCTTGCCGGAGAACTCGCGCCAGCCGTCGAGCTTCTTCACCACCGTGCGGGTGTCCAGGGGGTTCAGGGCGTTGCCCCAGAACCAGTTCTTGCGCGCGGTCTGCTCGAACCACGGCTGCCACTGCTCGGGGCGGGCGAACAGGCGCACGGTGGCCAGCATCAGGTGCTGGAAGCCGAACACGTGGGCCACGGAACTGTCGACGCGGGCGAACTCGCGGGTCACTTCCAGGGCCTCGCTCCAGCTGGCGCCCAGGCCGCCGTACTGTTGCGGGATGACCAGCCCGAGCAGGCCGCTGCGGCGCAGGGCGTCGCGCTCGGCCTTCGGGGTGCCGCCGAGCTTGTCGCGCTCCACGGCGCTTTCGGCGAAGTCCGCCGCCAGCTGGCGTGCCAGCTGCAGCGGGCTGAGGACGGAGGCTTGTGCGGACGAATTCACGGGCAGCTCCTCGTGCCGGCTCATGCCGACTGCTTCCGGGCAGTGGGCAGGACGTCGTTGGCGATCATTTCGCCGAACGGCCCGGTGAGGTTGGTCAGGCCGTGGCCGGCCAGGCTGGCGTAGGGCTCGGGCAGCAGCGGGAAGACCAGCTCGGCGAAGCGGTAGGCTTCTTCCAGGTGCGGGTAGCCGGAGAAGATGAAGCTGTCGATGCCCAGGTCCGCGTATTCCTTGATGCGCTCGGCGACCTGCTGCGGGTTGCCCACCAGCGCGGTGCCGGCGCCGCCGCGCACCAGGCCGACGCCGGCCCACAGGTTCGGCGCCACCACCAGCTTGTCGCGGCGCCCGCCGTGCAGTGCGGCCATGCGCCGCTGGCCTTCGGAGTCGAAGCGCGAGAACGACTGCTGCGCGGCGGCGATGGTGTCGTCGGAGATGTGCTCGATGAGCTGGTCGGCGGCCTTCCAGGCTTCTTCCTCGGTGGGCCGGACGATCACGTGCAGGCGGATGCCGAACTTCACTTCGCGCCCGTGGCGGGCGGCGCGCTGGCGCACGTCGGCGATCTTCGCCGCCACCGCGGCCGGCGGCTCGCCCCAGGTCAGGTATACGTCCAGCTGCTCTGCGGCCAGCTCGTGGGCGGCTTCCGAGGAGCCGCCGAAGTACAGCGGCGGGTAGGGCTTCTGGATCGGCGGGTAGAGCGCCTTGGCGTTCTCCACCTGGATGTGCTTGCCGGCGAAGTCCACCGACTCGCCCTGCAGCACCCGGCGCCAGATGCGCAGGAATTCGTCGGTGACCTCGTAGCGCTCGGCGTGGCTGAGGTGGATGCCGTCGCCGCGGTTCTCGTCGGGGTCGCCGCCGGTCACCACGTTGATCAGCAGGCGGCCGCCGGAGAGGCGGTCGAGGGTCGCGGCCATGCGCGCGGAAACGGTCGGCGAGATGATCCCCGGGCGGATCGCCACCAGGTAGCGCAGGCGCTCGGTGAGCGGCGCCAGGGCCGAGGCGATCACCCAGGAGTCCTCGCAGGAACGCCCGGTGGGGATGAGCACGCCGTGGTAGCCGAGGCCGTCGGCGGCCTGGGCGATCTGCTTGAGGTAGTTGAGGCTGACCGGGCGCGCGCCCTGGCTGGTGCCCAGGTAGTGGCCGTCGCCGTGGGTGGGGAGGAACCAGAAGACATTCATCGTGGCGCTCCTCAGGCGATGCGGCGCAGTGCGCGGTGGTCGCCGAACAGCGGCAGGGCGCGTTCCACCGCCAGGCGGATGCGCGCCTGCAGCAGTTCGCAGGTGACGCGGTAGTCCTGGAAGTCGGCCTCGCTGGCGTACACGCCCAGGGGCAGGGTCAGGGACTGGAAGAAGCTGAACAGCGGGCGCAGCTGGTGGTCGATGACCAGGGCATGGCGCTGGCTGCCGCCGGTGGCGGCGAGCAGCACCGGGGTGCCGATCAGGGCGTCCTGACCGATCAGGTCGAACAGGTGCTTGAGCTGCCCCGGGTAGGAGCCGCGGTACACCGGCGAGGCCACCAGCAGCAGGTCGGCCGCCTCGATGGCGCGCAGCTGCGCTTCCACTTCCGCCGGCAGCTCGGCGCGGCTCAGGGCGCCACCCACCGGGCGGGCGATGTCGGCCAGTTCGATGAGCTGGACCTCGGCGTCCAGGTGGCGGCCGATCTCGGCGAGGATGGCCTCGGTCAGGACCAGGGTGCGGGAGGGGCGATAGGCGCCGCCGGACACGGCGACCACTTTCAAGGGGGCAGTCATTCTCGGTTTCCTGTGCTGTTGCCCTGCCGGCAGGGCGGGTCCAGATCCTTTTCGCAAGACCTGTGCCAGGACTCAACGCATTGATTCGTATGGATATTTATCAAGTGTTGCTGGGCGAACTGTTGGCTGGCGGGTAGTTGCTGCTGGGCAACTGTTGGCAGCGCAACAGTGTGCTGGCCGTCGATTCCTGCGCAGTTATAGAGGAATCGAGGTTGAGGTAAAAAAGAATAAATTCAGATTTTATTATTCTTTAAATGAATATAAGGCCCGCAGGCCGCGTCAGCCGGCGCCCTGGCTACGGAACTCGCTGGGCGACAAGCGCGTGTGCTTGCGGAAGAAGCGGCTGAAGTAGCCGACGTCGGAGAAGCCCAGGTCGTGGGCGATGGCCTTGACGCTCTGGCGCGAATGGGCCAGTTCGCGCTTGGCCTCCAGCACCAGGCGCGCGTTGATCACCGCCATGGGCGTCATGCCCAGCTGCTCCTGGCACAGGCGGCCGAGGGTGGCCATGGTCACGCCCAGCTCGTCGGCGTAGTCGTGCACCGGGCGGTGGCGGCGGAAGTGCGCTTCCACCAGCTCGCGGAAAGCGCGCACCTGCTGGCTGCGGCGGCCCTGGGGCGGGGCCGGGTGGTCGGCCTCGGCGGCGCAGCGGAAGATGTGGATCACCAGCGCCAGCAGCAGCGACATGCTGCAGGCCACGTGCTCGCGGGCGCGCTCGTGGTACTCCTGGTGCAGCGCCAGGCACAGCGGCAGCAGCGGGTCCTCGCCGGTTTCCCAGTGCGGCAGGGGGATCACCCAGGGCTTCTGCAACTGCGGCAGCAGGGCCGGGGAGAGCACGGCGGCGGCGCTTTCCAGCGGTGGCTGCAGGGCGGTGACCACGTGGCCGTCCACCTGCCCGGCCCAGTGGAAGCCGTGGACCATCTGCGCGGGGATGTAGATCACGCAGGGGGCTTGCGCCGCCACCCACTGGCTTTCCAGCAGCACCTCGCCGGCGCCCTGCTGCAGGTAGAGGATCTGCAGCTGGCCGTCGTGGCGGTGCGGGGCGATTTCCCAGTTGTGCGCGCCGGAGCGCTGGGAGATGGACTCCACGTGCAGCGACTCGTGCCACACCGGTTGCGGCGCCTCGCCGTAGAGGTCGTAGTTGGGGATGCTGCTCATTGTTGTTGTATGCCCGGCAGGGCTCGGCGGACCTGTGGACAACCCTAACCAGTGCGGCCGGCGCAGGCAAATCGTGGCGGTCATGGCGGCGGCGGATTGTCGAAAATGTCGGGTCGCTTGTGGCTTTTGTCCATTCTGCCGGCGCCGTCGCCGGGCCTACTCTGGCCGCCAGGACCGGGGCTGCCGAACCTTCCCCGGCCTTCGCCTTACAGTGCCGGAGACAACAATGACTCAATCCCAAGCACGCAGCCCCTGGCTTGGCCTGGACGACGCGGTATGCGTCGTCACCGGCGCCGCCGGCGGCATCGGTTTCGAAATCGCCGGCGCCCTGGTGCGCGAGGGCGCCCGGGTGGTCCTGCTGGACCGCGACCAGCCCCGCTGCCGCGACCTCGCCGGGCTGCTGGCGCAGCAGGCCGGGCAGGAAGTGCCGGCCATCGCCTGCGACATTTCCGACCTGGAGAGCGTGAATAACGCCGCCACCCTGGTGCAGGCGCGCTTCGGCCGCTGCGACGTGCTGGTCAACAACGCCAGCGTGCTGCGCCCCGGCGCCCTGGAGGAGATCGGCCTGGAGCAGTGGAACCAGGTGCTTTCGGTGAACCTCAACGGCTACCTGCTGTGCTCCCAGGCCTTCGGCCGGCTGATGCTGGCCCGCGGCGCCGGGCGCATCGTCCACATCGCCTCCATCGCTGCGCACTACCCGCAGACCTGGAGCGGCGCCTACAGCGCGGCCAAGGCCGGGGTGAGCATGCTCTCGCGCCAGCTGGCCGCCGAATGGGGCGCCCGCGGCGTGCGCAGCAACGCCATCTGCCCGGGGCTGATCCGCACCCCGCTGTCGGCCTCGTTCTACGCCGACCCGCAGGTGCAGGCCGCGCGCGAGGCGATGACTGCCAACCGCCGCATCGGCGAGCCGCTGGACATCGCCAACGCCGTGCTGTTCCTCGCCAGCCCCCGCGCGGACTACGTCAACGGCGCCGAGCTGACCGTCGACGGCGGCCTGGAAAGCATGCCCATGGCGCTGATCCCGCGCCCCGGCTACGAGTCGCCGATCAAGGCCGCCTGAGCCTTCCCGCCACCACCACCGCGCCTGCCCGCCGCCCCGCGGGCCGGGCGCGCTCGGCCCGCATTCGAGGAGAGCCCCATGAGCCCCCAGCAAGAAACCACCCTGCGCTGCGACGTGCTGGTCATCGGCGCCGGCGCCGGCGGCCTGTCCACCGCCATCACCGCGCGCAAGCACGGCCTGGACGTGGTCGTGATCGAGAAGGACAGCGTGTTCGGCGGCACCACCGCGTTTTCCGGCGGCGTGCTGTGGATACCCGGCAACCGCCACGCCCGCGAGGCCGGGGTGAAGGACAGCCGCGAGGCCGCGCTCGCCTACCTGCGGCACGAGACCGGCGACTTCTACGACGCCGAGGCGGTGGACGCCTTCCTCGACGCCGGCCCGGAGATGGTCGATTTCTTCGAGCGCGAGACCCAGGTGCGCTTCGTGCCCACGCTCTACCCGGACTACCACCCCGACGCCCCCGGCGGCGTCGACGTCGGCCGCTCCATCCTCGCCGCGCCCTACGACATCCGCGGCCTGGGCCGGGACATGGCGCGCCTGCGCCCGCCGCTGAAGACCATCACCTTCATCGGCATGATGTTCAACTCGTCCAACGCCGACCTGAAGCACTTCTTCAACGCCACGCGCTCGCTGAAATCTTTCGTCTACGTAGCCAGGCGCCTGGCCACCCATGTGAAGGAGCTGCTGCTGTACCGCCGCGGCATCCAGGTCACCAGCGGCAATGCCCTGGCCGCGCGCCTGGCGAAGTCGGCGCTGGACCTGGGCATCCCGATCCACACGGCCACCCCCGCCCGCCAGCTGCTGATCGACGGCGGCAAGGTGCGCGGCGCGCTGGCCAGCGGCCCCGGGGGCGAGCTGCGCATCGAGGCGAAGCGCGGCGTGGTGCTGGCCTGCGGCGGCTTCTCCCACGATCTGCAGCGCATCCGCCAGGCCTACCCGCACCTGCGCAGCAGCGGCGAGCACTGCTCGCCGGTGCCCGCCGGCAACACCGGAGACGGCCTGCGCATGGCCGAGCAGGCCGGCGGCCAGGTGGACATACGCTACCCCGAGGCGGCGGCCTGGATGCCGGTGTCCAGGGTGCCCATGGGCGGCGGCTACACGGCCTTCCCGCACCTGCTGGACCGCTACAAGCCGGGGGTGATCGGGGTGCTGCGCGACGGCCGGCGCTTCACCAACGAAGCCAACTCCTACCACGACGTCGGCGCGGCGCTGATCCAGGCCTGCGCGGGGCAGAAGGAAACCGCCATGTGGCTGGTCTGCGACAGCCGCACCATCGCCAAGTACGGCCTCGGCTACGCCAAGCCGGCGCCCATGCCGCTGGCCCCGCTGCTGCGCAACGGCTACCTGGTGAAGGGCCGCACCCTGGCCGAGCTGGCCCAGGCCGCCGGGCTCGACGCCGCCGGCCTGGCGCGCACGGTGCACGAATACAACCAGGGCGCGGCGCACGGCGAGGACCGCCAGTTCGGCCGTGGCGGCACCAGCTTCAACCGCTACCTGGCCGACCCCGGGCAGCGCCCCAACCCCTGCGTGGCGCCGATCGGCGAAGGGCCCTACTACGCGCTCAAGGTGCTGATGGGCGACCTCGGCACCTTCGACGGCATCCGCACCAGCGTCCGTGGCGAAGTGCTCGACGCCCGCGGCGAGGCCATCCCCGGGCTGTTCTCGGTGGGCAACGACCGCGCCAGCGTGATGGGCGGCAACTACCCCGGCGCCGGCATCACCCTGGGCCCGATCATGACCTTCGGCTACCTCACCGGCCGCCACCTGGCCGGGCTGGAGCAAGGCGCCGCGCGGCGCCGGGAGGTGGCCTGATGCTCGCCCACAAGCCGGTGGTCGACCACCGCGTCTACAGCATCCGCCCGCGCGGCATGGCCGAGTTCCTCGACCTCTTCGAGCGCCTGGCCATGCCCATCCTGCTGCGCCACCTGGGCCCGCCGCTGGCCTTCTACACCAGCAGCATCGGCCCGCTGAACCAGGTGGTGCACCTGTGGGGCTACGACAGCCTCGACGACTTCGAGAAACGCAGCCTGGCCCGCGACAGCGACCCGGGCTTCGCCGAATACCTGCGCGCCACCACCCACCTGGTGATCGCCCAGGAGACGCGGATCATCCGCCCGGTGCGCTTCCGCACGCTGGAGGGCCAGCCACGGGCCTGAGGCGGGACCGAAGCGATCGCGACACAACAACAAGAAAGCGGCGGCTGCCGGCCGCCCGATGCGAGAGGTGCCAGAAATGAGCGGCAAGCAAGCCATAGACGTGCGTGAACTGATCGACGCCCGGCCCCTGGGCGGCTACCAGAAGTGGGTGGTGTTCCTCGGCTTCCTGATCATCGCCCTGGACGGTTTCGACGTGGCGGCGATGGGCTTCATCGCCCCGCAGCTGAAGATGGACTGGGCGCTGAGCGCCAGGGACCTGGGCCCGGTGCTCAGCGCCGCGCTCATCGGCCTGGCGCTGGGCGCCCTGGTGGCCGGGCCGCTGGCCGACCGCTACGGGCGCAAGGCGGTGCTGGTGTGCAGCGTGTTCTTCTTCGGCCTGTGGACCCTGGCCACGGCCTTCGCCGGCGACCTGCAGCAGATGGTCATCCTGCGCCTGCTCACCGGCGTGGGCCTGGGCGCGGCCATGCCCAACGCCAGCACCCTGGTGTCGGAGTACGCGCCGCAACGCAGCCGCTCCTTCCTCATCACCGTGGCCTTCTGCGGCTTCTCCCTGGGTGCGGCGGGCGGCGGCTTCCTCTCCGCCTGGATGATCCCGGCCTTCGGCTGGCACAGCGTGCTGGTGCTCGGCGGCGTGCTGCCGCTGCTGGTGGCGCCGCTGCTGCTGTTCGGCCTGCCGGAGTCGGTGAGCTTCCTGGTGGCGCGCCGCGCCGAGCCGGCGCGCATCCGCCGCATCCTCCGGCGCCTGGCGCCGGACGCGATCGCCGCCGACAGCGAATTCCTGGTGCCGCCCAGGGCGCGCGAGCCGGGCGGCGCCATCGGCATCATGCTCTCGCCACGCTACCGCTTCGGCACCCTGATGCTCTGGGGCGGCTACTTCCTCTCGCTGTTCCTGGTCTACCTGTTCAGCAGCTGGCTGCCGACCCTGGTCAAGGAGGGCGGCGGCTACAGCGTGGCGGACGCGGCGCTGATCACCGCCTGCTTCCAGGTCGGCGGGCCGCTGGGCGCGCTCAGCGTGGGCTGGGCCATGGACCGCTGGAACAAGCAGCGGGTGATCATGCTCAGCTTCCTGCTCGGCGGCCTGGTGATCTTCGCCATCGGCCACGTCACCGCGCACTTCTACCTGCTGTGCGCCATCGCCTGGCTGGTGGGCTTCTGCCTGAACGGCTCCAGCGTCGGCATGAACGCCCTGGCCGCCTGCTTCTACCCCACCGAGGCGCGCGCCACCGGGGCCAGCTGGATGAGCGGCATCGGCCGCTTCGGCGCCATCCTCAGCGCCTTCGCCGGCGCCCAGATGATGGCCCTGGGCTGGTCGCTGCCGCAGGTGTTCGGCGCCCTGGTGGCGCCCGCCGCCCTGGCCGCCCTGGCGGTGTGCGCCCAGGGCCGTCGCGCGGCCCGCACCGAGCGGGCGAAGGTGGCGGGCGCCGGTTCCTGGTGAGGCAGGGACCGAATGCACAACGCCGGTCAGTTTCCTGACCGGCGTTGGTGTTGTGAAGCCCGGGCGGATGTTCAGCGGAACGCCGGCACCACGTGCTTGATGAACAGTTCCAGGGACTTCTTCTTCTGCTCGTAGGGCAGGCTGTTGTCGGCCCAGAAGCTGAATTCGTCGACGCCCAGTTCCTGGTAGTGGCGGATGCGCGCGATGATTTCCTCGGGGGTGCCGATCATGGTATTCCTGCGGATGTTCTCCAGTTCGAACTCCGGGCGGTCCTTGAACTTCTCCTCGGGGCTGGGCGGCAGCAGGCCGTTGACCGGCGTCTGCTTGTTGCCGAACCAGGCGTCGAAGGTGCGGTAGAAGCGCGAGATGGCCTCGGCGCCGACCTTCCAGCCGTCCGGGTCGTCGGCGCTGTGCACGTGGGTGTGGCGCAGCACCATCAGTTGCGGGCGCGGCACGCCGGGGTTGTTGGCCAGGGCCGCCTCGAACTTGTTCTTCAGGTCGACCACTTCCTCGTCGCCCTTCATCAGCGGGGTGACCATCACGTTGCAGCCGTTGGCCACGGCGAAGTTGTGCGAGTCCGGGTCGCGGGCGGCGATCCACATCGGCGGGGTGGGCTTCTGCAGCGGCCGCGGCGAGGAGGTGGCGGTGGGGAATTTCCAGATCTCGCCTTCGTGGGCGACGTCGCCCTGCCACAGCGCGCGCACCACCGGGACCATCTCGCGCAGGTACTTGCCGCCGTCGGTGGCCGGCATGCCGTTGGCCATGCGGTCGAACTCGTACTGGTAGGCGCCGCGAGCCAGGCCCACTTCCATGCGGCCGTTGCTGATCACGTCGAGCAGGGCGCATTCGCCGGCCACGCGGATGGGGTGCCAGAAGGGCGCGATGATGGTGCCGGCGCCCAGGCGGATGGTTTCGGTACGGGCGGCCAGGTAGGCCAGCAGCGGCATCGGGCTGGGCGAGATGGTGTATTCCATGGCGTGGTGCTCGCCGATCCACACGGTGCTGAAGCCGCCGGCCTCGGCCATCAGCGTCAGTTCGGTGAGTTCCTCGAACAGCTGGCGGTGGCTGGTTTGCTCGTCGTAGCGCTCCATGTGCACGAACAGGGAAAATTTCATATCGCTTACCTCGAACCTTTTCTTGTATCCGGCACAGGCGCGGCCGGCGGATGGGATGCGCCTGCGCGCACCGCTGCTTCGGGGGTCGGGCACTGGCATGGCGACTGGCCATGAATGTGCTGGGTGTCCGTGGTTTATTGGTATACCATAATACGGAATATCTGCAAGGCGTTTCTGCCCGGCGCCGACCAAGGAGTAAGGATGAACCTCAAACAGAAACTGATTCTGGCCTTCGCCGCCATCGCCAGCCTGCCGGTGCTCCTGGTCGCCGCGCTGGTGATCTTCAACCTGCGCGGCGAGGCGCGGGCCGGCTTCATCGACGGCAGCAGCCGGGAGATCCGCCAGGTGGAGAACGCCATGCAGCTGTTCTTCGACGGCATCGCCCAGAATGTCGAGTACCTGGCCAGCCACCCGCAGCTGCAGGCCATCGACGCCGGCCTCAAGCAATTCATCGGCGCCGACGCCGCGCAGCACCCGGCCGGCGACCTCGACCACCGGGTGTTCGACCTCTTCGCCGGCCTGGCCCACAGCCACCCGGACTACGCCTACGTGTCCCTCGGCACGCGCGAGGGCGGCTACGCCTTCTGGCCGGGCGACGACCAACTGGCCAGCTACGACCCGCGCACCCGCCCCTGGTACCAGGCGGCCATGGCCCAGCCGGGGCGCACCCTGCGCACTCACGCCTATTACTGGGCGGCGGACAAGGTGGTGCTGGTCAGCACCGTGCGCACCTTCGCCAACCGCCTCGGCGAGCAGGGTGGGGTGGTCAACATCGACGTCTCGCTCAAGCGCCTGACCGATATCGTCAAGGGCATCCGCCTGGGCGAGAGCGGCTACCTGATGCTGATGGAAGGCGACGGCACCGTGCTGGTCGACCCGCAGCAGCCGGAGCACAACTTCAGGAAGCTCGACGAGCTGGGCAGCGGCTATGCCAGCCTGGCCAGCGCCGACAAGGGCCTGGTGGAAGTGACCATCGACGGCGAGCGCTACCTGGCCAACGTCTGGCCGTCCCAGGCCCTGGGCTGGCGCTTCGTCGGCCTGATCAAGGAGAGCGAGGTGATGGCCGCGGCGACCCGCCTGACCTGGGCGATCGCCCTGATCGCCGCGCTGGTGGCGCTGGGCTTCGCCGGTGTCGGCGCCTTCTTCGCCGGCCTGGTGGTGCGCCCGGTGCGCGCCGTGGCCGACGGCCTGGAGGGCATCGCCCAGGGCGACGGCGACCTCACCGGACGCCTGCCGGTGCGCGGCCGCGACGAGACGGCGCAGCTGGCCGGCTGGTTCAACCAGTTCCTCGATGCCATCCGCCGCCTGGTGCAGCACATCGGCCAGGCCGCGGCGAGCATCCACCAGAGCGCCGGCAGCTCCAGCGGCACCTCCCAGGCCCTGGCCGATACCGCGGCGCGCCAGCGCGAGGCGGTGGACATGGTGTCCACGGCGTTCAACGAGATGGTCATGACCGCCAACGAGGTGGCGCGCTCCTGCAGCCAGGCGGCGGCCTCCGCCGACAGCGGCCAGCGCCAGGCCCACGACGGCCAGCAGCAGATCGACGAGGCGGTGGACAGCGTCGGCCGCCTGAGCGAGGAGATCGCCGGTTCGGCCAGCGCCATGCGCCAGCTGGAGCAGGACAGCAACGACATCCAGTCGATCCTTGGCACCATCCGCTCCATCGCCGAGCAGACCAACCTGCTGGCGCTCAACGCCGCCATCGAGGCGGCGCGGGCCGGCGACCAGGGCCGCGGCTTCGCCGTGGTGGCCGACGAGGTCCGCGCGCTGGCGCGGCGCACCGCCGAATCCACCGGCGAGATCGACGCGCTGCTGGGCAACCTGGCCCGCCGCACCCACGACACCGGCCGGCAGATGCAGGCCAGCCTGGAGGCCTCGCAGCGCACCGTCGGCTCCATCCGCGAGGCCCGCGCCTGCTTCGGCGCCATCCGCGAGTCGGTGGACGTGATCCGCGACATGAACGCGCAGATCGCCACGGCCGCGGAGGAGCAGCACCAGGTGGCGGAGGAGATCAACCGGCACATCGCCCAGATCCACCGCGACGCCCAGGAAGTGGCGGGGCTGGCGGACGCCACGCGGGGGGATGCGCAGACGTTGAATGGGTTGTCGGAGGAGTTGAACCGGCTGGTGTCGCGGTTCAGGACGTGAGGGCTGGCTGTGCCACCGGAGGGTCCGGCGCAGCCTGCAGGTTCAATCGCGGACGGAGTCCGCTCCTACGCTGGCCGAGCCATGCCATTCGAGCGCGCCCTGCGCGCGAATCGCGGGCAGGGCCCGCTCCTACGACCGTGCTTCCTGGAACCGTAGGAGCGGACTCCGTCCGCGATTTGGCGGATAACGCCGTAGGCGTTATCCGCCCTACAGGTATCAGGCCAGCGCCGGCAGCGCCCCCATCTTCCCGCGGCAGTAAACCATCGGCTGCACCCGCTGTTCCGGCACCACCAGGTTCTTCACCGCGCCGACCATGATCGCGTGGTCGCCGCCTTCGTACTCGCGCCACAGCTCGCACTCGATCACCGCGGTGGCGCCTTCCAGCAGCGGGTTGCCCAGCTCGCTCAGTTGCCAGTCGATGCCTTGCGCCTTGTCCTTGCCCTTTTTGGCGAAGCTGTAGGCCTCGCTCTGCTGCTCGGCGGAGAGCAGGTGGATGGCGAACTGCTTGCGGCGGATCAGCACCGGGTAGGAGTCGGAGCTGTAGTTGGGGCAGAACAACACCAGCGCCGGGTCCATCGACAGCGAGCTGAAGGCGCTGGCGGTCAGGCCCACCAGTTGGCCGTCCTCGTCCAGGGTGGTGATCACGGTCACGCCGGAGGGGAAGGAGCCCATGACTTGCTTGTAGAGGTTGGCGTCGATCATTGCGGGTACCTGCTGCCACGGGGGCGGGCGTTGGAGGAATTATTTTCGTCTGATGGTATACCGTATTACTGAAAGTTCAAGCCCCGGGATGACCGCCAGTCGGTTGCCGACGAACGTCGCTCTTCGGGCTCAAGCTCTCGGGTGGCAAGGGTTTCAGCGGTTCTCCGAGGGGCCTGGATGGCCGCCTGGATAGCCCCAGGTCGGGGCTGCTGGTGGGGAAAAGGCTTGCCGGAATTTTGGAATACCATAATATGGTCTTCGCCTTGGCGTGCCTGCCAGCCCTTTACGGGGCCTGCTGCCGAAGGCAAATACATACGTAGCTTTCGTACAAAGAAGACAAGAAGATGCTGTGCATGATGTTCCCCCGCCGCGCCTCCGAAGGGGCCTGGCTCGATGATTCCCCGAGGTTGCACCCGCCCCGGCACCGCCGGTCCCGCACCAGGCTGCCCGTGGCCTGATTCCTGCAATCCCGATTCCCGACTGTCCGCGCCCGCAGTGGAACGCCGTCGGCCATGTGGCCGGACGCTCCGCGCCCGCGCCCGGCCATCCGCAGCGAGCCAGAAGATGTCCCACACCGAGTCCACCCCGCTCATCGAGAACCACACCGTCGACTACGTGCCCCCGGCCGAGCGCCATGGTCGTGCCCGCGACCTGTTCACCCTGTGGTTCAGCACCAATATCGCGCCCCTGCCGGTGGTGACCGGCGCCATGGTGGTCCAGGTCTACCACCTGGACCTGCTCTGGGGCCTGGTCGCGATCTTCCTCGGGCACATGCTCGGCGGCGTCGGCATCGCCCTGGCCTCGGCCCAGGGGCCGCAGCTGGGCATCCCGCAGATGGTCCAGAGCCGCGGCCAGTTCGGCCGCTACGGCGCCTTGCTGATCGTGTTCTTCACCGCGCTCATCTACCTTGGCTTCTTCATCTCCAACATCGTCCTGGCCGGCGAGTCGATCCACAGCATCGCCCCGGCCGTGCCGCTGCCGGCGGGCATCCTGCTCGGCGCGCTGGGCGCCACCGCCATCGGCGTGATCGGCTACCGCTTCATCCACACCCTCAACCGCATCGGCACCTGGGTGATGGGCGGCGCGCTGCTGCTGGGCTTCGCCTGGATCTTCTGCCAGCAGTTGCCGGCGGACTTCTTCAGCCGCGGCGGCTTCAACCTCTCCGGTTTCGTCGCCACCCTGTGCCTGGGGATCATCTGGCAGGTCAGCTTCTCGCCCTACACCTCGGACTACTCGCGCTACCTGCCGGCCAGCGTCGGCATCGCCAGGCCGTTCTTCGCCACCTTCCTGGGCGCGGTGCTGGGCACCAGCCTGTCGTTCAGCTTCGGCGCGGTGGCGGTGCTGGCCACCCCCGAAGGCACCGAGGCCATGGCCGCGGTGAAGCAGGCCACCGGCGTGTTCGGCCCGGCGCTGATGGTGCTGTTCCTGCTCAACATCATCAGCCACAACGCGCTGAACCTGTACGGCGCGGTGCTCTCCATCGTCACCTCGATCCAGACCTTCGCCGCCACCTGGACGCCCAGCGTGCGCCTGCGCGTGGCGCTGTCGTCGGTGGTGCTCGCCGGTAGCTGCCTGGTGGCGCTGAGCGCCTCGGCGAACTTCATCGCGCAGTTCATCGGGCTGATCCTCGCCCTGCTGCTGGTCCTGGTGCCCTGGGCCTGCATCAACCTGATCGATTTCTACCTGGTCAAGCGCGGCCGCTACGACATCGCCTCGATCTTCCGCGCCGACGGCGGCATCTACGGACGCTTCAACCCGCACGCGATCGTCGCCTACGCCATCGGCATCCTGGTGCAGCTGCCCTTCGCCAACACCGCGCTCTACGTCGGCCCCTACGCCAACTACCTGGAAGGCGCCGACCTGTCCTGGCTGGCCGGCCTGCTGGTGACCTGCCCGCTGTACTACTGCCTGGCCACCCGCGGCCAGGCCCGCGCAAGCCTGCAGGGCCGCCTGGGCCTGGCCGACTGATTCCTCGTCCCACTCTCCGCCACGCCCCGAGAGCAACTCTGGCGGGGCTTTTTTTGCCGCACGGAGCCATCCGCCGGCACGGTTCGTAGCCATGATCGCGGACGGAGTCCGTTCCTACGGTTCCAGGACGCATGGACGTAGGAGCGGACTCCGTCCGCGATTGGATTCACCGGCCACGCCGGACGCCCCGGTGCCCCGGCTAACGGCGGATAACCGCGAACGGTTATTCGCCCTACGAGTTTGCCGGCTGACGCTGCGTTATCCGCCTGCTCGGACAGCCCCCTCTCCCTTCAGGGAGAGGGTTGGGGAGAGGGGACGGACTTCGCTCACGCACCTCTGCCAACCCTGACGCCGCACCCCCTCCCTAACCCTCCCCCGCAAGCGGGAGAGGGGACCGTTCGGCGCGAGGCGAAACCACGAAGCTCCCGGGCTTCCCGTAGGGCGCATAACGCCTATGGCGTTATCCGCCAAATCGCGGACAAGGTCCGCTCCTACGGTTCCAGGACGCACGGACGTAGGAGCGGACTCCGTCCGCGATTGGATTCACCGGCCACGCCGGACGCCCCGGCAGCACGGCCAACGGCGGATAACCGCGAACGGTTATTCGCCCTACGGGCCATTCGGCGTTCGGTGTCAACCTGTAGGAGCGGGCCCTGCCCGCGATTTCGCGCGCAGGGCGCGCTCCTACAGGGAATGGTGTGGGTAGGGTCCGCTCCTACGGGGAAATATGGAGCGGGAGCCGCAGGCAAAAAAAGCCCCCGGCCGCCACAACGGCCGGGGGCGCAAGGGACTTCAAAGGATCAGTGCGCGCCCTTGACCAGGTCGCTCTCGTTCCATTCGCCGTAGATGCAGGCGTCGGCCGCCGCCCAGCGTACCCGCACCGGGCTGCCCGGGTGCAGCGGCTGGCCGCCGGAGAGCGCCTTGAGGGTCAGCTGGGTGCCGCCCACGGTGGTCACGCTGCAGGTCTGGCTCTCGCCGAGGAACACCACTTCCTGCACCGTGGCGCCCAGTTCGTTCCAGCCGGCCTGCAGGGGCTGCGCGGCGGCCTGTTCGGCGGTCAGGGCCAGGGCCTTCTCCGGGCGCACCATCAGCACCAGGTCCTGGCCTTCGCGCAGGCCGCCGGTGGGGCGGATGCCCAGCACGCTGCTCTCGAAGCGCGCCGCGGCGTTGCCCTGGGCCTGCACGCGGAGGAAGTTGGAGTTGCCGAGGAAGGATGCGACGAAGGTGTTCGGCGGGTTCTGGTAGAGGTCGTAGCCGCTGCCCAGGCCGACGATCCTGCCGTGGCTGAAGATGGCGATGCGCTGGGACAGGCGCATGGCCTCTTCCTGGTCGTGGGTCACGTAGACGATGGTGATGCCCAGGCGCCGGTGCAGGTGGCGCAGTTCGTCCTGCAGGTCCTCGCGCAGCTTCTTGTCCAGCGCGCCCAGGGGTTCGTCCATCAGCAGGATGCGCGGCTCGTAGACCAGCGCGCGGGCGATCGCCACGCGCTGCTGCTGGCCACCGGAAAGCTGCGCCGGGCGGCGCTGGGCGAACTTCTCCAGTTGCACCAGCTTGAGCATGGCGTCGACGCGGCGCTCGCGCGCGTCGCCCTTCTGCTTGCGGATGTCCAGCGGGAAGCCGATGTTGTCGCGCACCGACAGGTGCGGGAACAGCGAGTAGCGCTGGAACACCATGCCGATGTCGCGCTTGTGCGGCGGCACGTTCACCAGCGACTGGCCCTGCACCAGGATCTCGCCGCTGCTGGGCGTCTCGAAGCCGGCCAGCATCGACAGCGTGGTGCTCTTGCCCGAGCCGCTGGAGCCGAGGAAGGTGAGGAACTCGCCGTCGCGGATGTCGAGGTTGATGTTGTCCACGGCGGTGAAGTCGCCGTAGTGCTTGTTCAGGTTGCGCAGGCTGACCAGGGTCCCGCCCGGCGCGGTTTCTTGGATGACGGCACTCATTGTCTGACTCCTCGCGCTCAGGCGCTGACTTCATTGCGCCGGCGCAGCAGCGCGGCGGCGAGCATCACCAGGACCGACAGGCCGATCAGCAGCGTCGAGGCGACGGCGATCACCGGGGTCAGGTCCTGGCGCAGGGTGGTCCACATCTTCACCGGCAGGGTCTGCAGGGTGGGGCTGGCCATCATCACGCTGAGCACCACTTCGTCCCAGGACACCAGGAAGGCGAACAGGCCGCCGGCGACCATGCCCGGGCGGATGGCCGGGAAGGTCACCCTGAACACCGCCTGCAGGCGCGAGGCGCCGCAGATCACCGCGGCGTCCTCGATGGACTGGTCGAACAGCTTCAGCGAGTTGATGATCGAGATGATGGTGAAGGGCAGGGCGACTATCACGTGGCTGACCACGAAGGCGAACAGCGTGCCGGTGTAGCCCAGCTTGAGGAACAGCGCGTACACCGCCACGGCGATGATCACCAGCGGTACGATCATCGGCAGGGTGAACAGGCCGTAGAGCAGCTCGCGGCCGGGGAACCTGCCGCGCACCAGGGCGAAGGCGGTCGGCAGGCCCAGGGCCACCGCGCAGACAGTGGTCAGCACCGCCACCTTGAGGCTGGCCAGGGCGGCGTCCATCCATTCGGGGTTGGCGAAGAACTGGGTGTACCACTTCAGCGTCCAGCCCGGCGGCGGGAACACCAGCCACTGCGAGGAGCCGAACGACAGCAGCACGATGAACACGATCGGCAGCAGCAGGAAGGCGGCGATCAGGCCGGTGACCAGGTACAGCCCGCCGCGCAGGCGCGGGCCCATGGCGTTGGGGGAGAGCAGCATGGCGGCTTACCTCGCGTTACTGGCGCCGACCGGGGATTCCGGCTGCACTTTCAGGTAGACGTAGAACAGCACCAGGGTGATCAGGATCAGCAACGCCGCGGCGGCGCTGGCCAGGCCCCAGTTGAGGAAGGACTGCACCTGCTGGACGATGAATTCCGGCAG
>NZ_JAZAQP010000030.1:0-11678 GCF_036231725.1 Pseudomonas sp. JH-2 | reverse complement strand
GGGGTGACGTAGTAGCCCAGGGACATGACGAACACCATCAGCCCGCCGGAGAACAGCCCCGGCCGGCACAGCGGCAGGAACACCTTGAAGAAGTTGCTCCAGGGGCTGGCGCCGCAGATCGAGCCGGCCTGCAGCACCATGGGGTCGATGGCCGCCATGGTCGCCTGCAGCGGCAGCACGATGAACGGGATCATGATGTAGCTCATGCCGATCACCACGCCGGTGAGGTTGTGCACCAGTTCCAGCGGCTGGTCGATGATGCCCAGGGCCATCAGCACCTTGTTGATCACCCCGGAGGCCTGCAGCAACACCAGCCAGGAGTAGGTGCGGGCGAGCAGGCTGGTCCACATCGACAGCAGCACGATGTTCAGCAGCCAGCGGCCCCAGCCACGCGGCACCAGGGTGATCGCCCAGGCCAGGGGGAAGCCCAGCAGCAGGCTGATCAGGGTGACCAGCGCGCCCACCGCGAAGGTGTTGAACAGCACCCGCGTGTAGGCCGAGTTGGCGAACAGCTGGGCGTAGTTGTCCAGCCCCGGGGTGGGTTCGAGCACGCCGCGCAGCAGCAGGCCGACCAGCGGGGCGAGGAAGAACAGGCCGAGGAACAGCAGGGCCGGCAGCAGCTTGGCCGAGCCGCGCCAGGGCGACACGCCTTGCGGCTTCATCGGCGACCTCGTTTGCACCGCGTCGGCGGCGCGCGCGGCGCCGTCGACGGGAGTGGAGCGGCCGTGGGGAGCGGCCGTCAGCTTCACTTGACCAGCCATTCGTTCCACCGTGCCGCGATGGCCGGGCCGTTCTTGGCCCAGTACGCGTAGTCGAGGGTGATCTGATCCTTAGCGTAGGCGGTCGGCAGGTTGGGGGCGAGGTCGCCCTTGAGCTGGCCGACGCTGTCGAGGTTGACCGGGGCGTAGGCGGTGAGGTTGGCGAAGTCGGCCTGGCCCTTGGCGCTGGAGGCCTCGGCCAGGAACTTCATGGCCGCGTCCTTGTTCTTCGAGCCCTTGGGCACCACCAGGAAGTCGGCCATGACCAGGTTCTGCTTCCAGCTCACGCCCACCGGCGCGCCGTCCTGCTGCAGGGCGTAGACGCGGCCGTTCCAGAACTGCCCCATGGTCGCCTCGCCGGAGGCCAGCAGCTGCTGGGACTGGGCGCCGCCGCCCCACCAGACGATGTCCTTCTTGATGCTGTCGAGCTTCTTGAAGGCGCGGTCCAGGTCCAGCGGGTAGAGCTTGTCGGCGGGCACGCCGTCGGCCAGCAGGGCCAGTTCCAGCACGCCGGGGCTCGGCCACTTGTACAGGGCGCGCTTGCCCGGGTAGGTCTTGGTGTCGAACAGCGCGCTCCAGTCCTGCGGGGCGTTGCCGCCGACCTTGCCCTGGTTGTAGCCGAGCACGAAGGAGAAGTAGAAGGAGCCCACGCCGTGGTCGGAGACGAAGCGCGGGTCGATGCGCTCGCGCTTGATGACGTTGAAGTCCAGCGGCTCCAGCAGGCCTTCGGCGGCGGCGCGCAGGGCGAAGTCCGCCTCCACGTCCACCACGTCCCACTGCACGTTGCCGCTTTCGACCATGGCCTTGAGCTTGCCGTAGTCGGTGGGGCCGTCCTGCACCACGCGGATGCCGCTGGCCTGGCTGAAGGGCTCGGCCCAGGCCTGTTTCTGGGCGTCCTGGGTGGTGCCGCCCCAGCTCACGAAGCTGATGGCGTCGGCGGCGCTGGCGGCGGTGCCGGCCAGGCCCAGGATGGCGGCGAGAGTCGCCGCGACTGCACGTTTCTTGAACACCATGTACATGCCCTCGTTGTTGTGTTTGTGCGCGGGCAGGCGCTGTGTGCCTGCCCATCAGGAGCAGTGGCCATCTGGGCCTGTCAGGGTCGGCCTTGTCCGGAGCGTTGTTCAGGCTGTCCCGTGTTCGGGGGCGCCGAGACAATCTTCGGCCTACGGAATGTCATATTATGGTATTCCAAACTTTCTGCAAGCCTTCGCCCCGTTCCAGGCCCCGTGGATTGCCGGTTAGCGCCGTCCCTGGCGGCTTTTCGGTTGCCGCCCGATGGCGGCAATCGACTGATTTTTCTAGCGTTTATCCACACGTCCGGGCGCCCGCGAGCTGGCCGGCGGCCAGTACCGGCCGACCGGTGGTCAGGCCTCGGTGGCCGGCTTCCAGTCGTCGAAGGGCACGCTTTCCACCACTTCCAGCCCGTAGCCGGTGAGGCCGGCGTATTTCAGCGGCGGGCCGAGGTGGCGCAGCTTGCTCACGCCCAGGTCCTGGAGGATCTGCGCGCCGGCGCCGATCTCCGAATAGATGCGCGACTGCGAGCGGGTGAACGGCCGGCTCGGCTGGGTGAGCTGCGGCACGCGCTCCAGCAGCGCCTGGGACGACTCGTGGTTGGCCAGCACCACCACCACGCCGCGGCCTTCCTCGGCCACGCGCTGCAGGGCCGCCCACAGCGTCCAGTTCTTCGGCCCGGCGTACTCGGCGCCGACCAGGTCGCGCAGCGGGTCGATCACGTGCACGCGCACCAGGGTCGGTTCGGCGGGGTCGATGTCGCCCATCACCATGGCCATGTGCACGCCGTCCTCGATGCGGTCCTCGAAGGTCACCAGGCGGAAGCTGCCGTGCACCGTGGGCAGCTCGCGCTCGCCGATGCGCCGCACGGTGTGCTCGGTGCTCAGGCGGTAGTGGATGAGGTCGGCGATGGTGCCGATCCTGATCCCGTGCTGCGCGGCGAAGGCTTCCAGCTCGGGGCGGCGGGCCATGCTGCCGTCGTCGTTCATCACTTCGACTATGACCGCCGCCGGGGTCAGCCCGGCCAGGCGCGCCAGGTCGCAGCCGGCCTCGGTGTGCCCGGCGCGGGTGAGCACGCCGCCCTCGCGGGCACGCAGCGGGAAGATGTGCCCGGGCTGGACGATGTCCGCCGCGCTGGCCCCCGGCGCCACCGCGGCCTGCACGGTGCGCGCGCGGTCGGCGGCGGAGATGCCGGTGGTCACCCCGGTGGCTGCCTCGATGGAGACGGTGAAGGCGGTGGAGTAGGGGCTGGCGTTGTTCGGCACCATCTGCTCCAGGCCGAGGCGCAGGCAGTGCTCCTCGGTGAGGGTGAGGCAGATCAGCCCGCGCGCCTCGCGGGCCATGAAGTTGATGGCGTCGGGCGTGCAGAACTCGGCGGCCAGAAGCAGGTCGCCCTCGTTCTCGCGGTCCTCGTCGTCCACCAGCAGCACCATGCGGCCCTGGCGGAAGTCCTCGATGATTTCTTCGGTGGTATTGAACGGCATGGCCGGCTCCGGGGTATGGCGGGAAGATTATTTTGGTATACCATCATACACAAAATCACTGTCACCAAGAGGTTGCCATGAAGGCCTACTGGATCGCCCACGTGGACGTCACCGACCCCGAGCAGTACAGCCAATACACCCGCCGCGCGCCAGCGGCCTTCGCCCTGTACGGCGGCCGCATCCTCGCCCGCGGCGGCCGCTCCGAGGCCCTGGAGGGCCGCCCGACGCCGCAGCGCAGCGTGGTGATCGAGTTCGACTCCTACGACCAGGCGCTGGCCTGCTACCGCTCGAAGGAATACCAGGAGGCCTGGGCGCAGCGGCAGGGGGCGGCGAAGGCGGAGGTGATCATCGTCGAGGGGGTTGAGCTCTGAGGGAGGGGTCTTTTGTAGGAGCGAGCTTGCTCGCGAACCGGCGTTTCCCGGCAGCGCTGGTGTTTGAGGGTGATTTCGTCCCCTCTCCCCAGCCCTCTCCCTGAAGGGAGAGGGGGCTTGTCCGTGTCTGCTTTGGGTCTTGTGATGGCCGGCAACTTCTTATGTGCCGGCGAGCGCCAAGGTTACGCTTGAGGCCGAACGGTCCCCTCTCCCTTCAGGGAGAGGGTTAGGGAGAGGGAGCGGAGTTGGCCCAACACACCACAGTCACCGGGAAACACCATTCGCGAGCAAGAGCTAGGCACCCCCTCGCTCCTACGAAAAGCAGAAGCCGCAATCAGCGAATGAAGTGGATCTTCCCGCTATCGTCATTCCCCATATAGATCCCATACACCCCCGCCTGCCGCTCCTCGATGTAGCGCTCGAGAATCTGCCGGATTGCCGGGTAGTAAATCTGCTCCCAGGGAATGTCTTCAGGCGCGAAGAAGCGCCGGTCGAGGGTCTCCGGGCCATAGGCGTCGGTGATCTCCAGCGCCTGGGCGCGGAAGATGATGTACACCTCGCTGATCTTCGGCACGCTGAAGATGGAGTAGGGCGAGAGGATCTCGGCGCGCACGCCGCTCTCTTCCCAGACCTCGCGCAGGGCCGCCTGTTCGGTGGTCTCGCCGCTTTCCATGAAGCCGGCCGGCAGCGTCCAGGTGCCGGGGCGCGGCGGGATGGCGCGCTGGCACAGCAGGTACTGGCCGTCGCGCTCGATGATGCAGCCGGCAATGACCTTGGGGTTCTCGTAGTGGATGTAGCCGCAGGCGCCGCACAGCAGGCGCTCGTGGGTGTCCCCCGGCGGCTGGCGGCGTTCCATCCGGTCGCCGCCGCACTGCGGGCAGAAGCGCGGGGCGGGCATGGCGTCAGCGTCCTATGCGCGGCTCTTTGAGGACGATGGGGGTGGCGATCTCGCGGACCTTGCCATCCTCTTCCTGCTTGGACTTCAGGTAGTCCAGCGCCACCTTGGCCGCGGCGCGCACGTGGTCCACCGAGGCCTGGTGCGCGGCCGCCGGGTCGCCGCTCTTGATCGCCGCGACTATCTTCTCCATCTCCTGGTTGCTCGCCCCGCGGCGGTTGGCCTGGGACACCGAGGTGGCGCGCAGGTAGCTGATGCGCGCCTGCAACTGGCGCAGCTGGGTGGCGGCGATGCGGTTGCCCGAGCCTTCCAGCAGCACGTCGTAGAAGCCCTGCACCGAATCCAGCACCTGCTGCAGGTCGCCTTCCTCCAGGGCCTTGCGGTTCTCCTCGAGGGCGCGCTCCAGGGCGCGGATGTCCTTGGCCTTGGCGTTCAGGGTGAACAGCTGGACGATCATGCCCTCGAGCACGCAGCGCAGCTCGTAGATGTCGCAGGCGTCTTCCAGGGTGATGATGGCCACCCGCGGGCCCTTGGCGTCGGCGAACTCCACCAGCCCCTCGGACTCCAGGTGGCGCAGGGCCTCGCGCACCGAGGTGCGGCTGACGCCGAGGCGGTCGCAGAGGTCGCGCTCCACCAGGCGGTCGCCCGGCAGCAACTGGAAGTTGAGGATGGCGCCGCGCAGCTTGTCCAGCACAATCTCGCGCAGGGTCACGGGGTTGCGGTTGACCTTGAAGCTATCGTCGAGGGGCAAGCGTTTCATGTGGTCCGCTCTGGTTATGGCTGTCCGTAGGGGGTGAAGCGGCCTAGCCCTGGGTCTCGGCATCGGCCTCGGCGAAGGCCTCGCGGGCCAGGCGGAAGCTGTCGACCGCCGCCGGGACGCCGCAGTAGATGCCGACCTGGAGCAGGATTTCGCGGATCTGCTCGCGGCTGAGCCCGTTGCGCAGGGCGCCGCGGATGTGCAGCTTCAGTTCGTGCGGCCGGTTGAGGGCCGAAATCATCGCCAAGTTTATCATGCTGCGTTCTTTCAGCGACAAACCCTCGCGGCCCCAGACGTGGCCCCAGCAGTACTCGGTGACCAGTTCCTGCAGCGGCTTGCTGAACTCGTCGGCGGCGGCCAGCGACCTGTTCACGTAGGCCTCGCCCAGCACCTGGGTGCGGATGGCCAGGCCCTTGTCGTATTTCTCGTTGCTCATCGCATGCTCCTGCTTTCATGTAGGAGCAACTGTCTGCCGGCTGCTCCGAGGTGCTTCTCGCAGGAGGGGTCGAGCTTGCGAAACCCATGCGGCCGTGGTGATGGGTATCGCTTCGCTCAACGCCACCCTGCGTCAGTGTTTCTCCGCTACCTGTAGGAGCGAGCAGGCTCGCTCCCACGGGGCGTGACGATCAGGCCAGCTGCGGCAGGGCGCCGAGCTTGCCGCGGTGGTAGACCATGGGCGTCACCGCCTGCTCGGGCAGGATCAGGTTCTTCACCGCGCCGACGATGATGGCGTGGTCGCCGCCGTCGTACTCGCGCCACAGCTCGCACTCGATGATCGCCGTGGCCTTGCGCAGCAGCGGGTTGCCCCGCTCGCTCAGGTACCAGTCGATGCCCTTGGCCTTGTCCTTGCCCTTGCCGGCGAAGGCATAGGCCTCGGCCTGCTGGTCGGCGCACAGCAGGTGGATGGCGAACTGCTTGCTGTCGCGCAGGATCGGGTAGGTGTCCGAGGCGTAGTTGGGGCAGAACAGCACCAGCGCAGGGTCGATCGACAGCGCGCTGAAGGCGCTGGCGGTGATGCCGACGATGCCGCCCGCGGCGTCCAGGGTGGTGACCACGGTCACCCCCGAGGGGAAGGAGCCCATGACTTCCTTGTAGATTCCGGGTTCGATCATGGTCTGTACCTCAGCGCATCACGAAGGGGTCGGGCATGGGCGCCTGCGAGAGGTTGATCCACACCGTCTTCAGTTCGGTGTAGGCCAGCACCGAGTCGATGCCGCTCTCGCGGCCGTAGCCGCTCTGGTGGAAGCCGCCGATCGGCGCCATGGCCGAGACCGCGCGGTAGGTGTTGACCCAGATGATCCCCGAGCGCACGTCGCGCGCCAGGCGGTGGGCGCGGCCCAGGTCGCGGGTCCAGATGCCGGCGGCCAGGCCGTACTGCGAGTCGTTGGCCAGGGCCAGCGCCTCGGCCTCGTCGTCGAAGGGGATGACCGAGGCCACCGGGCCGAACACTTCCTCCTGCATGATGCGCATGGAGTGGCTGTCGCAGGCGAACAGCGTCGGCTCGTAGTACCAGCCCTCGCCCTGGCCCTCGGGGCGCTTGCCGCCCATCAGCAGGCGCGCGCCCTCGGCCTTGGCCGCGGCCACCAGGCCCTCGACCACCGCCAGTTGCTGCGCGGTGGCCATGGGGCCCATCTCGCTGGCGTCTTCCTGCGGGTTGCCGATGCGGATGCGCTGGGCGCGTTCGATCAGGCGTTGGACGAACTCGTCGTAGATCTCGCGCTGCACCAGCAGCCGCGAGCCGGCCACGCAGCTCTGCCCGGTGGCGGCGTAGATGCCGGCCACCACGCCGTTGATGGCGCTGTCCAGGTCGGCGTCGGCGAAGATGATGTTCGGCGACTTGCCGCCCAGTTCCAGCGACAGCTTGGCGAAGTTCTCCGCGCTGCTGCGCACCACGTGGCGGGCGGTGGCGGCGCCGCCGGTGAAGGCGATCTTGCGCACCAGCGGGTGGCGCGTCAGGGCCGCGCCGGTGCTCGGGCCGAAGCCGGTGACCACGTTGACCACGCCGGCCGGGAAGCCGGCCTCCAGGGCCAGGCGGGCCAGCTCGAGGACGGTCGCGGAGGCGTGTTCCGACGGCTTGAGCACGATGGTGTTGCCGGCGGCCAGGGCCGGGGCCAGCTTGATCGCGGTGAGGTACAGCGGGCTGTTCCAGGGGATGATCCCGGCCACCACGCCCAGCGGCTCGTGCACGGTGTAGGCGAACATGTCCGGCTTGTCGATCGGCAGGGTGCCGCCTTCGAGCTTGTCGGCCAGGCCCGCGGTGTAGTGGAAGAACTCCGGCAGGTAGCCGACCTGGCCGCGGGTCTCGCGGATCAGCTTGCCGTTGTCGCGGCTCTCCAGCTGGGCCAGGTGCTCCCTGTTCTCAGCGATCAGGTCGCCCAGGCGGCGCAGCAGCTTGCCGCGGGCGGTGGCGCTGAGTTTGCGCCAGGCGGGATTCTCGAAGGCCTTCTGCGCGGCCTGCACGGCGCGCTCGACGTCTTCCTCGGCGGCATCGGGCAGCAGCGCCCAGGGCTGCGCGCTGGACGGGTCGAGGCTTTCGAAGGTCTTGCCGGAAAGCGCATCGAGCCATTGGCCGTCGATGCACATCTGGAAGCGGGCGAGTGTCATGCGACTATCCCCTCGGTCTGGTTCGGCAGGCTCAGGGCCTGGTGCAGGAAGTCCAGCAGCACCTGGTTGACCAGGCGCGGCGACTCCACCGGCATCATGTGGCGTTGTTCATCGAGTATGGCCACCTGCGCGCCGGGAATGCGTGCGGCCAGCTGCCGGGCCATCTCCGGGGTCGAGCCGGGGTCCAGCTCGCCGGTGGCGACCAGGGTCGGCACGCGGATGCTGCCCAGGTCCTCGGTGCGGTACATGTCCTGGGTGGCGAACAGTTCGTAGGTGGTCAGGTAGCCCTGCGGGTCGTTGCTCGCCAGTGTCTGGCGGATGGCGGCGATCTGCGCCGGGTTGGCTGCCTGGTACTCGCGGCTGAACCAGCGCGACAGCGCGGCCTCGGCATTGGCGTCGGGGCCGTGCTCGGCGGCCTGGCGGGTGCGCTCGATGACGCCGGCGCGCTGTTCGGCGCTGCGGTTGAACACACTGTTGAGGATCACCAGGCCCTGCAGCTGCTGCGGATGGTGCAGGGCGAAGGCGCGCGCCACCAGGCCACCCATGGAGAAGCCGATGACCGTGGCCTGGGGGATCTGCAGGTGGTCGAGCAGCTCGCGCAGCTGCGCGGCGTAGCCGACCAGCCCGGTGCCCGGTTCGGGGCGCGGGCTGGCGCCGTGGCCGAGCATGTCGTAGGCGATGACCCGGTAATGCGGGGCCAGGCCGACGATCTGCCCGCCCCACATTTCCTTGTTCAGGCCGACGCCGTGGATCAGTACCACGGGTTGGCCCTGGCCGGTCGCCAGGTAGCTGGTGCCGGCCGGTGTGTGTTCAGCGGTGAGCCGAATCATGGAACGCTCCTGCACTGGCCGCGGAATCACTGGGCCTGCTCGGCGGCCAGCTCTTCTAGGTCGATGTAGCGGTTGCCGATGCGCGGGTGCAGGCGGCCGCCGTCGGCGGCGCCCAGGACCACGACGATCTCGTCGGCGCGCGGCGCGTCCTCGATCTGCATCTCCAGGGTGATGTAGTGCGAACGCAGGCCCTCGTCGTCCTTGTGCATCATCGGGATCTGGATCGAGGTGCCCGGGCCGCCGCGCTTGTTGGTGAAGCTCAGGTAGCTCTTGGCGTCCACCGCCTTGCGGTAGTGGTTGCCGAAGCGCAGGGTGTGGATCACCGCCGAGGCATGCTCGATCTCGCCATCGGCGCCGACCACGGCGGCCTTGCCGTAGGCTTCGATCCTGCCGGCGCCACCGATCAGCGCGGTCAGGCGCTCGACCATCAGCGCACCCAGGTCGGAGCAGTTGGCGCGGATCTCCGGCTTGAGGTCCTCGACGAAGCCACGGCCCAGCCAGGGGTTCCTGATCACCACGGCCAGCCCGGCCATGGTCACCGGCTTCTCGGCAGCCTTGCCGCCCTCGATGAAGGTTTCCTCGACGTAGCTGACGATCTTGCGGATTTCGAAGCTCATGGGCACTCCTTGGGTGTCTCTGTGCGATTTGGTCTGATGGTATACCATAATATTGGAAGTGCAAGAGGCGGGGGGGTGGAGGCGGTGGGGTCTGGCGACGGATGGTTGCGGCGGGGCTGGGGAGAGGCGTCGGGTATTAAGGTGGGATGCCCGGAGCGGGACTCGAACCGGCAAGCGGGATGACGGGGGATTCAGACTGATGGCAGAATGCTGTCAATCATGACAAGGAGGTCGCCATGCGCCCGCTTTCCCTCGCCATCCTCGTACTAGCCATCGCTGCAAGCAGTGGTTGCGCCGTCAAGAAGAACTTCTACGCCACCGGCGGCAGCCGTGCCGACGGGACGGTCGACATGGCCTATGACTTCCAGCAGTTCGAGCAGCCAGTGGTCAACATGGATCAGGCGCAGGGGCTTGCCCAGCGGAAATGCGCGGTCTGGGGCTATCGGGACGCGGAAGCGTTCGGCGGCAAGACGCAGAACTGCAACCAGTGGGATGGTTGGGGCAATTGCGCGGCTGGGCAGGTGGTCATCAAGTACCAGTGCATCGGCAACCTCGATGCCCAGGTCAGCCAGGTGGCTCCGCAGCAGGCGCCGGTGGCTTCCAGTCAGGCCAGTGGCTCGTTGAACAAGGACCAGTGGCAGCAACAGCAGCTCAATAAGCTCAACACGGAAACAGGCCTGAGCTACGAGGAATACCAGCGCCGCTACCGGCAGATCATGGGGCAGTGAGCCTTTCATTCACTCCGAGCTGTCAGGCAAGTGCTTGGCTTTTGGCTTCTCGAATCCAAAGCGCTGCCTGGCCAGATGTCATGGACGAGGAGCCTTCAACGTGAACGTCATCGAACGCGCAATCAGCGAGCCCCTGCGCTCGGGCCTGGATTGGAACGAGACCTGGAAGGGAACCGACCGAGGGTTGATCCAGTGCTGGGAGGTCGGCCGGAGGCGTGCCGCGGTCGAGCCGCAATTGGCCGAAGCCTGCCTGGCAGGTGGATTGCCACCCCTGGGGTGGAAGGGCGGCGTCGTGAAACGGCTCAAGAAGCCGGAGAAGTTCGGGTCCTACAGGTACCTCGCCGAGTGGCAGGGCCTGCGTGGCGAAGACCTGCGCATCGATCTTGCCGAGGAACTCTCTCTGGTCTGTTCGGCAACGGGCATGACGGTGGTGTTCACCTCCGACCTGGCGAAACTGGCCGGCCCCGGGAGCAGTGACGAAGCAGAGGATGCCAATGGCTGATCTACATCGAGAGTTCGAAGGCAGCTGCTTTTTCCATGAAGCGCGGATCGACCGGCGTTCTGCGGATGCTCTGCTGGGGCTGGCTGCCGGCATTACTGCGGACGGGCATATCAACCAGCAGGAGGCCGAGTTCCTGGAAAACTGGATCTCGGCCAATCTCGTGCATCTCGAGGATCCGGTGATCAACCTGTTGTATCGCCGGCTATCGGACATGCTCTCCGATGGCGTGCTGGATGCTGATGAGGCCGCGGAGTTGCTGGGAATCCTCCGTAGCTTCGCCGGTTTGAGCGCAGCCAGGCTCAGGGCGAGCGACAATGCTTTCGCTCCTTCGAATGCACTGCCCCTCGATCATCCCGTCCCCGAACTCGTATGGAGTGGGCGGCTGTTTCTGTTCACAGGTGTCATGGCGTACGGCCCGCGCAAGGACTGCGAGGCGTTGGTTGTCGAGCGCGGAGGCCAGATCGCACCCGGTGTGAGCAAGAAGATCCATTACCTGGTCGTTGGGGAAATAGGGAACGAGCAATGGCTCCACAGTACCTATGGCACGAAGATCAAGAAGGCTGTGGAACTGCGAGAAAATGGCTGCTCGTTGGCCATCGTCAGCGAGAAGCACTGGCAGGCGGCACTATTCGGTCGATAGGTCTGGATTTGCTGGCTTGGTCACCGGGCCAACCAAGGCCTGTGATGCAATTGCGAGGCGTTGCGGGGACTGCCCAACGGTTCGATCCGTGTGACAGGCCTGATCGCCGCGGGACGCTGAATCGGGAAGACTTTCAGCTTCAGGGCTTCGACCAGAAAGGCATAGCCGACGAACTGGCTCTCCATTCTGTGCTCCTGGCTAGAGATTTTTTAACTGCATGAACATTATTTGAAATGCAGGGGCCTGGATAGACAAAATTTTACGAATGCCAGGGGGAGGCTTCCAAGCAGGCCGACTATTTCAGTACAGCCCAAAACAAAAAGGTTCATCGCGCTTTCCCGGGGAAGGCGGCCTTGATTTTCAGGAAGAAGTAGTCCGAGTCCCGGAAACCATAGGCCATTCGTTTGATCACCTTGATGCGGTTGTTTACCCCTTCCAGCAGGCTGGTGTGCATGGGGAAGCGAGCGCTGGCCAGGATGCC
>NZ_JAZAQP010000029.1:0-85780 GCF_036231725.1 Pseudomonas sp. JH-2 | reverse complement strand
GGTGACGGTGACGCCGTCATGCTCGAACTGGCGGGTGGCCCCCTTGGGCAGGGTGTCGGTGGTCATGATGCCGGCGGCGGCCTCGGCCCAGTTGTCCGGGCCCAGGGCGGCCAGGGCGGCTGGCAGCGCGGCCTCGATCTTGGCCACCGGCAGCGGCTCGCCGATCACCCCGGTGGAGAACGGCAGCACCTGGCTTTCGTCCACCCCGGCCAGCTCGGCCAGCCTGGCGCACACCGCCGAGGCGTTGGCCAGGCCCGGCTCGCCGGTGCCGGCGTTGGCGTTGCCGGTGTTGGTCACCAGGTAGCGCACCGGCCCGAGGAAGCGCTTCTTGCACAGCAGCACGGGCGCGGCGCAGAAGGCGTTGGTGGTGAACACCCCGGCTACGGTGGAGCCTTCGGCGCAGCGCATCACCACGACGTCCTTGCGACCGGGGCGCTTGATGCCGGCGGAAGCGATGCCCAGTTCGAAGCCGGGGACCGGATGCAGGGTGGAGATGGGGCCGAGACCGACAGCCATGGATGTGCTCCTTACGAAAAAGGGTGGATCGAATGTGAAAAACGCCGCGAGCGGCAGGGCCGGTCGCGGCGTCGTGTGGTCAGGTCAGGCGGATCAGTTCACCTGGCCATGGCAATGCTTGTACTTCTTGCCGGAACCGCAGGGGCACAGCTCGTTGCGGCCGATCTTCGGCTCGGCGCGCACCGGCTCCAGCGGCACGACCTGGGCCGGGCCCTGCTCGCCCTCTTCGCCTTCCTCGGCATCGGGGGCCTGGTCGATGGACGGCGCCTCGGCGTGCTGGAACTGCATGCGCTTGGCCATTTCCTCGGCCTCGCGGCGCAGGCGCGCCTCTTCCTCGGCCGGGTCCTCGCGGCGGACCTGGACGAAGGACAGCACGCGGATGGTGTCGCGCTTGATGGAATCCAGCAGTTCCTGGAACAGGTTGAAGGACTCGCGCTTGTACTCCTGCTTCGGGTTCTTCTGCGCGTAGCCGCGCAGGTGGATGCCGTGGCGCAGGTGGTCCATGGTGGACAGGTGGTCCTTCCACAGGTCGTCCAGCACGCGCAGCAGCATCTGCTTCTCGAAGGTGCGCAGCGCCTCGGCGCCGGCCAGCTCTTCCTTCTCGTTGTAGGCGGCGACCAGCTCGGCGAGGATCTTCTCGCGCAGGGTCTCCTCGTAGAGTTTCTCGTCGTCGTCCAGCCACTGCTGGACCGGCAGCTTCAGGCCGAAGTCGCTGTACAGCGAGGCTTCCAGGCCAGAGATGTCCCATTGCTCGGGCAGCGACTGCGGCGGGATGTGCTGGCTGATGGTGTTGTTCAGCACTTCCTCGCGGAACTCGGCGATGGTGTCGCCGATGTTCTCCGCGGCCAGCAGGCTGTTGCGCATGTGGTAGATCACCTTGCGCTGCTCGTTGGCCACGTCGTCGAACTCGAGCAGTTGCTTGCGGATGTCGAAGTTGCGGCCTTCGACCTTGCGCTGCGCCTTCTCGATGGCGTTGCTGACCATGCGGTGCTCGATGGCCTCGCCCGGCTGCATGCCCAGGGCCTTCATGAAGTTCTTCACCCGGTCGGAGGCGAAGATACGCATCAGGTTGTCTTCCAGCGACAGGTAGAAGCGGCTGGAACCCGGGTCACCCTGGCGGCCGGAACGGCCCCGCAGCTGGTTGTCGATACGGCGGGACTCGTGGCGCTCGGAGGCGATCACGTGCAGGCCGCCGGACTCGATCACCTGCTGGTGGCGCTTCTGCCACTCGGCCTTGATCTGGGCGATCTGCTCGTCGCTGGGGTTCTCCAGGCTGGCGATCTCGGCTTCCCAGTTGCCGCCCAGGAGGATGTCGGTACCACGGCCGGCCATGTTGGTGGCGATGGTCACCGAGCCCGGCGCACCGGCCTGGGCGATGATCTCGGCTTCCTTCTCGTGGTACTTGGCGTTGAGCACCTTGTGCTCGATGCCGGCCTGCTCCAGCAGCTTGGACACGTACTCGGAGGTCTCGATGGACGCGGTACCGACCAGGATCGGCCGGCCCAGGGCCTGGCTCTGCTGGATGTCGGTGATGATCGCGGCGTACTTCTCTTCCTGGGTCAGGTAGACCAGGTCGTTGAAGTCCTTGCGGGCGATCGGCCGGTGGGTCGGGATCACCACCACGTCCAGGCCGTAGATCTGGCGGAATTCGAAGGCCTCGGTGTCGGCGGTGCCGGTCATGCCGGACAGCTTGGTGTAGAGGCGGAAGTAGTTCTGGAAGGTGGTGGAGGCCAGGGTCTGGCTCTCGGCCTGGATCGGCAGGTTTTCCTTGGCCTCGATGGCCTGGTGCAGGCCCTCGGAGAGGCGGCGGCCGGGCATGGTGCGGCCGGTGTGCTCGTCGATCAGCAGGACCTGGTCGCCCTGGACGATGTACTCGACGTTGCGGTGGAACAGGGTGTGGGCGCGCAGCGCGGCGTAGACGTGGGTCAGCAGGCTGAGGTTGTGCGCCGAGTAGAGGCTCTCGCCCTCGCCCAGCAGGCCGGCCTGGCTCAGCAGTTCCTCGACGTAGGCGTGGCCCTGCTCGTTGAGTTCGACCTGGCGGGTCTTCTCGTCGATGCTGTAGTGGCCCTGCTGGGTCACCTGGCCCTCGACTTCCTCGATGTGGCGCTTCAGGCGCGGGATCAGCTTGTTGATCTTGATGTACAGCTCGGAGCTGTCTTCGGCCTGGCCGGAGATGATCAGCGGGGTGCGCGCCTCGTCGATGAGGATGGAGTCCACTTCGTCGACCACGGCGAAGTTCAGCTCGCGCTGGAACTTGTCCTGCAGGCTGAAGGCCATGTTGTCGCGCAGGTAGTCGAAACCGAATTCGTTGTTGGTGCCGTAGGTGATGTCCGAGGCGTAGGCCGCGCGCTTCTCCTCCGGCGGCTGGAACGGCGTGACCACGCCGACCGACAGGCCGAGGAATTCGTACAGCGGACGCATCCAGTTGGCGTCGCGGCGGGCCAGGTAGTCGTTCACGGTGACCACGTGCACGCCCTTGCCGGACAGCGCGTTCAGGTACACCGCCAGGGTGCCCACCAGGGTCTTGCCCTCGCCGGTGCGCATCTCGGCGATCTTGCCTTCGTGCAGGCTCATGCCGCCGATCAGCTGGACGTCGAAGTGACGCATGCCCATCACCCGCTTGCCCGCCTCGCGGGCCACGGCGAAGGCTTCGGGAAGCAGGTCGTCGAGGCTTTCGCCCTTGGCCACGCGCGCCTTGAACTCTTCGGTCTTGGCCTTCAGTTGCTCATCGGAAAGCGCCACCATCTGTGGCTCGAGCGCATTGATGGCCTGGACCTGCTTGGCCATGCGCTTCACTTCACGCTCGTTCTTGCTTCCAAAGAGTTTTTTCAACAAAGGCGCAAACATATCGACTGGGTCATCCGAACTTGGGGAATGGAGGGCTGCCCGACTGGCTGGCCGCGGCTTGCATCGACGGCAAAGGGGGCATTCTACTCGGAAACGTGAACGAAAGAAGTGCCCAGGTCATGCCGGGGACTTTCCCAGCATGCACATTGCCTGGCCGGAACGCGGGGGCGGACTGGCAGCCCGCCTGCTTTATATTGTGTCGCACGGGGAAAGTTCAAGGCTCGGCTGCGACGGACGTCGGCGCGGCGGCCCGGGATGCCCCTATTCTGATACCATCGCCGCTCAACAACCCCGGAATTTTCGCCATGGCGTTCCGCCCGCTGCCGGCACAGGCCACCACCAAGCTGCTGCGCGAAGCCAAGCCGTTGCAGACGCTGTTCAACGAGGCCCAGCGCCTCGCCCAGCTGCAACAGCTGCTCGACAGCCAGCTGCAGCCGGCCGCGCGCCCGCATTGCCGGGTCGCCGCCTGGCGCGCCGGCAGCCTGCTGCTGGTGCTGACCGACGCGCACTGGGCCACGCGCCTGCGCTACCAGCAGAAACGCCTGCTGCGCCAGTTGCAGATGTTCGACGAGTTCGCCGGGCTGCAGCACATCCTGTTCAAGGTCCAGCCCCAGGTCGAGCGCCAGGCGCCGGTGCGCAGCCACCAGCTCTCCGTCGCCGCCGCCGAAGCCCTGCAGGAAGCCGCCGAAGGCATCAGCAACCCGCGCCTGAAGGCCGCCCTGGAACGCCTGGCCAGCCGCAGCCGCCCGCGCGAAGACTGAGCCCCGCCCCTACCGCCGATCCGTTCGGGCCTTTCATCGGCCTTTGCCGGTGAACTCGTGTGAATTTTCCTTCTCCAACCTCCAAGCATCCTGCCCGCGTCATTTCACGCACATAAAAAAAGGCCACCCGGAGGTGGCCTTCAATATGTACAGCTTGAAAGGAGGAAGGTTTCCTCAAACGGCCGCAGCGGGCCGCATGTAGGAAATCGGCGCGGTGCTCGCGTCTTCGAAGGTGACCACTTCCCAGGCCTCCTTGTCCGCGATGAGCGCGCGGAGCAGGCGGTTGTTCAGGGCATGGCCGGACTTGAAGCCGCGGAACTCGCCGATAAGGCTGTTACCAAGCAGGTACAGGTCACCGATGGCGTCCAGGATCTTGTGCTTGACGAACTCGTCCTCGTAACGAAGACCATCTTCGTTGAGCACGCGATACTCGTCGACCACGATGGCGTTCTCCACGCTGCCACCGAGCGCCAGGTTCTGCGAACGCAGGTACTCGATGTCGCGCATGAACCCGAAGGTCCGCGCGCGGCTGACTTCCTTGACGAAGGAAGTGCTGGAGAAGTCCACCGTCGCCTTCTGGGTGCGACCACGGAAGACCGGGTGATCGAAATCGATCTCGAAGCTCACCTTGAAGCCGTCGAAGGGAACGAAAGTGGCGCGCTTGTCGCCCTCTTCCACGGTCACTTCACGCTTGATGCGGATGAACTTCTTGGCCGCCTCCTGCTCCTGCAGGCCGGCGGATTGGATCAGGAATACGAAGGGCCCCGCGCTGCCGTCCATGATCGGCACTTCCGAGGCGGACAGCTCGACATAGGCGTTGTCGATGCCCAGGCCAGCCATGGCCGAGAGCAGATGCTCCACCGTATCCACTTTGACGTCACCCTTGACCAGGGTGGTCGACATGGTGGTCTCGCCGACGTTCGAGGCCCGTGCCGGGATTTCCACCACCGGGTCGAGGTCGGTACGGACGAACACGATACCGCTGTCCACCGGAGCCGGCTTCAGGGTGAGGTAGACCTTCTCCCCCGAGTGCAGACCGACGCCGGTGGCCCGGATGATGTTCTTCAAGGTGCGTTGTCTGATCATGGCTTTGGCCGCTTTCGCGCAAGTTGCGAACTGTTGTCAACAATGGGCGGCGATGATAGCAGAACCGCCCTTTGCTGAACACCAATCACGTTCATACTCCTGATAAATTGCCTCAATCGGCCTGGCGACGCAGGAATGCCGGGATATCCAGGTAGTCCAGGTCGTCCTGCGGGTTGAGCTTGGCCGCGGTGGCCGCGCTGCCGTGCGCCTGGTTGCGCATCACGGTCGGGCGGTCCAGGTCGCGGTAGTTCACCGACTGCTGCTCGCGCTGTACCGGAGCCTGGCTGCTGACCGCCTGGGTCTGCACGGTGTTGTCGACCACCTTGACCGGTTTTTCCAGGCGCGCGCCCAGGCCGGTGGCGACCACGGTGACGTGCAGTTCGTCGCGCATGTCCGGATCGATCACGGTGCCCACCTTGACGGTGGCGTGCTCGGAGGCGAACTGCTCGATGATGTTGCCCACGTCGGAGTACTCGCCCAGGGACAGGTCGGGACCGGCGGTGATGTTCACCAGGATGCCGCGGGCGCCCTGCAGGTTGACGTCTTCCAGCAGCGGGTTGCGGATCGCCGCCTCGGTGGCCTCGCGGGCACGGTTCGGGCCGCTGGCGGCGCCAGTGCCCATCATGGCCATGCCCATCTCGCTCATCACGGTCTTCACGTCGGCGAAGTCGACGTTGATCATGCCCGGACGCTTGATGATGTCGGAGATGCCGCGCACGGCGCCAGCCAGCACGTCGTCGGCCTTGGCGAAGGCAGCCAGCAGGCTCGCGTCCTTGCCGAGGATGGTCAGCAGCTTCTCGTTGGGGATGGTGATCAGCGAGTCGACGCTTTCCGCCAGGGAGCGGATGCCCTCGTCGGCGATCTGCATGCGCTTGCGGCCCTCGAACGGGAACGGACGGGTGACCACCGCGACGGTCAGGATGCCCATTTCCTTGGCCACCTCGGCGATGATCGGCGCCGCACCGGTACCGGTGCCGCCACCCATGCCGGTGGTGATGAAGACCATGTCGGCGCCTTCCAGCACCTCGGCGATGCGCTCGCGATCCTCGATCGCGGCCTGGCGGCCGACTTCAGGGTTGGCGCCGGCGCCCAGGCCCTTGGTCACGCCCGGACCGAGCTGCAGCACGGTGCGCGCCGCGATGTTCTTCAGCGCCTGGGCGTCGGTGTTGGCGCAGATGAACTCCACGCCGTCGACGTTGTTCTTGGCCATGTGGTTCACGGCGTTGCCGCCGCCACCACCGACACCGATGACTTTGATTACTGCCGTTTGTGGGACGTTATCGACGAGCTCGAACATTTTCCCTTCTCCTTCCTTTCTAGTTGTGTCGCCTACGTTTTACCGCGCCGGTAAATCAGAAATTGCCCTGGACCCAGCGTTTGAGCCGTTCCAGAACAGGTGTCTTGGGTTCATCGCTGAAGCCGCTGCCGCCGGACATGGAGACGCCGTCGGACTGCTTCTGCAGGCCATACATGAGCAGGCCCACGCCGGTGGAATAGATGGGGTTGCGCACGACGTCGGTCAGCCCCTTGACGCCCTGCGGCACGCCCAGGCGCACCGGCATGTGGAAGATCTCCTCGGCGAGCTCCACGGCGCCTTCCATCTTGGCGGTGCCACCGGTCAGGACGATCCCGGCCGGGATCAGGTCCTCGTAGCCGCTGCGCCGCAGCTCGGCCTGGACCAGGGTGAAGAGCTCGTCGTAACGCGGCTCCACGACCTCGGCCAGGGCCTGGCGCGACAGTTCCCGCGGCGGCCGGTCGCCGACGCTGGGCACCTTGATGGTTTCGCCCGCGCCGGCCAGCTTGGCCAGTGCGCAGGCGTAGCGGATCTTGATTTCCTCGGCGTACTGCGTGGGGGTGCGCAGGGCCATGGCGATGTCGTTGGTGACCTGGTCGCCGGCGATCGGGATCACCGCCGTATGGCGGATGGCGCCCTCGGTGAAGATGGCGATGTCGGTGGTGCCGCCGCCGATGTCCACCAGGCACACGCCCAGCTCCTTCTCGTCCTCGGTGATCACCGAGTAGGCCGAGGCCAGTTGCTCGAGGATGATGTCGTCGACTTCCAGGCCGCAGCGGCGCACGCACTTCTCGATGTTCTGCGCGGCGTTCACCGCGCAGGTCACCACGTGCACCTTGGCTTCCAGGCGCACGCCGGACATGCCCAGCGGCTCGCGCACGCCTTCCTGGTTGTCGATCACGTAGTCCTGGGCCAGGGTGTGCAGCACCCGCTGGTCGGCCGGGATGGCCACGGCCTGGGCGGCGTCGAGCACGCGGTCGATGTCGGCCGGGCTGACCTCGCGGTCGCGGATGGCCACGATGCCGTGGGAATTCAGGCTGCGGATGTGGTTGCCGGCGATGCCGACGAAGGCCGAGTGGATCCGGCAGCCAGCCATCTGCTGCGCCTCGTCGATGGCGCGCTGGATGGACTGCACGGTGGACTCGATGTTCACCACCACGCCCTTCTTCAGGCCGCGCGACGGGTGGGTGCCGATGCCGACGATCTCCAGCTTGCCATCGGCCGCGACCTCGCCCACCAGTGCCACCACCTTGGAGGTACCGATGTCCAGGCCGACCACCATCTTGCCGCTCTGCACGCTTGCCATGGTTATTGCTGTCTCCTCAAATCACTGCGCGGCCGCGGCCTGGGCCACGTCCGTCTGCGGCAGCGGGTCGCGCCACGCCACGGCCAGGCCGTTGGGGTAGCGCATGTCGATGCGCGCAATCTTCGATATCTGTTCTTTCAGGGCCTTTTCGTAGATGGTCACGAAACGGCGGATCTGTTCGACCGTGTGGTCGCGGCCCAGGACGATCTGCACGCCCTGGGCGGTGTCCAGCGTCCAGGCGCCGCGCGAGCTCATCTCCAGGCTGGCGATGGTGAAGCCCAGGGGCCGCAGCAGCTGGCTGAGGATCTGGTACTGCTGCATCACCTTCTGCTGGGCGAACTGCGGGCCGGACAGGCGCGGCAGGTGCTCGTAGTGCGACACCTCGTGGGGCGCGAAGGCCTGGCCCTGGTTGTTCAGCAGCGCCTCGTCGCCCCAGCGGGCCACCGGCAGCTGTTCCTCCAGGTGGATCACCACCTGGTCCGGCCAGACGCGGCGCACCTCGGCGTGGGCGATCCAGGGCATCTGCTCCAGCTCCTGGCGCATGCCGGCCAGGTCGATGGTGAAGAAGCTGGCCGAGACGAACGGCGCGATGCGCTGCTGCACCGCCTGCTGGCTGATGTAGCTGAGGTCGCCTTCGACGCTGATCTTGGCGATCGGGCGGTCGGCGTAGGGCAGCACGTACTGCGCGCCCTGGTAGGCGCCGAAGCCCAGCACGGCCAGCAGCACCGGCCACATCAGGATGCGCAGGAAGCCGAAGCCGGGCCTGGGCAGGCGAGCGCTGATCGGCTCCTTCGCCACCAGGCGGCTGGCGCCGCGCGGCACCGGCTTGCGCGCGGGCGCGCGGCCGATACCGGGTTGCGAGTGGCGGAGCATCGCGCCGTTCATGGTCTTACCCCCTTGCCTCGACGCTGTCGGCGAGGATCGCCAGCACCAGTTGCTGGAAATCCAGGCCGGCCGCGCGCGCGGCCATGGGCACCAGGCTGTGGTCGGTCATGCCCGGTGCGGTGTTGACTTCGAGCAGCCAGAAACGCCCCTCGGCGTCCTGCATCACGTCGGTCCGCCCCCAGCCCTGGATGCCCAGCGCCTCGCAGGCGCGGGCGCACAGGTCCTGCAGCTCGCGCTCCTTCTCGGGGCTGAGGCCACAGGGGATGCGGTACTGGGTATCGCTGGCCAGGTACTTGGCGTCGTAGTCGTAGAAGCTGTGCGGGGTGCCCAGGCCGATGGCCGGCAGCACCCGGCCGCGCAGGGTGGCCACGGTGAACTCGGGGCCGCTGATCCACTGCTCGACCAGCACTTGCGAATCGTATTCGGCGGCGCTGCGCCAGGCCGCGATCAGCGCTTCCACGCCGTCCACCTTGGCCATGCCGATGCTGGAGCCTTCATGGGCCGGTTTGACGATCAGCGGGAAGCCCAGTTCCGTCGCGGCGCGGCGGCAGTCGTCCTCGCTGGCCAGCACGGCATAGGCCGGCGTCGGCAGGCCCAGGCTCAGCCACACGCGCTTGGTGCGCAGCTTGTCCATGGCCAGCGCCGAGGCCAGCACGCCGCTGCCGGTGTAGGGAATCCCCGCCACTTCCAGCAGGCCCTGCATGCTGCCGTCCTCGCCGCCACGGCCGTGGAGGATGATGAAGGCGCGGTCGATCCTCTCGCTGACCAGGCGCTGCAGCAGGTCGTCGCCCACGTCGATGCCGAAGGCGTCCACGCCGGCGTCCCGCAGGGCCGCCAGGACCATGCCGCCGGATTTCAGCGACACTTCGCGCTCGGCGCTCTTGCCGCCGTAGAGCACGGCGACGCGGCCGAAGGCGCGGGGGTCGAGGGTGGATTTGAGTGCGTCGCTCATCACGCCGCCCCCGTGGCTTTGCCACCGAACACCGGGTTCTTGATCAGCGCCGGGGCCAGGCCGCCGATGTCGCCGGCACCCTGGCAGAGCAGGATGTCGCCGGCGCGCAGCAGCGGCTTGAGCAGCGCGGCGAGGTCGCCGTCACGCTCCAGGTAGATCGGGTCCAATTGCCCGCGCTGGCGGATGCTGTGGCACAGCTGGCGGCTGTCGGCGCCGGGGATCGGCTCCTCGCCGGCCGGGTAGACCTCCATCAGCAGCAGCACGTTGGCCTCGCCGAGCACCTGCACGAAGTCCTCGTAGAGGTCGCGGGTACGGGTATAGCGGTGCGGCTGGTAGACCATCACCAGGCGCCGCTCCGGCCAGCCGCCGCGTACGGCCTTGATCACCGCGGCGACTTCGCGCGGGTGGTGGCCGTAGTCGTCGACCAGCATCACGCTGCCGCCGTCGACCTGCAACTCGCCGTAGACCTGGAAGCGCCGGCCCACGCCCTGGAAGCCGGACAGGCCCTGGACGATGGCTTCGTCGGCAATGCCTTCGTCGGTGGCGATGACGATGGTCGCCAGGGAGTTCAGCACGTTGTGCAGGCCGGGCATGTTCACCGAGACGTCCAGCGGCTCGCGCTCCGGGCGCAGCACGGTGAAGTAGGTGCGCATGCCTTCCTGGCGGATGTTGATGGCGCGCACGTCGGCGTCTTCGCTCAGGCCGTAGGTGACGGTCGGACGCGCCACCTGCGGGAGGATCTCGCGGACCACCGGATCGTCCACGCACATCACCGCCAGCCCGTAGAACGGCAGGTTGTGCAGGAAGTCGACGAAGGTCTTCTTCAGCTTGTTGAAGTCGCCGCCGTAGGTGGCCATGTGGTCGGCGTCGATATTGGTGACCACCGCGACCATCGGCTGCAGGTGCAGGAAACTGGCGTCGCTCTCGTCGGCCTCGGCCACCAGGTAGCGGCTGGTGCCCAGCTGCGCATTGGTGCCGGCGGCGTTCAGGCGGCCGCCGATGACGAAGGTCGGGTCCAGATGGCCCGCGGCGAACACCGAGGCGATCAGGCTGGTGGTGGTGGTCTTGCCGTGGGTGCCGGCCACCGCGATGCCGTGGCGGTAGCGCATCAGCTCGGCGAGCATTTCCGCGCGCGGCACCACCGGCACGCGGCGCTCCAGGGCAGCGGCGACTTCCGGGTTGGCCTTGTTCACCGCGCTGGAAACCACCAGCACGTCGGCGCCGTCAGCGTTCTCCGCGCGGTGGCCGATGAAGACCTGGGCACCGAACTTCTCCAGGCGCTCGGTGACCGCCGAAGCCTTGAGGTCGGAACCGGAGACCTCGTAGCCGAGGTTCAGCAGCACTTCGGCGATGCCGCACATACCGGCGCCGCCGATGCCGACGAAGTGGATGCGGCGGATGCGCCGCATGGTACGGGTGCCGCTGGGTTCGTTAACCACGGGCCACCTCCAGGCAAGCGTCGACCACCGTGCGGGTAGCCTCGGGCATGGCCAGGCGCCGGGCGCTGGCGGCCATCTGCTTCAGGGATTCGGGATGCATCAATACCTCGGACAGCTGCGCGGCCAGGTCGGCGGCGCCGGTAGACTTTTGCGGCAGCAGGCGGGCAGCGCCCTCCCGTACCAGGAATTCGGCATTGCGCGTCTGGTGGTCGTCGATCGCGTGGGGCAACGGCACCAGGAAGGACGGCAGGCCGGCGGCGGTCAGCTCGCTGACGGTCAGGGCGCCGGCACGGCAGATCACCAGGTCGGCCCAGGCGTAGGCCGCGGCCATGTCGCCGATGAACGGAGCGACGTCGGCTTGGACACCGGCCTGGGCGTAACGCTCCGCGGTGACCTCGGCATGCTGACGACCGGCCTGGTGGCGAATGGCCGGGCGCTGCTCGGCGGGGATCAGCCTCAGCGCCTCGGGCAGCAGCTTGTTCAGCGGCTCGGCGCCCAGGCTGCCGCCCAGCACCAGCAGGTTGACCTTGCGGCCGGCCAGCTCGGCGCGGGCGTCGGCGTCGAGGAACAGCTCGGCGCGCACCGGGTTGCCGGTGGTCAGGCGCTTTGCGCTGGCCGGGAAGGTGTCCGGGAAGGCCTCGCAGACGCGCCTGGCCAGCGGCGCCAGGCCACGGTTGGCGGTGCCGGCGACGGCGTTCTGTTCGTGGATCACCAGGGGCGCGCCGCTCAGCTTCGCCGCCACGCCGCCGGGGCCGGTGACGTAGCCGCCCAGGCCGAGCACGCAGACCGGCTTGAGCTTGCGAACCACGCCCAGGGCCTGGAACAGCGACTTGAGCAGGTCGAAGGGCGCGCGCAGCAGCGCCAGGCGGCCCTTGCCACGCAGGCCGCTGACGTTGATCAGGTGCAGCGGCAGGCCGGCCTTGGGCACAAGGTCGTTCTCGATGCCGCGCGGCGTGCCGAGCCAGTGCACGGCGTAGCCGCGGGCCTGGAACTCGCGGGCGCAGGCCAGGGCCGGGAACACGTGGCCGCCGGTGCCGCCAGCCATGATGAGGACGTTACCTTTCATCGGCGAAGTCCTCCTCGGTGAATTCGTACTCTTCGCTGCCCACCGCCGTGCGCCGCTCCCATTCGATGCGCAGCAGCATGCCCAGGCAGGCGCAGCAGATGACCAGCGACGAACCGCCGTAGCTGAGGAACGGCAGGGTCAGGCCCTTGGTCGGCAGCAGGCCGACGTTCACGCCCACGTTGATGAGGAACTGGCCGATCCACAGGAAGGCCAGGCCGTAGGCCACGTAGGCGGAGAAATACTGCTTGGCCTGCTCGGCCCAGATGCCGATGTAGAGCGCGCGCAGGCCGACGAAGACGAACAGGCCGACGGTGGCCAGGGCGCCGACGATGCCCAGCTCCTCGGCCAGCACGGCGAACACGAAGTCGGTGTGCGCCTCGGGCAGGTAGAACTGCTTCTGGATGCTGTTGCCCAGGCCCATGCCCAGCCAGCCGCCGCGGCCGAAGGCGATCAGCGCCTGGCTGAGCTGGTAGCCGGCGCCGAACTGGTCGGCCCAGGGGTCGCTGAAGTTGGTCAGGCGCGCCATCCGGTAGGGTTGGGTCCAGATCAGCAGGGCCACCGCGCCCACCGCCAGGGCCACCATCAGACCGAAGCGGAACAGGCCGACGCCGCCGAGGAACAGCATGGCCGCCGCGGCGCCCATCATCACCACGGTGGCGCCGAAATCCGGCTCGCGCAGCAGCAGGCCGGCGAACGGCAGCAGCACGGCGAAGGGCTTGAAGAAGCCGATCCAGCTCTCGCGCACCTCGTGCTGGCGGCGCACCAGGTAACCGGCCATGAACACCACCACGAAGACCTTGGCGATCTCCGAGGGCTGGATGTTGAACAGGCCGAAGCCGATCCAGCGCATGGAGCCGTTGACCTCGCGGCCGAGGCCGGGGGTGATCACCGCCACCAGCAGCAGGAAGGCCACGCCCAGCAGCTTCCAGCTGTGGCGCTGCCAGGTCTCCATCGGCGTCAGCATGGTCACGCCGCAGGCGACGAAGCCGATGGCCAGGTAGATCAGGTGGCGCACCGAGAAGTACAGCGGGTTGCCCGACTGCGCCGCCGCCACTTCCGAGGACGCCGAGGTCACCATCACCAGGCCCAGGCCGAGCAGCGCCAGGCAACCGGCGAGCAGCGGGAAGTCCAGGTCGATGCCGTTGCGGCTGATCAGCGGGGACGGGTATGGGCGCAGGAAGGAGAACATCAGGCGATCTCCTCCACGGCCTTGGCGAACAGGCGGCCACGCTCTTCGAAGTTCCTGAACATGTCCAGGCTGGCGCAGGCCGGTGACAGCAGCACGGCGTCGCCCGCTTTGGCGAGCTCGGCGGCCTTGCGCACGGCTTCGTCCAGAGTCTGCACGCGCACTTTCGGCGTCTGGTCGCTCAGCACGGCGCCAACCAGCTCGGCGTCGCGGCCGAGCAGCACCACGGCGCGGCAGAACTTCGCCACCGGCTCGCGCAGGGCGCTGAAGTCCGCGCCCTTGCCGTCGCCGCCGGCGATCAGCACCAGCTTGCCGTCGATATCGGCGCCCAGGCCCTCGATAGCGGCCAGCGCGGCGCCGACGTTGGTGGCCTTGGAGTCGTCGTAGAAGCTCACCCCGGCGCGCTCGCCGACCCACTGGCAACGGTGGGCCAGGCCGGCGAAGCGGCGCAGGGTCTGCAGCATGGGCTCGAACGGCAGGCCCACGGCATGGCCCAGGGCCAGGGCGGCCAGGGCATTGGACTGGTTGTGGGCGCCGCGGATCTTCAGCTCGCGCACCGGCATCAGCGCCTCGAACTGGAAGGCCAGGCACTTCTCGCCGCCCTCTTCCACCAGGCCGAAGGCCTTGAAGTCGGGCTTGTCGGTGCCGAAGGTCCAGCACGGCACGGTGTCAGCGATCAGCGGACGACTGAGGGCATCGGCGCGGTTCACCACGACCTGGCGGGCGCCGCGGAAGATGCGGTGCTTGGCCAGGTGGTAATCGGCCATGCCGTCGTAGCGGTCCATGTGATCTTCGCTGACGTTCAGGCAAGTGGCGACCTCGGCGTTCAGCCGCTCGCAGGTCTCCAGCTGGAAGCTCGACAGCTCCAGCACGTACAGCTCGACGTCATCGGCCAGCAGGTCCAGGGCCGGGGTGCCCAGGTTGCCGCCCACCGCCACGCGCTTGCCGGCGGCCGCGGCCATCTCGCCGACCAGGGTGGTCACGGTGCTCTTGGCGTTGGAACCGGTGATGGCGACGATCGGCGCCTTGGCATGGCGGGCGAACAGGTCGATGTCGCCGGACAGGCGCACGCCACGGGCGGCGGCCTCGACCAGCGCCGGCGTGCGCAGCGACAGACCGGGGCTGACGTACAGCTCGCGGGCGCGGCAGAGGAACTCGGCGTCCAGCTCGCCGCAACGCACGTCCACCTGCGGGTACTGGGCGCGCAGGGTGGCCAGCTCCGGCGGATTCTCGCGGGTGTCGGCCACGGCGAAAGGCACGCCCTGGCGCGCCAGGAAGCGCACCAGCGACATGCCGCTCTTGCCGAGGCCGACAACGATGCGGAAATTGTCCGAAGCGATCAGGCTCATGCTGCTTTTGCCCTCAACGCAGTTTCAACGTGGCCAGGCCGATCAGCACGAGAATCACCGTGATGATCCAGAAACGCACGATCACGCGCGGCTCCGGCCAGCCCTTGAGTTCGAAGTGGTGGTGGATGGGCGCCATGCGGAACACCCGTTTCCCGGTCAGCTTGAAGCTGGCGACCTGGATGACCACCGACAGGGTTTCCATGACGAACACCCCGCCCATGATGAACAGCACTATCTCCTGGCGGACGATGACCGCGATGGTGCCCAGCGCGGCGCCCAGGGCCAGCGCGCCGACGTCGCCCATGAAGACCTGCGCCGGGTAGGTGTTGAACCAGAGGAAGCCCAGGCCCGCGCCGACGATGGCGGAGCAGAAGATGATCAGCTCGCCGGCCCCGGGCACGCTGGGGATCAGCAGGTATTCGGCGAACTTCACGTTGCCCGACAGGTAGCAGAAGATGCCCAGGGCGCCGCCGACCATCACCGTCGGCATGATCGCCAGGCCGTCCAGGCCGTCGGTCAGGTTCACCGCGTTGCTGGAGCCGACGATGACGAAGTAGGTCAGCACCACGAAGAAGATGCCCAGGGGAATCTCGATGTTCTTCAGCAGCGGCAGGATCAGGGTGGTTTCCACCGGGGTCTCGGCGGTCAGGTAGAGGAAGACCGCGGCGCCCAGGCCGAACACCGACTGCCAGAAATACTTCCAGCGGCTCGGCAGGCCGCGGGAGTTCTTCTCGATCACCTTGCGGTAGTCGTCGACCCAGCCGATGGCGCCGAACAGCAGGGTCACGGCCAGCACCACCCAGACGTAGCGGTTCGACCAGTCGGCCCAGAGCAGGGTGCTGATGGCGATGGCGGTGAGGATCAGGGCGCCGCCCATGGTCGGGGTGCCCTTCTTCGACAGGTGCGACTGCGGCCCGTCGTTGCGCACGGCCTGGCCGATCTGGCGGATCTGCAGGGTGCGGATCATCCAGGGGCCCAGCCACAGCGACAGGGCGAGCGCGGTCAGCACGCTGAGGATGCCGCGCAGGGTCAGGTACTGGAAGACGCCGAAGCCCTTGTAGAACTGTTGCAGGTACTCGGCGAGCAGCAGCAGCATCAATGTTTCTCCTCGGGGGAGGCGCACAGCGCCGCGACGACCTTGTCCATCGCCGCGCTGCGCGAGCCCTTGATCAGAATGGTGGTGGTAGAGGGTTCGCCGGCCAGGGCCTGGATCAGGCTGGCCTGGTCGGCGAAGTGCCGGCCCGCCGCGCCGAACGCCTCGACGGCGTTGCGCATCAGCGGCCCCACGGCATAGAGCGCACCGACCTTGCCCGCGGCGTAGGCGCCCACCTCGCGGTGCGCAGCCTCGGCCCAGGCGCCCAGTTCGCCCATGTCCCCGAGGACCAGGACGGTCCGGCCGGAAAAGCCGGCGAGTATATCAACGGCCGCGCAGATTGACGCCGGGTTGGCGTTGTAGCTGTCGTCGATCACCCGCATGCCGTTCGTCGCCAGCTGGGCAACCGCGCGGCCCTTGACCGGCTGCAGTTGCGCAAGACCCCGGGCGATCCCGACCAGCGGCACGCCCAGGGCGTGGGCCGCGGCCGCGGCGGCCAGGGCGTTGGCGACGTTGTGTTCGCCCAGCAGGTTGAGCTGGATGCGCGCCTCGCCGGCCAGCCCCAGCAGGGTGAAGCCGACGCAGCCGCGGGCATCGCGCTGCAGGTCGCGGGCGCGGAAGTCGGCGTTGCCATTGTTCAGCGCGAAACTCAGTACCCGGCGGCCGGCGGCGCGGGCCTTCCAGGTGTCGAAGGCGCGGTCGTCGAGGTTGAGCACGGCGCTGCCGGCCGCATCCAGGCCTTCGAGGATCTCGCCCTTGGCCAGGACGATCTTGTCCTGGCCGCCGAACTCGCCGACGTGGGCGGTGCCGGCGTTGGTGATGATGGCCACCTGCGGGCGGGTCAGGCCGACGGTGTAGGCGATCTCGCCGACCCGCGAGGCACCCAGCTCGATCACCGCGCTGGCGTGCTGCGGGCCGATCTGCAGCAGGGTCAGGGGCGCGCCCAGGTCGTTGTTCAGGTTGCCGCGGGTGGCCAGGACCTCGCCCTGGGTCCGCAGGATGCTGGCGAGCATCTCCTTGACCGTGGTCTTGCCGCTGGAGCCGGTCACCGCCGCCACCTGGCCGGTGAAGGCGGCGCGGTTCAGCGCGCCGAGGCGGCCGAGGGCCTCGCGGGTGTCGGCCACCAGCAGCTGCGGCAACGGCGCATCCGCCACCTCGCGCTGCACCAGGGCGGCGACGGCGCCCTTGGCGGCGACCTCGGCGAGGTAGTCGTGGCCGTCGAAGCGCGGCCCGCTGAGGGCGACGAACAGCTGGCCGGCCTCGATGGCGCGGCTGTCGGTGCTCACCGCGTCGAAGGCGACGTCGGCGCCCAGCACGCGGCCTTCCAGGGCGGCGGCGACTTCACTGAGCAGCAGCGGCTTAAGCATCTTTCTTCACCTCCCAGGCAGCCAGCGCCTTGGCGGCTTCTTGCAGATCGGAGAACGGCTGGCGGACGCCGGCGATCTCCTGGTAATCCTCGTGGCCCTTGCCGGCCAGCAGCACCACATCGGCGGCGCCGGCGCCGGCGATCAGCTGGGCGATGGCCTGGCCGCGGCCCGGCACGAAGCGCACCGCCTCGGGCCTGGCGAAGCCGGCACGGATGTCGTCGATGATCCGCGCGCTGTCTTCGCTGCGCGGGTTGTCGTCGGTCACCAGCACGGCGTCGGCGTGTTGCTCGGCCACCTGGGCCATGATCGGGCGCTTGCCGCGGTCGCGGTCGCCGCCGCAGCCGAACAGGCACAGCAGCTTGCCGTGGGCATGCGGGCGCAGGGCCAGCAGGACTTTTTCCAGGGCGTCCGGGGTGTGTGCGTAGTCGACCACCACCAGCGGCTTGTCGCCGCCACCCAGGCGCTGCACGCGGCCCACCGGCCCCTGCAGTCGCGGCAGCACCTTGAGGATGTCGCCCAGCGGGTAGTCCAGGCCGAGCAGCGCGCCGACCACCGCCAGCAGGTTGCTCAGGTTGAAGCGGCCGAGCAGCGAGCTGCGCAGCACGCCCTCGCCCTTGGGCGAGACCAGGTGGGCTTCGACGCCAGCGTCGCTGAAGCGCGCCTCGCGGCAATAGAGGAAGGCGCTGGCGTCTTCCAGGCTGTAGCCCATCAGGCGCGAGGGGTGCGCCTCGCCGGCCAGTTGGCGGCCGAAGGCGTCGTCCAGGTTGATCACCCGGCACTTCAGGCCCGGCCAGGCGAACAGCCTGGCCTTGGCGGCGCCATAGGCTTCCATGGTGCCGTGGTAGTCCAGGTGGTCGCGGGACAGGTTGGTGAACACCGCGACGTCGAATTCGAGGGCGGCCACGCGGCCCTGCTCCAGGCCATGGGAGGACACCTCCATGGCCACGGCGCGCGCGCCGTCCTGCTTCAGCCGCGCCAGGGTGGCCTGTAGCGCCAGGGCGTCGGGCGTGGTGTGCTTGCCGCTTTCCAGGGCGCCGTGGAAACCGCTGCCGAGGGTGCCGACGATGCCGCAGCGCTGGCCGAGCAGGTCCAGGGCCTGGGCCAGCAGCTGGCTGACGCTGGTCTTGCCGTTGGTGCCGGTGACGCCGATCAGCTCGATGCCACGGCTGGGCTCGCCGTAGAAGCGCCCGGCGATGGCCGAGAGCTGGGCGGCCAGGCCCTTGATGGCGACCAGCGGCGTATCGCCGCTGGGCGCGACGGACGCCCCCGCGGCCTCGTAGGCGATGGCGGCGGCGCCACGGGCGACGGCGTCGGCGATGTGCGCGCGGCCGTCGTGCAGGGCACCGGGAATGGCCAGGAACAGGTCGCCCGGCTTGACCGCGCGGCTGTCCAGGGTCAGCTCGCGGATCAGCACGCCGGTTTCAGCCTGCGGCAGCAGTTGGTTAAGGCTCATCGGCATCAGCCACGCCCTCCTTTCATGGGCGCAGCATCGGCTTGCTGCTGCGGGGTCGTCTGCAGGTTGTCTGGCGGAATGTTCATCAATCGCAGCGTGCCGGACATCACCTTGCTGAACACCGGAGCCGAGACCAGGCCGCCGAAGTAACCGGCCTTGCTGGGCTCGTCGATTACCACGACGACCACGAAACGCGGGTTGCTCATCGGCCCGAAGCCGGCGAACAGCGAGCGGTAGGAATTCTCGGCGTAGCCCTTGGCGCCGGTCTGGGTCTTGCGCGCGGTACCGGACTTGCCGGCCACATGATAGCCGGGGACCTGGGCGCGATAGACGCCGTTCGGCGCCTCGACCACCTGCTGCAGCATGCCCTGCATGGTCTTGGCGACCGGCTCCGGGATCACCTGGCTGGCGGTCGGCTGGCGGTCGGCGCGGACCATGGTCAGCGGCACCGTCTGGCCGTTGTTGGCCAGGGCCGCGTAGGCGTGGGCCAACTGGATGGCGGTGACCGACAGGCCGTAGCCGTAGGACAGGGTGGCGGTCTCGGCCTTGCGCCACTCGCGGTAGTTGGGCAGGTTGCCGACGCGCTCGCCGGGGAAGCCCAGGCCGGTGTCCTGGCCCAGGCCGACCTTCTGCATCAGTTGGTAGATGGCCTCGCCGCCGATGTCGAAGGCGACCTTGCTCATGCCCACGTTGCTGGAGCGGATGAGGATGCCGGTGAGGTCCAGCACCGGGCCTTCGGTGCGCGACACGTCGCGGATGGTGTAGCGGCCGATCTGCAGCGTGCCCGGGTAGACCTCGACTGTGTCGCTGGGCTTCCAGCGCCCGGTCTCCAGCGCCGCGCTCATGGAGAACGGCTTCATGGTCGAGCCCGGCTCGAAGACGTCGATCATGGCGCGGTTGCGCATCATCTCCGGCTGCATGTCGCGGCGGTTGTTCGGGTTGTAGGTCGGCTGGTTGGCCATGGCCAGGACCTCGCCGGTCTTCACGTCGAGGATCACCAGGCTGCCGGCCTTGGCGCCGTTCTCGACGATGGCGTTGCGCAGCTCGCGGTTGGCCAGGTACTGCAGGCGCAGGTCGATGGACAGCGCCAGGGTCTTGCCGGCCTTGGCGTTGCGCGTGACCTGCAGGTCGCGGATCAGGTGGCCGCGGCGGTCCTTGAGCACCTGGCGCTTGCCCGGCACGCCGGCCAGCCAGCTGTCGTAGGACAGCTCGACGCCTTCGCGGCCGCGGTCGTCCACGTCGGTGAAGCCAACCACCTGGGCGGTCACGTCGCCGGCCGGGTAGAAACGACGAAACTCCTCGATGGAGTAGACGCCGGGAATCCTGTTGGCCTTGACCTCGGCCATCACCGCTTCGCCCTGCTCGGGCGTGAGCCCGCGGACCAGGTAGATGAATTCCTTGTCGGCCATCTGCTCCAGGCGCGCGCTCAGCGCGTCGCGGTTGACCCCCAGGGCGTGGGCCAGGATCGGCCACTTGTCGCGCTCCAGCACCAGCTCCTTGGGGTTGGCCCAGAGGGTGGCGACCGGGGTGCTCACCGCCAGCGGCTCGCCGTTGCGGTCGGTGATCTGCCCGCGGTGGGCCGGAATGGAGATGTGCCGCACGCTGCGCGCGTCGCCCTGCTCCTGGAGGAAGTCGTGGTCGATCACGTGCAGGTCGACGATGCGCCAGACGATGGCGGCCACCATCGCCAGCAGCAGCCCGACGGCGACGCGGAAACGCCAGGGGTAGAGCGCGCCATTGAGGTTCTTCATGGCGCCACCATGATGATTTCCGCCGGGTCCGGCACGCGCATCTTCAACTGGCCGGTGGCCAGGGTCTCGATGCGGTTGTAGGCGGTCCAGGTGCTCTGCTCCAGGACCAGCCGGCCGTACTCGGCCTGCGCCTTGTCGCGCACGCTCAGCTCGGTGTACAGGGTGTTCAGCAGCTGGCGGTTCCAGTAGGCGCTGTAGGCCACGGAAATCGCCGACAGCAGCACGCCGATGAACAGCAGCAGCATGATGAAGCTGCCGGTGGGCAGGCGCTTGGCGAACAGGCGGCTCATCGCAGCTTCTCCGCCACGCGCATCACCGCGCTGCGCGAGCGCGGGTTGGCCTTGAGCTCGGCGTCGGAAGCGTATTGCGGCTTGCCCAGCAGCTTCAGGCGCGGGTCGAAGGCCTTGGCGCGGATCGGCAGGTCGCGCGGCAGGTTGTCCGCCTCGCCCTTGGCGTGCTTGCGCATGAACTGCTTGACGATGCGGTCTTCCAGGGAGTGGAAGCTGATCACCACCAGCCGGCCACCCACCGCCAGCGCCTCCAGGGCGGCGTCCAGGCCGCGCTCGAGGTCGCCCAGTTCGTTGTTGACGTGGATACGCAGGCCCTGGAAGGCCCGGGTAGCCGGGTTCTTGCCCTTTTCCCAGGCCGGGTTGGCCTCGGTGATCACGGCCGCGAGGTCGGCGGTGCGCTCGAAGGGTTTCTCCGCCCGGCGCTGCACGATGGCGCGGGCCATGCGCTTGGCGAAGCGTTCCTCGCCGTACTCCTTGAACACCCGGGCGATCTCGTCCTCGGCGGCGCTGGCGATCCACTCGGCGGCGCTGACGCCGCGGCTCGGGTCCATGCGCATGTCCAGCGGGCCGTCGTTGAGGAAGCTGAAGCCGCGCTCGGGGTCGTCCAGCTGCGGCGAGGACACGCCCAGGTCCAGCAACACGCCGTCGACGCGGCCGGTCAGGCCGCGCGCGGCCAGCTCTTCGCCCATCTCGGCGAACGACCTTTGTACAACGACGAAGCGGCCGTCTTCGGCCGCCAGTGCTTGACCCGTGGCTATCGCCTGGGGGTCCTTGTCGAACCCGAGCAACTGTCCGCCCGGGTCCAGCCTGCCAAGCAAGGCCCGGCTGTGCCCTCCCCTGCCGAAGGTACCGTCCACATAACAGCCACCCGCCCTCGGGGCCAGCGCGTCGACGGCCTCCTCGAGCAGAACGGTGATGTGTTGGTAGGTGGCGTTCACAGGCAGGCTCACAAAATCAGGTCGCGTAGTTCATCCGGCAGTCCACCGGGTTCCTTGATGGCGGCGAGGTCGGCCTCGGCCACCGCATTCCACTTGTCTTCGTCCCACAGCTGGAACTTGTTCAACTGGCCGACGAGCATCGCCCGCTTGTCCAGCCCGGCGTACTCGCGCAGCCGCGGCGGCACCAGGAAACGCCCGTTGCCGTCCAGCTCCAGGTCCACCGCGTTGCCGATCAGCAAACGCTGCAGGCGCCGCGTCTCTTCACGCAGCGAGGGCAGCTCGCGGAGCTTGGCTTCGATGAGTTCCCATTCGGGCAAGGGGTAGACGGTCAGGCAGGGGTCGACGGCATCGATGGTGACGATGAGCTGGCCATTGCAACGCGAAACGAGCTCGTCACGATACCGACTCGGCATCGCGAGGCGCCCTTTGGCGTCGAGACTGATGGCATTGGCTCCGCGAAACACGTCAGCGTTTCCCCCGGTGGTTGGCTTTCCTTGCCAGTTGATCCCACTTTTACCCACTTCATACCACTTGCGCACACTATAGAAATGCGCACTCCCCACCGTCAAGGCGAGGCCGGAGGGAAAAATCCTTATAGGACGGAGATTTAGCGTGCTTTTAAGAGGTTTCGTAGCGTTTTTGACGCTACCTGGAAAGGCAAAAAGCCCAGTGTTTTCAAAACACTGGGCTTTTCTACTTAAAGCAACTTCTTAAGATTTATGCTTCTTCCATCGCGCGACAAATGGTCGTTGTGGGAAGAAGTGGGAAAAGAGGAGAGAGTCGATCTGTAAGCCGGGTTCTGTCGAGGACAGCCATTCCTCTGGGACGTCCATCACTGAACGCCTCAAGCGACCTACCCGAATCCAGCGCGGGCCACGCAACGGATTCCTATTTGGTCTTGCTCCGAGTGGGGTTTACCTAGCCACGCACTGTTGCCAGCCGTGCGGTGCGCTCTTACCGCACCTTTTCACCCTTACCGGCGCTGTAGCGCTTAGGCGGTTATTTTCTGTGGCACTTTCCGTAGGCTCGCGCCTCCCAGGCGTTACCTGGCACTCTGCCCTATGGAGCCCGGACTTTCCTCCCCCATGTGGAAACCACATGGCAGCGACTGTCCAATCGACTCTCCGGCGCCAAGGTTAGCGGCAGCGGCTGCCTGCCGCAAGGGCAATCCGCCAGCCAGGGACGAAGGTCCCGGATTCGCCGGCAGGTGCTTCAGTCCGCCTTGCGCTCCAGCGCCGCCTGGTACAGCAGGTTCTTGCGCACTCCGGTGATCTCCGCCGCCAGCGCCGCCGCGCGCTTGACCGGCAGCTCCGCCAGCAGCAGGTCGAGCACCCGCAGCGCTTCGGCGTCGATGCCCTCCTCCCGCGGCGCTTCCCAGCCGGCCAGCAGCAGCACGCACTCGCCGCGCTGCTGGTTGGCGTCCGCCGCCACCCACTCGCGCAACTCGCCCAGGGGCAGGCCCTTGAGGGTCTCGAAGGTCTTGGTCAGCTCGCGGGCCAGCACCGCCTGGCGCGCCTCGCCGAACACCTCGGCCATGTCCTGGATGCACTCCAGCAGGCGGTGCGGCGCCTCGTAGAAGATCAGCGTGCGCGGCTCCTCGCGCAGCGCTTCCAGGCGCGCCCTGCGCCCGGCGGTCTTGGCCGGCAGGAACCCTTCGAAGACGAAGCGGTCCGACGGCAGGCCCGCCGCCGACAGCCCGGCGATCAGTGCGCAGGCCCCCGGCACCGGGACCACCCGGATGCCCGCGGCGCGCGCCTGGCGCACCAGGTGGTAGCCGGGATCGGAAATCAGCGGCGTGCCGGCATCGGAGACCAGCGCCACGTCGTCCCCCGCCAGCAGGCGGGTGATGAAGCGCCCGCCCTGCTCGCGCTCGTTGTGCTCGTGGCAGGCGGCCAGCGGCGTCTCGATGCCGAAGTGCTGCAGCAGGCGGATCGAGTGGCGGGTGTCCTCGGCGGCGATCAGGGCCACCTCGCGCAGGGTGCGCTGGGCACGGGCGCTGATGTCGTCGAGATTGCCGATGGGCGTAGCCACCACATACAAGGTACCGAGGGACACGCAGCACTCCTTAATCCCGAACCGGAAAATTCCCCATTGTATCCCGTTTCAGGCGCCCGCCATCGCCTCGGCCAGCCGCCTTGGGTACAATTGCCGACTCTTTGAATGCGCCACGAGAAGCCCGATGATGATCGCTCGACTGCGTCCGCTTTCCGCCCTGTGCCTGGCCACCCTGCTGGCCGCCTGCGCCAGCTCGCCCTCTTCCAACCTCGGCGAGTTGCCGCGCACCCCGAACGCCAGCATCGAGCAACTGCTGCAGCAGGCCGCCACCGCCAAGCCCGAGGAAGCCGTGCTGCTCAAGCTGTCGGCCGCGGACCTGGCCTACCAGCAGAAGGACATCGCCCGCGCCGCGCAGATCCTCGAGCAGCTGCCGATGGATAGCCTCAAGCCGGCGCAGCAGATCTTCGCCAGCACCCTGGACGCGCAGATTTCCCTGGCCCGCAACAAGCCCAAGGCCGCCCTCAAGGCCTTCGACCACCCCAGCTTCGCCCACCTGGGCGAGCTGCCGGTGGAACAGCAGGCGCGCAGCGGCCTGGTCAAGGCCCAAGCCCTGGCCGCCGATGGCCAGACCCTGGCCGCCGCCCGCGAGCGCGTGTTCGTCGACCCGCTGCTCAACGCCGAGGCCAGCAAGGCCAACCACGAGGCCATCTGGGGCCTGGTCTCCAGCCTGCCGGTGGAGCAGTTGCAACCGGTGGCCAACGAAGGCGACCTGAACGGCTGGCTGGAGCTGGCCCGCGTGGTGAAGAGCGCCTCGACCCTGCAGGAGCAGCAGGCCAACATCGACACCTGGCGCCAGCAGAACCCGCAGCACCCGGCGGCCAAGCAACTGCCGGACGCACTGGAGAAGCTCAAGTCGCTGGCCGCCCAGCCGCTGAACAAGATCGGCCTGCTGCTGCCCCAGCAGGGCCAGTTGGCCGGCGTCGCCCGCGCCCTGCAGGACGGCTTCATGGCCGCCTACTACCAGGCCCAGCAGGGCGGCAGCCAGCAGCCGGCCATCCAGCTCTACGACAGCAGCCAGGTGCGCTCGCTGGACGACTTCTACCGCCAGGCCCAGGCCGACGGCGTGCAACTGGTGGTCGGCCCGCTGGAGAAGCCGCTGGTCAAGCAGCTCGGCGATCGTCCGCAACTGCCCATCACCACCCTGGCCCTGAACTACACCGACAGCGCCCAGACCGGCCCGGCCCAGTTGTTCCAGTTCGGCCTGTCGGCCGAGGACGAGGCCCGCGAAGTGGCCCGCAAGGCCTGGGACGACGGCATGCGCCGCGCCGTGGCGCTGGTGCCGCGCGGCGACTGGGGCGACCGCGTGCTGGCGGCCTTCAGCCGTGACTGGCAGGCCCGCGGCGGCACCCTGATCGCCGCCGAGCACGTCGACCAGCCGGTGGAGCTGGCCCAGCAGATCGCCGACCTGCTCCAGCTGCGCCAGAGCGAAGGCCGCGCCAAGCGCCTGCAGGGCGTGCTCGACAGCAACGTCGACACCCAGCCCTCGCGCCGCCAGGACATCGACTTCATCTTCCTCGCCTCGACCCCGCAGCAGGCGCGCCAGATCAAGCCGACCCTGGCCTTCCAGTACGCCGGCGACCTGCCGGTCTACGCCACCTCCAACCTCTACACCGGCCAGAGCAACCCGGCGCAGGACCAGGACCTCAACGGCATCCGCTTCTGCGAGACGCCCTGGCTGCTGCAGACCGGCAACCCGCTGCGCCAGCAGGTCGTGGCCCAGTGGCCGCAGGCCGCCACCAGCCTAGGCCGCCTCTACGCCATGGGCGCCGACGCCTACCGCCTGGCCCCGCGCCTGCCGGAGCTGAAGGCCCTGCCGGGCATGCAGCTCGACGGCTTCACCGGCAACCTGAGCCTGGCGCCCAACCAGCGCATCCAGCGCCAGCTGCCCTGGGCGGAGTTCCGCAATGGCCAGGCGCAGGCACTGGAGAACGGCGGCCTTTGATCGGCGGGCGCGGCGGCTCCGCCGAACTCGGGCGCCGCGCCGAGCAGCTCGCCCGCGAGCACCTGCAAGGCCAGGGCCTGCGCCTGCTGGCGCAGAACTGGCGGTGCCGCCGCGGCGAGCTCGATCTGGTCATGCTGGACGGCGATACAGTAGTATTCGTCGAAGTTCGCTGCCGCCGGCACCAGGCCTGGGGTGGCGCCCTGGAAAGCGTGGACGCGCACAAGCGCCAGCGGCTGGTCGCCGCCGCCGAACATTTTCTGCAACAGGAAGCCCGCTGGTCCCGGCACCCCTGCCGGTTCGACGTAGTGGCGGTGCAACCCTCCGCGGGAACCCCACCCGCTCAACTGAACTGGATCACCAACGCCTTTGACACCTGATCAGACGCTCGACGAAAGGTCACACCTGATGGACATGCAATCCCGTATCCGCCAGCTCTTCCATGCCAGCATCGAGACCAAGCAGCAGGCCACGGAAGTGCTGATTCCGCATATCGAACAGGCCAGCATGGTGATGGTCAATGCCCTGCTCAACGAAGGCAAGATCCTCAGTTGCGGCAACGGCGGCTCGGCGGGCGACGCCCAGCATTTCTCCTCGGAACTGCTCAACCGCTTCGAGCGCGAGCGCCCGAGCCTGCCCGCCGTGGCCCTGACCACCGACAGCTCGACCATCACCTCGATCGCCAACGACTACAGCTACAACGAGGTGTTCTCCAAGCAGATCCGCGCCCTCGGCCAGCCCGGCGACGTGCTGCTGGCTATTTCCACCAGCGGCAACTCGGCCAACGTCATCCAGGCCATCCAGGCCGCCCACGACCGCGAGATGGTGGTGGTGGCCCTGACCGGCCGCGACGGCGGCGGCATGGCCTCGCTGCTGCTGCCGGAGGATGTCGAGATCCGCGTGCCGGCCAAGGTGACCGCACGCATCCAGGAAGTGCACCTGCTGGTGATCCACTGCCTGTGCGACCTCATCGATCGTCAACTGTTCGGGAGTGAAGAATGAGTCGTAGTCCGCTGACCCTCGCCGGCCTCCTTGCCCTGACCCTGGTCATGGGCGGCTGCAGCAGCTTCCTCAGCGCCACCCGCGAGGAGCCCATCGACGACAACCGCGGCACCCGCACCATCGGCAGCACCATCGACGACTCGCTGATCGAGACCAAGGTCGCGGTCAACGTCGCCAAGGCCGATCCGGACCTGGACCGCAACTCGCACGTCGTCGTCATCAGCTACAACGGCGTGGTCCTGCTGGCCGGCCAGACGCCGCGCGCCGACCTGAAGAACAAGGCCGAGCAGGCCGCGCGCAACGTGCAGAAGGTCAAGACCGTGCACAACGAGCTGCAGGTCATCCAGCCCTCCTCGCTGCTGGCGCGCAACAACGACACCTGGCTGACCACCAAGATCAAGACGCAGATGCTGGCCGACGCCAACGTGCCGTCCTCGCGCATCAAGGTCGTCACCGAGAACGGCATCGTCTACATGCTGGGCCTGGTGACCCGCCGCGAAGGCGACCTGGCCACCCAGGTGGTGCAGAACGTCAATGGCGTGCAGAAGATCGTGCGGTTGTTCGAATACATCGACTGAGCGAGTTCAGCCGGTTGAAAAAGCCCCGCCAAGCGGGGCTTTTTCTTGGCGCCGCGACCGCTGCAGGGCGCATAACCGTTCGCGGTTATCCGCCGTTGGCCAATTGCACCGGGACGCCCGGCGTGGCCGGTGAATCCAATCGCGGACGGAGTCCGCTCCTACGCCCGTGCTTCCGGAACAGGCTCTGTCCGCGATTCGGCGGATAACGCCGTAGGCGTTATTCGCCCTACGGTTCCGGAGAAATGCCACCACAGGATGGGTTGGGCGAAGCGATACCCACCTCGGCGCGCTCTGCAAAGCAGGCTCCTACGGGCCCACCTGCCCGCCGACGAACCATCACAACCGCGCAGGCATGAAAAAGGCGATCCTCGGATCGCCTTTTTTCTTACTTGACCACCTTCAGGCTGGGTCGCCCGCTGGGCTTTGGCGGCTCGTCGCTGGGGCCGCCGTCGTCCTGCAGCTCCTCGTCGTCCGCCGGCACCGGCGGCTCCAGGTCGAAGACCATGCCCTGGCCGTTCTCCCGCGCATAGACCGCCATCACCGCCTGGGACGGGATGTACAGGCTCTGCGCCACGCCGCCGAAGCGCCCCTCGAAGCTCACCGCCTCGTTGTCCATCAGCAGGTGGCGCACCGCCGTGGGCGACACGTTGAGGACGATCTGGCCGTCACTGGCATAGCCCGGCGGCACCTTGACCCCCGGGTACTCGGCGTTCACCAGGATATGCGGTGTACAGCCGTTGTCGACGATCCACTCATAGAGGGCTCGTACGAGGTAGGGTCGACTGGAATTCATCATCGGTTTCCTTAGCGCATATCACGTTCGATGGAGGACAGACTAGCCTGGAAGCTGTCACGGGCGAACTGCCGCTCCATGTAATCGAGCAACGGCTTGGCCTGCCGCGGCAGCTCGATGCCGAGTCGGGGCAGGCGCCAGAGGATCGGCAGCAGGCAGCAGTCGACCAGGCTCAACTCCTCGCTGAGGAAGAAAGGCTTCTCGGCGAACAGCGGCGACACACCCGTTAGACTCTCACGCAACTCCTTGCGCGCCAAGGCGCGATCGCCATCCTTCTGACGATCGTCGAGGATGCGGTCGACCAGGGCGCACCAGTCGCGCTGGATGCGGTGCACCAGCAGGCGGGTGTTGGCGCGCGCCACCGGGTACACCGGCATCAGCGGCGGGTGCGGGTAGCGCTCTTCCAGGTATTCCATGATCACCGTCGACTCGTAGAGCACGAGGTCGCGGTCGACCAGGGTCGGCACGCTGGCGTAGGGGTTCACCTCGGCCAGCTTCGGCGGGCAGCGCCCGGCCTGGACCTCGACGATGTCGGCCTGGACGTTCTTTTCCGCCAGGACCAGACGCACGCGGTGGCAGTAGTGATCGGCAGGGTCGGAGTAACAGGTGAGTTTATTGACTGCGGCCATGCCGGGCCTCCTCGCAACAGCATTTCAGGGAGGTAAAAAGACGCGCGCGCCCCGAGGGGCGCGCGCGCTTCAACGCTTGGAGCTGGCTGTGCTTAGTGCACGTCCTTCCAGTATTCGCGCTTGAGCAGGTAGGCGAACACGAAGAAGAAGGCCAGGTACAGCAGGACGTAGGTGCCGATGCGGTGGGAATCCAGCTTGTTCGGGTCAGCCGAGTAAGCCAGGAAGGTCACCAGGTTCTTCACCTTCTCGTCGAACTGTGCTTCGGTCAGCTGGCCGGTCTTCGGCACCACGGTGAGCTGGTCGCAGGCCTCGTGGGTCAGCGGCGTACCGGTCAGCGGATCGAACTGCTTCTTGCCATTTTCCACGACCTGGATCTGCTTGCAACCGATAACCTGGCGACCTTGCACGCTACCCAGCACGTTGGGCATGCCGACGTTCGGGAACACCTTGTTGTTCACCCCCCACGGACGCTTGGGGTCCTCGTAGAAGGAGCGCAGGTAGGTGTACAGCCAGTCGGTGCCACGCACGCGGGCCACCAGGGTCAGGTCCGGCGGCGCGGCGCCGAACCAGACCTTGGCGTCGGCCGGCTTCATGCCGATGTCCATGTGGTCGCCGATCTTCGCCCCGGTGAACACCAGGTGGCTCAGCATCAGCTCCTCGGGAATCCCGAGGTCACGGGAAACGCGCTCGTAACGCTGGAACTTGGCGCTGTGGCAACCCATGCAGTAGTTGGCGAAGGTACGCGCGCCATCCTGCATGGCCGCTTTGTCGGTCAGGTCGATGTCGACGTGATCGAGGGCCGGTCCGTGGCCTTCGGCGGCGAAGCCGAAGAGGGGCACCAGGGCCAGAATCAATGCTGCGAATTGCTTTTTCATCAGCCAGTCACCCTTTCCGGAACCGGTTTGGTTTTCTCCATCCGGGTGTAGAACGGCATCAGGATGAAGAACGCGAAATACAGGATGGTGCACAGACGCGACAGCGTGGTGCCCAGCGGCGACGGGGCCTGGGAGCCGTAGTAGCCGAGGATCACGAAGGACACCGCGAAGATCACCAGCCAGATCTTGCTCAGCCAACCCTTGTAGCGGATCGAGCGTACCGGGCTACGGTCGAGCCACGGCAGCACGAACAGCACGGCGATGGCGGCGCCCATGGCGATGACGCCCATCAGCTTGTCCGGAACGGCGCGCAGGATCGCGTAGAACGGGGTGAAGTACCACACCGGGGCGATGTGCTCGGGGGTCTTGAACTGGTTCGCCATCTCGAAGTTGGGCTTCTCGAGGAAGAACCCGCCCATTTCCGGGAAGAAGAAGATCACGGTGCAGAACACGAACAGGAAGACCACCACGCCGAGGATGTCCTTGACGGTGTAGTACGGGTGGAACGGGATGCCGTCCAGCGGGATGCCGTTCTCGTCCTTCTTCTTCTTGATGTCCACGCCGTCGGGGTTGTTCGAGCCGACTTCGTGCAGCGCCAGGATGTGCAGCACGACCAGGCCGAGCAGGACGATCGGCAAGGCGATCACGTGCAGGGCGAAGAAGCGGTTCAGGGTGATGCCGGAGATCAGGAAGTCACCGCGGATCCACTGCGCCAGCGCCTCGCCCACCACCGGGATGGCGCCGAACAGCGAGATGATCACCTGGGCGCCCCAGTAGGACATCTGGCCCCAGGGCAGCAGGTAGCCCATGAAGGCCTCGGCCATCAGGGCAAGGTAGATCAGCATGCCGAACAGCCACACCAGCTCGCGCGGCTTCTGGTAGGAGCCGTAGAGCAGGCCGCGGAACATGTGGAGGTAGACCACGATGAAGAACGCCGATGCACCGGTGGAGTGCATGTAGCGGATGATCCAGCCGTAGTCCACATCACGCATGATGTATTCCACGGAGGCGAAGGCTTCTTCCGACGACGGCGTGAAGCTCATGGTCAGCCAGACGCCGGTGAGGATCTGGTTGACCAGCACCAGCAGCGCCAGGGAGCCGAAGAAGTACCAGAAGTTGAAGTTCTTCGGGGCGTAATACTTGCTCAGATGGTCTTCCCACATCTTGGTCGCGGGGAAGCGGGCATCGACCCAAGCCATGAACTTGTTCATCAGGCTTTCTCCTGGTCCACACCGATGGTCAGCACGTCACCATCGAGGCTATAGGGCGGAATCGGCAGGTTCAGGGGCGCGGGCTGGCCCTTGTAGACGCGACCGGCCAGATCGTAGTGGGAGCCGTGGCAGGGGCAGAAGTAGCCACCCTTCCAGTCCGGACCGAGGTCGGCGGGAGCGACTTCCGGGCGGAAGGTCGGCGAGCAGCCCAGGTGGGTACAGATACCAACGATAACGGCGAGTTCCGGCTTGATGGAGCGCAGCTTGGGATCGACGTAGGTCGGCTGGTCGGAGGCCTTGGATTCCGGGTCGGCCAGCTGACCCTCGAGGGTCGGCAGGGCGTCGAGCATTTCCTTGGTTCGGTGAACCAGGAACACCGGCTTGCCGCGCCATTCAGCGATGACCTGCTGCCCTGGCTCGATCTTGCCGACGTTCACCTTCACCGGCGCGCCGGCCGCCTTGGCCTTGGCACTAGGGAACCATGACCCCACGAACGGGACCGCAGCACCGACAGCTCCCGCGGCGCCGACCACCGAAGTGGCCGCGACGAGGAAGCGACGCCGGCCTGCATTCACGCCGTCATTACTCATTCAGTCGTCTCCCATCAGCTTTAGCCCGTTATCTTCTCGGGCCTTAGAGTAAAAGTTGTGCCGCAGAAAAATTCGCCAAATGGTAAAGAAAAGCCCTGTACCTGACAAGGTAATTACCCTTGAACAGGAAGCTGGAGCCCTTGTGCCACGCGGCTCTCAGGCGTGCGACACCTTGCCGCATAAATTGCCGGCCACCTTAATCCTAGGCATAAAAAAACGCCCAGTCCTGTTGGAGCTGGGCGTTTTTTTCGAAGCGCCGTATTAACGCTTGGAGTACTGCGGACGCTTACGCGCTTTACGCAGACCGACTTTCTTACGCTCAACCTCACGGGCGTCGCGGGTGACGTAGCCGGCTTTGCGCAGGGCGCTGCGCAGGGTTTCGTCGTATTCGATCAGGGCGCGGGTGATACCGTGGCGGATCGCACCGGCCTGGCCGCTGACACCACCACCGACGACGGTGACGTAGATGTCGAACTTCTCGGTGTTCTCGGTCAGCTCGAGCGGCTGACGTACGACCATGCGAGCGGTTTCGCGGCCGAAGAACACGTCCAGGCTGCGGTTGTTGATGGAAATATTGCCGGTACCCGGACGCAGGAAGACGCGTGCGGTAGCGGTCTTACGACGGCCAGTGCCGTAATTTTGAGTCGCCGACATGATGAGCTATCCCGTTAAATCTTCAGTTCTTGAGGCTGCTGAGCGGTGTGCGGGTGGCTGGCACCCTTGTACACTTTCAGCTTGCGGTACATGTCGCGACCCAGCGGGTTCTTCGGCAGCATGCCTTTGACCGCGATCTCGATGACGCGCTCGGGAGCCTTGGCAATCAGCTTCTCGAAGTTGATCGACTTGATACCGCCCGGGAAGCCCGAGTGGTGGTAGTACATCTTGTCGGTGGTTTTCGCGCCAGTGACACGAACCTGCTCGGCGTTGATGACGACGATGTAGTCGCCGGTGTCAACGTGCGGGGTGTATTCCGGCTTGTGCTTGCCGCGCAGGCGGGTAGCGATTTCGGTAGCCAGGCGACCCAGGGTCAGGCCAGCAGCGTCGACGACGAACCAGTCGCGCTTAACAGTTTCTGGTTTCGCGGTGAAAGTTTTCATTCGTTATAGCCTCAGGGGCCGCCTGAAAATAAGACGGCGAATCTTACTGGACAGTGGTTGCCTTGACAAGTCAAGGACAGCCAGAAACAGACACGATTTGGGGCTCGGGTCAGTGTGCGTCCGTAACGACTAGATGTATCAATCGGCAGGCTAGGCATCCCCCACCGATGAAAGGCTGGCGAATTATGCAGATTCCGGCAGAATTTACAACCTCGTCGACACTCGATTTCACTAGGAGAAGCGCATGGAGTACCGCCCGCTCGGCCGCACCGGACTGCAAGTCAGCGCCCTGTGCCTCGGCACCATGACCTGGGGGGAGCAGAACAGCGAAGCCCAGGCCTTCGCCCAGATCGACCTGGCCAAGGCCGCCGGCGTCAACTTCATCGACACCGCCGAGATGTACCCGGTGCCGCCGCGCGCCGAAACCTACTCGCGCACCGAGCAGATCATCGGCAACTGGTTCCGCCAGCGCGGCGACCGCGCCGACTGGATCCTGGCCAGCAAGGTGGCCGGCCCCGGCAACGGCATCAGCCACATCCGCGACGGCCAGCTCAGGCATGACCGCAAGAACATCGTGGCCGCGCTGGACGCCAGCCTGAAGCGCCTGCAGACCGACTGGATCGACCTGTACCAGCTGCACTGGCCCGAGCGCAGCACCAACTTCTTCGGCCAGCTCGGCTACCAGCACAAGGCCCAGGACTTCACCCCGCTGGAGGAAACCCTGGACGTGCTCGACGAGCAGGTGCGCGCCGGCAAGATCCGCCACGTCGGCCTGTCCAACGAGACGCCCTGGGGCACCATGCGCTTCCTGCAGCTGGCCGAGCAGCGCGGCTGGCCAAGGGCGGTGTCGATCCAGAACCCCTACAACCTGCTCAACCGCAGCTTCGAGGTGGGCCTGGCGGAAATCGCCATCCGCGAGCGCTGCGGCCTGCTGGCCTACTCGCCGCTGGCCTTCGGCATGCTCTCGGGCAAGTACGACAACGGCGCGCGCCCGGCCAACGCCCGCATCACCCTGTTCAGCCGCTTCACCCGCTACACCAACCCGCAGAGCGAGCGCGCCTGCGCTCGCTACGTGGCCCTGGCCCGCGAGCACGGCCTGGACCCGGCGCAAATGGCCCTGGCCTTCGTCACCCGCCAGCCGTTCGTGACCAGCAACATCATTGGCGCGACCTCGCTGGAGCAGCTGGAAAGCAACCTGGGCAGCCTCCACCTGCAGCTCTCGGAAGAGGTACTGGCCGGCATCGAGGCGATCCACAAGGACCAGCCCAACCCGGCGCCCTGAGAGCAGCCCCTGTAGGAGCGAGCTTGCTCGCGAACCGCACTCTGCCGGACTGGCCCGGTGCAAGGAAGGTTCGCGAGCAAGCTCGCTCCTACGAAAGGCCCGCAGCCGCTTACAACGACCGGGCGATAATTTCCTTCATGATCTCGTTGGTCCCCGCGTAGATGCGCTGCACCCGCGCGTCTGCCCAGGCGCGGGCCACCGGGTATTCCCACATGTAGCCGTAGCCGCCGTGCAGTTGCACGCACTCGTCGAGTACCTTGCACTGCAGGTCGGTGGTCCAGTACTTGGCCATGGCCGCGGTGGGTACGTCGAGCTTGCCTTCCAGGTGCAGCTCCAGGCAGCGGTCGACGAAGGTGCGCCCGACCTGGATCTCGGTGGCCATCTCGGCCAGCTTGAAGCGGGTGTTCTGGAAGTCCGCCACGGCCTTGCCGAAGGCCTTGCGGTCGCGGGTGTAGTCGAGTGTCCACTTCAGCGCCGCCTCGGCCGAGGCCAGGGCGCCCAGGGCCACGGTCAGGCGCTCCTGGGGCAGCTCCTGCATCAGGTAGACGAAGCCCTGCCCCGGCTGGCCGAGCAGGGCCTCCCTGGGCACCCGCACGTCCTGGAAGAACAGCTCGGAGGTATCCTGGGCCTTCATGCCGACCTTCTCCAGGCGCTTGCCCTTCTCGAAGCCCGGGGTGCCGGCCTCGACCAGGAACAGGCTGGTGCCCTTGGCGCCGGCCTTGGGGTCGGTCTTGGCGACCACTATCACCAGGTCGGCGAGGAAGCCGTTGGTGATGAAGGTCTTGGAGCCGTTGATGACGTATTCATCGCCATCCAGCACCGCGGTGGTCTTCACCCCCTGCAGGTCGGAGCCGGCACCCGGCTCGGTCATGGCGATGGCGCCGACCATCTCGCCGGAAACCAGCTTCGGCAGGTAGTGCAGTTTCTGCGCCTCGCTGCCGTAATGCAGGATGTAGGGCGCGACTATGTCCGAGTGCAGGGAGAAGCCGATGCCGGTCAGGCCGAAGCGGCCGATCTCCTCGATCACCACGGCGCTGTAGAGGAAGTCCGCGGCCATGCCGCCGTAGGCCTCGGGGATGTGCGAGCAGAGCATCCCCGCCTCCCCCGCCTTGTTCCACAGGGCGCGGTCGATGTGGCCGTCCTTCTCCCACTGGTGGTGGAAAGGCACGGCTTCCTGCTCGAGGAACTTGCGCACGCTGTCGCGGAAAAGCTCATGGTCGGAACTGAACAGGGTTCTGGGGATCATGCTCGCCTCCTGGCGCCTCGCTGGAGGGCCGAATGTAGGGCAGCCCGCCGAGCGGCGCCTACTGGACACTTGCGCCAAAAAATAAGACGATCCAGCCGCCATTTGACCGGTTAAGCGTCGAATGCGGCCCTCAACAACAATGATAAGAACGATGTCCGAACAATCCGTATCTTCCCTGAAAAGGGTCAGCATTCTTGCGACCGACGGTGTCTTCGCCTCTACCCTCATGCAGGCGCGGGACTTTCTGCACATGGCCAGCCTGCGCTTCGGCAGGCAGGAAGGCCTGGGCCTCACGCCGCTGCTGCGCAGCCGCATCGTCAGCCCCGACGGCCAGCCGGTGCGCGCGTTCAGCGGCGACCTGCTGGCGGTTGACGGCGCCCTCGACGAATCCGACCTGGTGATACTGCCGGCCTTCTGGGGCGACTTCGACCAGTTGCTGGCGCGTTATCCACAGGTGGTGCCCTGGCTGCGCGAACGCCACGCCGCCGGCTGCGCCATCGGCAGCGAGGCCACCGGGGTGTTCTGGCTGGCCGAGGCCGGCCTGCTGGACGGCAAGGAGGCGACCACCTACTGGCGCTTCTTCGACGACTTCGCCGCGCGCTACCCCAAGGTGCTGCTCAACCGCGAGAAGCACATCACCGACGCCGACAATCTCTACGCCGCCAGCGGCGTGACCTCCGCCCGCGACCTCTACCTGTACCTGATCGAGCGCTTCTGCGGCGCCAACGTGGCCCAGGGCGTCTCCCGCGACATCCTCTTCGAGGTGCAGCGCAGCTATACCCCCGGGCGCCTGGGCTTCGGCGGCCAGAAGCTGCACCACGACCCGGCCATCCTGCAGGTCCAGCAATGGCTGGAGGAGCACTACGCGGACAAGTTCCGCTTCGAGGACGTGGCCCGCGAGCACGGCATGAGCATCCGCAACTTCATGCGCCGCTTCCAGGCCGCCACCGGCGACAAGCCGCTGCACTACCTGCAGCGCCTGCGCATCGAGACGGCGCGCAGCCTGCTGTCGACCTCGCGCAAGAGCATCAAGACCATCAGCTACGAGGTGGGCTACGACGACGCCAGCTTCTTCGCCCGGCTGTTCCGCCAGCACACCAAGCTGTCACCCAACCACTACCGCAACCAGTACCGGCGGAAAGAGGCCTGAAACACGCCAGCCGTAGGATAGGTCCCGTGCACCGGGGCAGCCGCCTATGATCGGGGCTGCCCTTCCAGAACAAGAACACGGGATACCGCCATGCGCCGCCTATTGCTCGTCCTGCTCGCCAGCTTCTGCCTGCCCGCCTTCGCCGCGGGGGACTGGAAGCCCTTCCCCTACGACCAGAACGCTTTCGACTATTCAGGCGACAAGCTGCGCAGCGCCTGGCCGCAGCTGACCCGCGGCTTCGGCGGCTACCCCTTCCCCGACGCTGCCTGGGTGACGAAGATGGCCGCCGCCCACCCGGACGCGGTGGCCAGGACCGTCGCCGCCGGCAGCGGCTTCAGCGGCAAGCCCGAGGAAGCCCAGGCCTACGCCGAGAAGCTGCAGGACGTATGGCGCAAGGTGTTCCGCGGCGACTTCGCCCAGGCCAAGCAGGACGGCCTGGCCCTGGGCGTCGGCGGCCAGGTGCCGGCGATGTTCGCCCAGGTGCTCTACGCCATGTTCCTGGCCCCGGCGGCGGACAAGCAGCAGTTGCTGGAGGAAGTGATCAGCTACACCGACCAGGCCGGCCCGCTGCTCAACGCCGACCCCATCGCCCAGTTCGGCCGCGCCTATGCCAAGGCCCGGTTGGCGGAGGAACTGCCGGTGCCGGTGGTGCTCAAGCGCGGCTACACCAGCGACATTCCCAGGGAACTGGACGCCATCCTCGCCAAACAGCCCAATCAGCCCTTCGCCCTGGCACTGTACGGCGGCTACGAGGCCGGGGTGATCCGCAAGGTCGGCAAGCTGGTCGGGCGCATGACCTATGGCGTCAGCGCGGACAAGATGGAGAGCTACTTCGCCCGCTCCTTCCGCGCCAGCGACGACCTGCCCATCGGGCACTACGAATATGCCAACGCGCTGGGCTACGTGTATGGCGATGACGAGCAGCGGAAGGCCCTGGAACAACTGCAGAAAGCGGTAGCGATCAAGCCGATCAACGCCATGGAAGCCCTGGAAGTGGCGCACGCCAGGCAGTTGCTGCAGAAGGCCGAGGCGCAGACCGCGCAGCGCTGAATGCTTTTCGTAGGAGCGAGCTTGCTCGCTCCTACGAAGAGCCAGAAACGAAAAAGGGCTGCCATCCGGCAGCCCTTTTCGCATCACCACTACCCCATCAAGGCCGGTGCGGCCGGCTGAGGAACTCGTGGGACTGCATCTCCAGCAGGCGGCTCAAGGTGCGCTGGAACTCGAACTCCAGGCGGCCGCCGGTGTACAGGTCCTTCAGCTCGACCTCGGCGGAGATGATCAGCTTGACGTTGCGGTCGTAGAACTCGTCCACCAGGTTGATGAAGCGGCGGGCCATGTCGTCCTTGGCCACGTTCATCTGCTCGACGTTGGAGATCAGCACCGCATGGAAGATCTTCGCCAGCTCGATGTAGTCGTTCTGGCTGCGCGGGCCGTCGCACAGCTCGCGGTACTCGAACCAGGCCACGTCGTCGCAGGTCAGGCGCGCGCGGATCTCGCGGTTCTCGATCATCAGTACGTCGTCACGGGTGGCCGCGGCGCATTCCGGGGTGAGCTTGCGGAAGTCGCGGGCCATGGCCTGCTCGGCCTGCTCGGTGAGCGGCCAGTGGTACAGCTCGGCCTGCTCCAGGGCGCGCAGGCGGTAGTCCACGCCGCTGTCGACGTTGACCACCTCGGTGTGCTCCTTGAGCAGGGCGATGGCCGGCAGGAAGCGGGCGCGCTGCAGGCCGTCCCGGTACAGGCCGTCGGGCACGATGTTGGAGGTCGCCACCAGGCTGACGCCGTTCTTGAACAGTTCCTCCAGCAGGGTCGCGAGAATCATGGCGTCGGTGATGTCGGAGACGAAGAATTCGTCGAAGCAGATCACCCGGGCCTCGTCGGCGAAGCGCTTGCCGATGATGGTCAGCGGGTTCTTCTCGCCCTTGAGGGTCTTCATTTCCTCGTGCACGCGCTTCATGAAGCGGTGGAAGTGCGTGCGCATCTTCTGCTTGAACGGCAGCGCGTCGAAGAAGGTGTCCACCAGGTAGGTCTTGCCGCGCCCCACGCCGCCCCAGAAGTACAGGCCCTTGACCGGCCCGTTGGGCTTCTTGCCGAGCAGTTTGCCGAACAACCCGGGCTTGGCCTGGTCAGCCGCCAGCAGGTCGTCGTACAGACGCTGCAGGTGCTTCACGGCATTGGCCTGGGCCGCATCGTGGAAGAAATCGGGACGTTTGAGGTCTTCCTGGTAGCGCTGAAGAGGCGTCATGATCGGTAGCAAGGCAACGAAAACGGGGCCGACACTTTAGCGACGGCCCCGCCTCTTGGCAATCGGCCATCCGTCGAGGATGGCCGTTCGCGGCCTTACTCCTGGGGCGCCAGCGCCTCGCGCACACGCTCGATGGCGGCGTCGCGGCTGGCGGCGTCGGCGAACGCCGGGCTCTGCGCCACGGCCGCACCGTCCAGCCACAGGGCGAAGGCATTGCCTTCGGCGCGCAGGTCCAGCGCCTCGCCGCTCTGCAGGCGCTTGCTCACCGCCCCGGCGGACTTGCCGTCGGCGAAGGCATTGGACAGCAGCAGCTGCTCGCCGGCGGCGTCCAGCAGGCGGAAGCGGAAGCTGCCGTCTTCCTCGCGGAAGCTGACGATGCGCGCGCTCTTGGCGGCCTTCTTCTTGCCCTCGCCGGCCACCTGCACCTGCTCGCGGAAGGAGCGCAGGCCCACGGCCTCGCGCAGCTCGCCGAGGAACGGGGTGGCGATGCGGCGGGCCTTGGCGGCGCCGGCCAGGAGGATGTCCTCCAGGTCGCCCGGGCGGGTGATCAGCGTGTGGTAGCGCTCGCGGGCCTCGCCCAGCTCGGCTTCCAGCAGCTCGTAGAGGCGCTGCTTGGCTTCGCCCCAGGCCAGGCCCTCGAGCAGCGCGGCGCGGAATTCGGCCAGCTGCGCCGGCTTGGCGAAGGCCTGGTAGAGGGTGAACAGGTGCGAATTGTCCGGGTCCTTCGGCTCGCCCGGCGCGCGGGAGTCGGTGACGATGCGGGCGATGGCGTCCTTGAGCTGCTTGCTGCTGCCGAACAGCGGGATGGTGTTGTCGTAGCTCTTGGACATCTTGCGCCCGTCCAGGCCCGGCAGGGTCGCCACTTCTTCCTCGATCACCACTTCCGGCAGGGTGAACAGCTCCTTGCCGTTGCCGAACAGGTGGTTGAAGCGCTGGCCGATGTCGCGGGCCATCTCCACGTGCTGGATCTGGTCGCGGCCGACCGGCACCTTGTGCGCGTTGAACATCAGGATGTCCGCGGCCATCAGGATCGGGTAGCTGTACAGGCCCATGCTGACGCCGGCGTCCGGGTCCTCCCCGGCCTCGACGTTCTTGTCCACCGAGGCCTTGTACGCGTGGGCGCGGTTGAGCAGGCCCTTGGCCGTGACGCAGGTCAGCAGCCAGGTCAGCTCGGGGATCTCGGGGATGTCGGACTGGCGGTAGAAGGTCGCCTTGTCGGTATCCAGGCCCAGGGCCAGCCAGGTGGCGGCGATCTCCAGGCGCGAGCGCTGGATGCGCAGCGGGTCGTCGCACTTGATCAGCGCATGGTAGTCGGCCAGGAAGTAGAAGGAGTCGGCCTGCGGGTCGCGGCTGGCGACGATCGCCGGGCGGATGGCGCCAGCGTAGTTGCCCAGGTGCGGGGTGCCGGTGGTGGTGATGCCGGTGAGGATGCGGGTCGTCATGGGATACCAGAAATCAGCGCGGGAAAAATGAGCGGCCTGGATGTTAACCCGCGGCGCCGGCCGGCGCGAGCCGGGGCTGCAGCAGGTCCTTGAGCTCGATCAGCTTGCCGTGGAAGAAGTGGCTGCAGCCGGGTACCCGCAGCAGTTCGTGGGGCAGGCTCAGCGACTCGCTCCAGGCATAGACGCGGGCCGGGGTCACCACTTCGTCATCTTCGGGCTGTACCACGGTGATGGGGCACTGCCGCGGCAGCTCGACCGCGAAGCGTTCCACCGGCGGCGCCAGCATGAACAGATGGCGCAGGGCCACGCCCTGCCCTTCCAGGCGCGCGGCGGCGTTGCCGGCCACGCAGGAGCCGAAGGAAAAGCCCATCGGCGTCAGCGGCAGGCCGGGGTGTTTCTCCCCAAGCCAGCGGGCCGCGGCCAGGGCGTCGTCGATCTCGCCACGGCCGTCGGCGTAGCTGCCGGCGCTCTGGCCGACGCCACGGAAGTTGAAACGCAGGGTCGCGTAGCCGGCATCCCGGGCGATGCGTTGCAGGGTGGCGACCACCTTGTTCTGCATGGTGCCGGCGAACAGCGGGTGCGGATGGCAGATCAGCGCCACGCCGACGGCGTCCGGCGTGTCCAGGTGCAGGGCTTCCAGGGGGCCGTCCGGGCCATCGATGAACAGGGGGATTTCGCGGGTGGACAAACAGCAACTCCGTGACCCCGAGGCGGGTCGTCTCGTCTAGCTCGATACCGCGCCGACACCGAGGCCTCGCCCCGTGGTATACAGCGCAGGTGCAAGCCGCTAACGTAAAGCAAAGCCGTCTATAGAGGAAGGATTCGCGTGGAACAGTCCCTCACCACCTGGTTGGTCCCGGTCATCGCTCTGCTCGTCGGGGCCGCTGTCGGCTTCCTGATCGCCCGCCTGCTGCCCGGCACCGCGCCCAACCGCATGCAACGCCAGGTCGATGACCTGCAGGAACGCTTCGACAGTTACCAGCGCGAGGTGGTGACGCACTTCAACACCACCGCCAGCCTGGTGAAGAAGCTCACCCAGAGCTACCAGGACGTCCAGGAACACCTGTCCGAGAGCGCCGAGCGCCTGGCCCTGGACGAGCAGACCAAGCAGCGCCTGCTGGCCGCCCTGCACGCCGAGGACAGCTACCCCGAGCGCCGCGAACGCCTGACCCCGCCGGCCAGCCAGGAAGCGCCGAAGGACTACGCGCCGAAGACCGGCGAAGGCCCCGGCACCCTGGACGAGACCTACGGCCTCAAGCGCAAGCTCTGAGCCCGCAGCGCCCCGGAAAAAAGCCCCGCCATGGCGGGGTTTTTTCATGTCTGGAAACAGGCTTTCGTAGGAGCGAGCTTGCTCGCGAAGGGTGTTTATCGGCTGGTGCCTGGTGTTCGCCCCGAAGAGCCCCTCTCCCTAACCCTCTCCCTTCAGGGAGAGGGGACCGTTCGGTGTGCTTGGATATTCTGGAGTCAGCCGGCAACACCGTTGGTTTCCGACTGAAACCATTCCTCCTCTCGGCACGGACAGGCCCCCTCTCCCTTCAGGGAGAGGGCTGGGGAGAGGGCGCTCTAAAGCCCGGCACCTAAAGTCCTCGGCAGCCCCCTTCGCGAGCAAGCTCGCGCCTACACAAAAAAGAAAAAACCCCGCCTAGGCGGGGCTTTTCACAACGCTGTCGCGATCAGATCGCGCCGCGCTGGCGCAGCAGGTCGAGGACCGCTTTCACGCCCTCTTCCACCGACTGGTGGTGGGTGTCGATCACCAGGTCGGCATCCAGCGGCACGTCGTAGGGGAAGGACTCGCCGGGGATGTTGTCCTGGCCGGCCGCGTACAGGCCCTGCGGGTCGCGCTCGCGGCAGACCTGCGGCGATGCCTGGACGTAGACGGTGATCAGGCGCTCGTCGCCGATCAGCGCCCTGGCCTGCTCGCGGCCTTCGGCGCTGGGCGCGACGAAGGCGCACAGGCTGATCAGCCCGGCCTCGTTGAACTGCCTGGCGACGTGGGCGGTGCGCAGCCAGTTCTCGGTGCGCCCGGCGCGGTCCTGGGGCAGGCCCTTGTTCAGGTCGTGGCGCAGGTTCTGGCCATCCAGCACGTAGACCGCGCGGCCCATGTCGAACAGCTTGCGCTCCAGGGCGTAGGCCAGGGTGCTCTTGCCGGCGCCGGAGAGGCCGCTGAACAGCACCGTGGCCGGCTGCTGGCCGAAGCGCGCGGAGCGCTCCTCGCGGCTCACGTGGGCGCCCTGGCCGTGGTGGCCGGCATGGCTCTGGCCGGCTGGCGGCGCGGCGATGATCATGCCGGCGCCGACGGTGCCGTTGGTCAGCCGGTCGATGACGATGAAGGCGCCGGTGGTGCGGTTCTGCGCATAGCCGTCGAGGGCGATGGGCGCATCCAGGCTGACCTTCACGCGGGCGATCTCGTTGAGCTTGAGTTCGCTGGCGGCGGTCTCTTCCAGGGTGTTCACGTCCACCTTGTGGGTGATGCTCGGGATCGATCCCGGCACGTAGCTGGTGGCGCGCTTGATGTCGTATTTCTTGCCCGGGAGCATGGGCTCCTCGGCCATCCACACGAGCATGGCGTCGAAGCCGTCGGTGACCTGCGGGCGGTTGTCCGCATGCACCAGCATGTCGCCACGGGAGACGTCGATCTCGTCTTCCAGGGTCAGGGTGATGGCCTGGCCCGGGCCGGCGTGTTCCAGCTCGCCTTCGAAGGTGACGATGGACTTGACCTTGCTGCCCTTGCCCGACGGCAGCGCCACGACCTCGTCGCCCTTGCGCACGATGCCGCTGGCCAGGGTGCCGGCGAAGCCGCGGAAGTTCAGGTTCGGGCGGTTGACGTACTGCACCGGGAAGCGCATGTCGTCCAGGTTGCGGTCGCCGGCGATCTCGACGGTCTCGAGGATCTCCATCAGCGACTGGCCGGTGTACCAGGGCGAACGCTCGGACTTGTTGACCACGTTGTCGCCCTTGAGCGCCGACATGGGAACGAAGTGCAGCGAGCTGGCCTTCAGCTCGATCTTCCCGGCGAACTGCAGGTAGTCGGCCTTGATCTGCTCGAAGACGCCCTGGTCGAAGTCCTTCAGGTCCATCTTGTTGATGGCGACGACGATGTGCTTGATGCCCAGCAGGGAGGCGATGAAGCTGTGCCGGCGGGTCTGGGTCTGCACGCCGTAGCGGGCGTCGATCAGGATGATGGCCAGGTCGCAGGTGGACGCGCCGGTGGCCATGTTGCGGGTGTACTGCTCGTGGCCGGGGGTGTCGGCGATGATGAACTTGCGCTTGGCGGTGCTGAAGTAGCGGTACGCCACGTCGATGGTGATGCCCTGCTCGCGCTCGGCCTGCAGGCCGTCCACCAGCAGCGCCAGGTCGACGTCGTCGCCGGTGGTGCCGACTTTCTTCGAATCGCGGGTGATGGCCTCCAGGTGATCCTCGTAGATCATCTTGGAGTCGTGCAGCAAGCGCCCGATCAGGGTGCTCTTGCCGTCGTCGACGTTGCCGCAGGTGAGGAAGCGCAGCAGCTCTTTACGCTCGTGCTGGGCCAGGTAGGCGAGGATGTCCTCGCTGATCAGATCGGATTGGTGACTCATTTCATTCGAGCTCCAAGCTGTAAGCTTCAAGCGGCAAGCCTGTCAGTTCACAGCTAGTCAGAAATTTTGCTGATCAACCCATGCAGCATGCGCGACAGCTCACGGGCTTCTTTAATCCATCCAGTTGCAAGCGGCTCGGCAACATAACCAATCTCGATGCCAATCATTGCCTGGGTCCTCAACTCACCGCAGGAACCTTTGGCAATCCAGAGAAAGCGACATTTCTCCCGATCGCTTTCCCTCTCCATGCCCTCGGCGATATTGCTCGGTATCGAAAGCGCGGATCGTGTGATCTGGTCCTTGAATCCCAGATCGCGACATCCCTCCATCGCCCTGTACACCTCTACCGCCAGGCGCTTGGCACGCTGCCAAACCTCGAGTCTTTCAAAATCCACTCTCGAAAGCCTCCTGCTTTTACTTGCAGCCTGCCGCTTGCAGCTTGCAGCCTTTCGTCAGAAATAGCCCTGACGTTTCTTTTCTTCCATCGAACCTGCCTGGTCGTGGTCGATGACCCGGCCCTGGCGTTCGGAAGTGCGCGTCAGCAGCATTTCCTGGATGATTTCCGGCAGCGTGGTGGCGGTGGATTCCACCGCGCCGGTCAGCGGGTAGCAGCCCAGGGTGCGGAAGCGCACCATCTTCTTCTGGATGCTGGCCTTCTGTTCATCGCTGAGGTGCTCGAGGATGCGCTCGTCGTCGATCATGATCAGCGCGCCGTTCATCTCGATCACTTCGCGCTCGGCGGCGAAGTACAGCGGGACGATCGGGATCTGTTCCAGGTAGATGTATTGCCAGATGTCCAGCTCGGTCCAGTTGGACAGCGGGAAGACGCGGATCGACTCGCCCTTCTTCACCTTGCCGTTGTAGACGTTCCACAGCTCCGGGCGCTGGTTCTTCGGGTCCCAGCGGTGCTTGCTGTCGCGGAAGGAGTAGACGCGCTCCTTGGCGCGGGACTTCTCCTCGTCGCGGCGGGCACCACCGAAGGCGGCGTCGAAGCCGTACTTGTCGAGGGCCTGCTTGAGGCCTTCGGTCTTCATGATGTCGGTGTGCTTGGCGCTGCCGTGGGTGAAGGGGTTGATGTCCTGGGCCACGCCATCGGGGTTGATGTGGGTGATCAGGTCCAGGCCCATTTCCTCGACCATCTTGTCGCGGAAGCGGTACATCTCCTGGAATTTCCAGCGGGTGTCGACGTGCATCACCGGGAACGGCAGCTTGCCGGGGAAGAAGGCCTTGCGCGCCAGATGCAGCATCACCGCGCTGTCCTTGCCGATCGAGTACAGCATCACCGGGTTGTCGAACTCGGCGGCCACCTCGCGGATGATGTGGATGCTTTCCGCCTCCAGCTGTTTCAGATGCGTCAGTTTGTCGACCATGGCTACTCACGGAATTGCTTATGGACGGCCTTCGGGCCGTAGACGAGGGCGCACTCTACCACAACGCCAGACTCTAACCGGGCGCCCACTTATACCGAAAGAATATACCCATATAGCCACTTGTCAGACCGCGCCAGCGCCCAGGAGACTAAGGCCCCGGCCTTGGTGGGCGGGCTGGGGCGCGCCGCTGGTAAAGAAGATATCCACAGACGCCCGCCCCGCCGACGAACAGCCTTGCCGACCGGCAGTGCGGGAAAACGGGCCAGGCGCGAATTCAGGAGGAAGCGCACCCCGGCCTCCGCTAGAGTATGCCCCGGTAGGCGCGCCCATCTGCGCTACCATACCTTCATTCCCCGACGCCCCAGCAGATTTCCCATGCGCCGCATCGCCCCGCTCCTGCCCCTGTTCCTCCTGATCGCCGCCTGCAGCAGCAAGCCCACTTCGCCACCGCCGGCAACCGCCCCGCAAAAGGGTGGCGCGCCCACCACGACGCGCCTGTACACCCCGGCGAACCCGGTGCAGCCGATCAGCCCGCTGACCGGCGACTTCGCCAACAACCCGAACGCGCAGCGTTTCGTCGACAGGATGGTCAGCCTGCACGGCTTCGATCGCCAACAGTTGCAGGACGTGCTGGCCCGCACCCAGCGCCTGGATTGGGTGATCCGCCTGATGGACCGCCAGGCGCCGACCTACCAGGCGCCGATCGGCCCCAATGGCGCCTGGCTGCGCTACCGCAGGAAGTTCGTCACCCCGGACAACATCCAGAACGGTGTGGCCTTCTGGAACCAATACGAAGACGCGCTCACACGCGCCTCGAAAACCTACGGCGTGCCGCCGGAGATCATCGTCGGCATCATCGGCGTAGAAACCCGCTGGGGCCGGGTGATGGGCAAGACGCGGATCATGGACGCCCTGGCCACCCTGGCCTTCGACTACCCGCGGCGAGCCGACTTCTTCGCCGGCGAGCTGGAGCAGTTCCTCCTGCTGGCCCGCAAGGAGCGCGACGACCCGCTGGCCCTGCGCGGCTCCTATGCCGGCGCCATGGGCTACGGCCAGTTCATGCCGACCTCGTTCGCCCGCTACGCGGTGGACTTCGACAACGACGGCCACGTCGACCTGTGGAACCCGCGGGACGCCATCGGCAGCGTCGCCAACTACTTCCAGCAGCACGGCTGGGTCACCCACGACACCATCGCCGTGCCGGCCAATGGCCAGGCGCGCGGGCTGGAGGATGGCTTCAAGACGCAGTACCCGGTCGAGACGCTGGCCGCCGCCGGGCTGCGCCCGCAGGCCTCGCTGGGCCCGCACCGCAGCGCCAGCCTGCTGCGCCTGGACATGGGGCGCGACTACCAGTACTGGTACGGCCTGCCGAACTTCTATGTGATTACCCGCTACAACCACAGCACCCACTATGCGATGGCGGTGTGGCAGCTCGGTGCGGCCGTGGACCAGGCCCGGCGCCGCTACGCCTCGACGCCCTGAATGCCCCGCCGCGTCAGGCGGGGTTCGGGCAGTCGATGAAGCGGTGCTCGATGCCGAAGCGCTCCGCCAGGTAGCGGCCCAGCGCCTGCACGCCGTAGCGCTCGGTGGCGTGGTGGCCGGCGGCGATGAAGGTGATGCCGTTCTCGCGGGCGCTGTGCACCGTCTGCTCGGAGACCTCGCCGGTGAGGTAGGCATCCACGCCCGCCGCGATGGCCTGGTCGATGTAGCCCTGGGCACCGCCGGTGCACCAGGCGATGCGCCGGATCGGCCGCTCGCCTTCCACCAGCAGCGGCTCGCGGCCCAGCACCCGGGCCACGTGGGCGGCGAAATCGGCCGGCGCCGTGGGCGCCGCGGGGGCGCCCAGCAACACGATGGAACGCGGGTTGCCCGGCTCCAGCGGGCCCTCGATGTCCAGGCCGAGCTGTTGCCCCAGCTGCACGTTGTTGCCCACCTGCGGGTGCAGGTCCAGCGGCAGGTGGTAGGCGATCAGGCTGATGTCGTGGGCCAGCAGGGTCTTCAGGCGACGCTGCTTCATGCCCACCACGCAGGGGTTCTCGCCCTTCCAGAAGTAGCCGTGGTGGACCAGCACCGCATCGGCCTGCGCGGCCACCGCCGCGTCCAGCAGCGCCTGGCTGGCGGTGACGCCGCTGACGATGCGCCGCACCTGCGGCCGGCCCTGCACCTGCAGGCCGTTGGGGCAGTAGTCCTGGATGCGCGCGGCGTCCAGGTAGCGGTCGGCCTCTTCGACCAGAACGGTCAGATCGATCGCCATCGATTTTCCTCCAGGCAATAAGGGAGACGGCTATTTTCTTGCCACGCCGCCCGTATAATGGCGGCCACCCTAGCGGCCTTCCCCAGGCCGAGCAACCCCCAAGGATCGTCCCCCGATGCTGAAGGCCCTGCGTTTTCTCGGCTGGCCCGCGCTTGTCGGCGTCTTGCTGGCGCTATTGATCATCCAGCGTAACCCCGAATGGGTCGGCCTGCCCGAACAGGAAGTCCACCTGCAGCAGGCGCCCCTGCTCAGCCGCCTGCAGCAGGGCCCCGGGACCTATGCCGACGCCGTGACCCGCGCCGCCCCGGCCGTGGCCAACCTGTACACCACCAAGATGGTCAGCCGGCCGGGCAACTCGATGCTTGACGACCCGCTGTTCCGCCGCTTCTTCGGCGACAACCTGCCGCAACAGAAGCGCATGGAGTCGAGCCTGGGCTCGGCGGTGATCATGAGCCCGGAAGGCTACCTGCTGACCAACAACCACGTCACCGCCGGCGCCGACCAGATAGTCGTGGCCCTGCGCGACGGCCGCGAGACCACCGCGCGCCTGGTCGGCAGCGACCCGGAGACGGACCTGGCGGTGCTCAAGATCGACCTCAAGGACCTGCCGGTGATGACCCTCGGCCGTTCCGACGGCATCCGCACCGGCGACGTCTGCCTGGCCATCGGCAACCCCTTCGGCGTGGGCCAGACGGTGACCATGGGCATCATCAGCGCCACCGGCCGCAACCAGCTGGGGCTGAACACCTACGAGGACTTCATCCAGACCGACGCGGCGATCAACCCGGGCAACTCCGGCGGCGCCCTGGTGGATGCCAGCGGCAACCTGGTGGGCATCAACACCGCCATCTTCTCCAAGTCCGGCGGCTCCCAGGGCATCGGCTTCGCCATCCCGGTCAAGCTGGCGCTGGAAGTGATGCAGTCGATCATCGAGCACGGCTCGGTGATCCGCGGCTGGCTGGGCGTCGAAGTGCAGCCGCTGACGCCGGAGCTGGCCGAGTCCTTCGGCCTGCAGGACCAGGGCGGCGTGGTGGTCGCCGGCGTCTACCGCGACGGCCCCGCGGCCCAGTCCGGCATGCAGCCGGGCGACATCATCCTCGACATCGACGGCAAGAAGGCCGCCGACGGCCGCACCGCGATGAACCAGGTGGCGCGCACCAAGCCGGGCGAGCAGATCAGCATCCAGGTGCTGCGCAACGGCAAGCACGTCACCCTGCAGGCCGAAGTGGGCCTGCGCCCGCCGCCGGCCCCGCCCGCGCAGCAACAGCAGCAGCAATGACGAAGAACGGCGCCCGAGGGCGCCGTTGCTTTTCCAGCCGCCAGAGGCTCAGAGCCGCGGGCGCAGGGCGTCCAGCAGCGCCTGGTTCTGCTCCTCGGTGCCGATGCTGATGCGCAGGAACTGGGCGATGCGCGCCTGCTTGAAGTGGCGCACGATCACCCCCTGCTCGCGCAGGCCGGCGGCCAGTTCGGCGGCGTCGTGCCGCGGGTGGCGGGCGAAGATGAAGTTGGCCGCCGAGGGCAGCACCTCGAAGCCCATGCCGCTCAGCTCGCCCACCAGCTTCTCGCGGCTGTCGATCACCGCCTGGCAGGTGCGCTGGAAGTACTCGCGGTCCTCGAAGGCGGCGATGGCGCCGGCCTGGGCCACGCGGTCCAGCGGGTAGGAGTTGAAGCTGTTCTTGACCCGCTCCAGGGCCTCGATCAGGTCCTCGTGGCCGACCGCCAGGCCGACGCGCAGCCCGGCCAGGGAACGCGACTTGGACAGGGTCTGCGCCACCAGCAGGTTCGGGTAGCGCTCCACCAGGGCGATCGCGGTCTCGCCGCCGAAGTCGACGTAGGCCTCGTCCACCAGCACCACGCTGTCCGGGTTGGCCAGCAGCAGGCGCTCGATGGCCTCCAGGGGCAGCAGGCAGCCGGTGGGCGCGTTGGGGTTGGGGAAGATGATGCCGGCGTTGGGCCTGGCGTAGTCCTCGACGCGGATCTGGAACCGCTCGTCCAGCGCCAGCGCCTCGAAGGGGATGCCGTAGAGGCCGCAGTACACCGGGTAGAAGCTGTAGGTCACGTCGGGGAACAGCAGCGGCCGGCCGTCGTGCTGGAACAGCGCGTGGAAGGCGTGGGCCAGCACCTCGTCGGAGCCGTTGCCGACGAACACCTGGCCCGGGCGCACGCCGTAGTAGTCGGCGATGGTCTGCTTCAGGCGGTCGGCGTTGGGGTCCGGGTACAGCCGCAGGGCATCGTTCAGCTCGCCCTGCATGGCGGCCAGCGCCTTGGGCGACGGGCCGTAGGGGTTCTCGTTGGTGTTCAGCTTGACCAGTTTGGCCAGCTTGGGTTGCTCACCCGGCACGTAGGGCACCAGGTCCTTGACGAAGGGGCTCCAGAACTTGCTCATCGCCCTTCTCTCCTCGAATGCGGTGGTGGGACCGCCCCGTCACGGGGCGGCGGCACGGGTTCAGTTCTTGATGCGGTATTCGGCGCTGCGGGCATGGGCGGTCAGCGACTCGCCGCGGGCCAGGACCGAGGCGGTCTTGCCGAGTACCGAGGCGCCATCGGCCGAGCAGAAGATGATCGACGAACGCTTCTGGAAGTCGTACACCCCCAGCGGCGAGGAGAAGCGCGCGGTGCCGGAGGTCGGCAGCACGTGGTTCGGGCCTGCGCAGTAGTCGCCCAGGGCCTCGGCGGTGTAGCGGCCCATGAAGATGGCGCCGGCGTGGCGGATGCCCGGCAGCCAGCTTTGCGGGTCGGCCACCGACAGCTCCAGGTGCTCCGGGGCGATACGGTTGGCCACCTGGCAGGCCTGGGCCTGGTCGGCGACCTGGATCAGCGCGCCGCGGTTGCCCAGCGAGGTGCGGATGATCTCGGCGCGCTCCATGGTCGGCAGCAGTTTCTCGATGCTGGCGGCGACCTTGTCGAGGAAGGCGGCATCCGGGCTGACCAGGATCGACTGGGCGTCCTCGTCGTGCTCGGCCTGGGAGAACAGGTCCATGGCGATCCAGTCCGGGTCGGTGCCGCCGTCGCAGACCACGAGGATCTCCGAGGGGCCGGCGATCATGTCGATGCCCACCTGGCCGAACACGTGGCGCTTGGCGGTGGCCACGTAGATGTTGCCCGGGCCGACGATCTTGTCCACCTGGGGCACGCTCTCGGTGCCATAGGCCAGCGCGGCCACGGCCTGGGCGCCGCCGATGGTGAAGACGCGGTCGACGCCGGCGATGCAGGCGGCGGCCAGGACGATCTCGTTGATCTCGCCACGCGGCGTCGGCACCACCATCACCACCTCGGCGACGCCGGCGACCTTGGCGGGAATCGCGTTCATCAGCACCGAGGACGGATAGGATGCCTTGCCGCCGGGTACGTACAGGCCGGCGCGGTCCAGCGGGGTGACCTGCTGGCCGAGCACGGTGCCGTCGGCCTCGGTGTAGCGCCAGGAGTCCTGCTTCTGCTTCTCGTGGTAGCTGCGCACGCGCTCGGCGGCGGTTTCCAGCGCCTCGCGCTGGGCCGGGGTGATGCGCGTCAGGGCCAGCTCCAGGCGCTCGCGCGGCAGGATCAGGTCGGCCATGGAGTTGACGGCGAGGCCGTCGAAGCGCTGGGTGAACTCGACCAGGGCGGCGTCGCCGCGGCTGCGCACGGCGGCGATGATGTCCAGCACGCGCTGGTTCACGGCGTCGTCGGACACGCTTTCCCAGGACAGCAGATGGTCCAGATGACGCGCGAAGTCCGGATCGGCGGCATTGAGTCGACGGATGGCGAAGGGTGCGGTCATAGCTGGCCTCTTTAATTGGCGTGATCTCGGGCGCCGCTAGACTAGCAAGCCTGCCGTGCGGGCACCCGAGAAAATTGGCTATGACACGGATAGGCTGCCGCGGTCATGGGACCGCGGTGGATATCAGTGACGGTGTCGCGCCTCGACGGCGTCGCGCAGGGTGTCGATCAGCGCCTGGATACGGGCGTGCTGCATCTTCATGGACGCCTTGTTGACCACCAGGCGCGAGCTGATGTGGGCGATCAGCTCCTGGGGCTCCAGGCCGTTGGCGCGCAGGGTGTTGCCGGTGTCGACCACGTCGATGATTTTGTCGGCCAGACCGATCAGCGGCGCCAGCTCCATCGAGCCGTAGAGCTTGATCACGTCGACCTGGCGGCCCTGTTCGGCGTAGTAGCGCTTGGCGACGTTGACGAACTTGGTGGCCACCCGCAGGCGGCCCTTGGGCTCCGGCGCGCCGACCGCGCCCGCGGTCATCAGCTTGCAGTTGGCGATGCGCAGGTCCAGCGGCTCGTACAGGCCCTGGCCGCCGTACTCCATGAGCACGTCCTTGCCGGCCACGCCGAGGTCGGCGGCGCCGTGTTCGACGTAGGTCGGCACGTCGGTGGCGCGGACGATCAGCAGGCGCACGTCGTCGAGGCTGGTGGGGATGATCAGCTTGCGGCTCTTGTCCGGGTTCTCGGTCGGCACTATGCCCGCCGCTGCGAGCAGCGGCAGGGTGTCATCGAGGATCCGGCCCTTGGACAGGGCGATGGTCAGCATGTCTGGTCAGCCCTAGCCCGGTACGCGGCGGATCTTGGCGCCGAGCAGTTGCAGCTTCTCTTCGATGCACTCGTAGCCACGGTCGATGTGGTAGATGCGGTCGATCAGGGTGTCGCCCTCGGCCACGAGGCCCGCGATCACCAGGCTGGCGGAAGCCCGCAGGTCGGTGGCCATGACCGGTGCGCCCTTGAGCTGCGGCACGCCGGTGACGATGGCGGTGTTGCCCTCGACGAGGATCTGCGCGCCCATGCGGTTCATCTCGTAGACGTGCATGAAGCGGTTCTCGAACACGGTCTCGATCACCGCGCCAGTGCCTTCGGCCACGGCGTTCAGCGAGATGAACTGGGCCTGCATGTCGGTGGGGAACGCCGGGTACGGCGCGGTGCGGATATTCACCGCCTTCGGCCGGTTGCCCTTCATGTCCAGCTCGATCCAGTCGTTGCCGGTGTTGATGTGCGCACCGGCCTCCTCCAGCTTCAGCAGCACCGCCTCGAGGATGGTCGGATCGGTGTCCTTGAGCTTGACGCGGCCACCGGTGGCCGCGGCGGCGACCAGGTAGGTGCCGGTCTCGATGCGGTCGGGCAGCACGTTGTACTTGGCGCCGCCCAGGCGCTTCACGCCGTCGATGACGATGGTGTCGGTGCCGGCGCCCTGGATCTGCGCGCCCATGGCGATCAGGCAGTTGGCCAGGTCGACCACCTCAGGCTCGCGGGCTGCGTTTTCCAGCACGGTACGGCCGTTGGCCAGGGCCGCGGCCATCATGATGTTCTCGGTACCGGTCACGGACACGGTATCGAAGAAGAAGTGCGCGCCGCGCAGGCCACCGGCCGGGGCCCGGGCCTTGATGTAGCCGCCTTCGACGGTGATCTGCGCGCCCATGGCCTCGAGGCCGCGGATGTGCAGGTCGACCGGACGCGAACCGATGGCGCAGCCGCCGGGCAGGGCCACCTCGGCCTCGCCGAAGCGCGCGACCATGGGGCCGAGCACCAGGATCGAGGCGCGCATGGTCTTCACCAGCTCGTAGGGCGCGACCAGGGTCTTGATGCTGTTGGCGTCGACTTCGACGTTGAGCTTCTCGTTGATCACCGGCTGCACGCCCATGCGACCGAACAGCTCGATCATGGTGGTGATGTCGTGCAGGTGCGGCAGGTTGCACACGGTGACCGGGGTGTCCGCCAGCAGGGTGGCGGCGAGGATCGGCAGCGCGGAGTTCTTGGCGCCGGAGATGCGGATTTCGCCGTCGAGACGGGAACCGCCGGTAATGATCAGTTTGTCCATAGCAGGTTATCCCCGGCGGCTCAGGAACGCTCGGCCCAGGCGGCGCGGCTGAAGAATTTCATGGTCACGGCATGGATGGCGCCACTGGCGATCCATTCGTTAAGGTGCGCGTAGATCTGCTGCTGACGTTTCACCGGGCTCAGACCGGCCAGTTCGTCACTGATCAGGTTCAGCTGGAAGTTGCAGCCTTCGCCTTCCACTTCGACCTGGGTACCCGGAAGCTTGGTTTCCAGGAAGTTCTTGACTTCAATCGCCTGCATGCTCGACCTCAATCGGCGCTCAACGCGCGCGGGCCGGCAATGATACAAAAAAGCCCCCCGCCTGCGAACCCCGCCATGGGAAGTCGCAGACGGAGGGGCTTTCGACCGCCCCGGTCAGCCCTGCAGCGGCAGGATGCCGTCGAGGTCGCTGACCTTGGCGATGTCCTGCATGTCCTTGGGCAGGCCGCGGACCTGCAGGCTCTTGCCCGCGTCGTGGGCATCGCGCAGGAAGGCCAGCAACAGCGACAGGCCGACGCTGCTGGATTTCTCCACCGCCGAGCAGTCCACCACCAGCTGCTGGGCGCCGCTCGCGGCGATCAGGGCCTTGCCCTGCTCGCGCAGCTGCGCACCGCTGCGGTAGTCGAGCACCCCGGCCAGGCGCAGCTCGCCGGCCGCGCCCTCGCTGATGCTGGCGGCGCTGCTCATTGCGCGCTGCCCTCGTCCGGGTTGCCCTTGGCGGCGTCCTTGGCATGGGCGACCACCTGGTCCCAACCGGCGATGGTCTTCTCCAGGTCGTTGCCGTTCTTCTGCATGGAGTCGGCGAACTGGTCGCGGAACAGCTTGCCGATGTTGATGCCGTTGATGATCACGTTGCGCAGGCGCCAGTTGCCCGCCTGGTTGACCATGGTGTACTGCACCGGATAGACGGTGCCCTTGCTGTCACGGATCTCCATGTTCACGCTGGAGCGCTCCGGGTCCTGCTTGCCGGTGGACGGCAGCACGCGGATGTCCTGGTTGTCGTACTCGAGCAGGGCGTTGCCGTAGAACTGCATCAGGCTGTTCTTGAACACCGTCTCGAAGCGCTTGATCTGCTCCGGGGTGGCCTGGCGCGAGTACTTGACGGTCATCACGCCCTTGGCGATGCCCTCGGAGTCCACCACCGGGCCGAGGATGCGGTCCAGGGCGGCGTAGAGCTGCTTGGGATCGGCGCGGTAGGCCGGCCTGTTGGTCTTGAGGTCGGACAGCAGGTTGTCGACGGTCTGCTGCACCACCTGCTGCGCATTGGGCGCGGCGTTGGCGTTGGCGATCAGCGGCAGCGCGGCGAGCAGGACCAGCAGGCCGCGGCGCAGGAGAGTCAGCATGGCGTTCATCCTCATCATCGTCATTGCTTCTTGGGCTCTTCTTTGTTGACCGAGTTCAACAGGAACTTGCCGATCAGGTCTTCCAGCACCAGCGCGGACTGGGTGTCGTGGATCACCCCGCCGTCGGCGAGCATCTTGTCGTCGCCGCCGACGCTGATGCCGATGTACTTCTCGCCCAGCAGGCCTGCGGTGAGGATAGACGCGGTGGAGTCGTCCGGCAGGTTGTTGACGCTCTTGTTGATCTCCATGGTCACCCGGCCACGGTAGCTGTCGTGGTCCAGGTCCACGGCGACCACCTTGCCGATGGTCACGCCGGCCATGGTCACCTTGCCGCGCACGGTCACGCCGGCGACGTTGTCGAAGTAGGCATACAGCTGGTAGGTGTCGGTGGAATGCCCGATGGTCAGTCCACTGACACGCAGGGCCAGCAGCAGCAGGGCCAGCAGGCCGCCGAGAAGAAACAGGCCTACACCGATTTCCAGGGTGCGGGTTTGCATCAGAAGTCTCCAAACATCAAAGCGGTCAGTATGAAGTCCAGCCCCAGTACCGCCAGGGAGGCATAGACCACGGTTCGAGTCGTCGCGCGGCTGATCCCTTCGGAGGTCGGCTCGCAGTCATAGCCCTGGAACACGGCGATCCAGGTCACAACGAAGGCGAACACCACGCTCTTGATCACGCCATTGAGCACATCCTCGCCGAATTGCACGCTGTTCTGCATGTTCGACCAGAAGGAGCCCTCGTATACGCCCAGCCAGTCGACGGCGACGGCGGCGCCGCCCCAGATGCCGACCACGCTGAAGATCGCCGCCAGCAGCGGCATCGAGATGAAGCCGGCCCACAGGCGCGGCGCGATCACGTAGCGCAGCGGGTCGACGCCGATCATCTCCAGGCTGGAAAGCTGCTCGGTGGATTTCATGTTGCCGATCTCGGCGGTCAGCGCGGAGCCTGCGCGGCCGGCGAACAGCAGGCCGGTCACCACCGGGCCCAGTTCGCGCAGCAGGGTCAGGGCCACCATCTGCCCCACCGCCTGCTCGGAACCGTAGTCCTTGAGGATGTTGTAGCCCTGCAGGGCCAGCACCATGCCGATGAAGATGCCCGAAACCACGACGATCGCCAGCGACAGCACGCCCACCGAGTACAACTGCTTGACCAGCAGCTGGCCCATGCCGCCGGGCACCCGGCGGCCGAGCACGGCGTGGCCGAGGAACAGCGTGGAACGGCCGAGCGCCTCGAGCACGTCGAGGCCCGACCGCCCGAGCAGGCGGATCCGCTCGAGCAGTGAAGTCTTGCGCATCAGCGTTCCCCCAGCAGGTCGGCGCGGTAGTCGCGCGCGGGATAGTGGAAGGGCACCGGACCATCCGGGATGCCTTTCATGAACTGGCGCACGCGCGGATCGTCGAGCTCCTTGAGCTCCGCCGGCGTGCCCTGCCCCAGCACCTTGCCGTCGCCGACGATATAGATGTAGTCGGCGATGCTGGCGGTTTCCGCCAGGTCGTGGGAAACCACGATGCTGGTGATGCCCAGGGCGTCGTTGAGCAGGCGGATCAGCCGCACCAGCACGCCCATGGCGATCGGGTCCTGGCCGACGAAAGGCTCGTCGTACATAAGTATCTGTGGGTCCAGGGCTATCGCCCGGGCCAGTGCCACGCGGCGCTTCATGCCGCCGGACAGCTCGTCCGGCATCAGCTCCACCGCGCCGCGCAGGCCGACGGCCTGCAGTTTCATCAGGACGATGTCGCGGATCATCTCCTCGGGCAGGTCGGTGTGCACCCGCAGCGGGAAGGCGACGTTCTCGAACACGTCCAGGTCGGTGAACAGCGCGCCGCTCTGGAACAGCACGCCGAACTGCTTGCGCATGTCGAACAGGTCGGCGCGGGCCAGCTTGGGCAGGTTCTGCCCGTTGACCATGACGTCGCCCCTGACCGGGCGCAGCTGTGCGGCGATCAGGCGCAGCAGGGTGGTCTTGCCACAACCGGACGGCCCCATGATGCCGGTGACCTTGCCGCGCGGAATACGGATATCCACGTTGTCGAAGATGGCGCGGGTACCGCGCTTGAAGGTAACCCCCTTCAGCTCGACAGCGTATTTTTCATCGGTGCTCATAGAACTCCTTGCATGACGGCCCTGTCCCTGCAATGCCCCGTCGAACCGCCGGAACACGGTGACGCAAGACAGGCCGAACGGCGGCGAACTATAGCACTGGCGTGCGCGGCGGCCCAAGGGCCGCCACCGGCGATTCAGCTCGGATTCAGGTTCGCGTGTGCAAGATCCGGTATCGGCAGGGTGAAGCCCGGACCGCTTTACCGTTATAATCTCGCCCTTCACTTCGCCCCACGCGATCGGAACATGAGCCAGAATCACGATTTCATCCAGTCGGCACAACGCACCATCGGCCTCGAGCGCGATGCGGTGGATGCCCTGCTGCCACGCATCGGGGCCGATTTCTCCCGAGCCTGCGAGCTGCTGCTCGCCTGCAAGGGCCGCGTGGTGGTGGTCGGCATGGGCAAGTCCGGGCACATCGGCCGCAAGATCGCCGCCACCCTGGCCAGCACCGGCACCCCGGCGTTCTTCGTCCACCCGGCCGAGGCCAGCCACGGCGACATGGGCATGATCACCAGGGACGACGTGGTCCTGGCGCTGTCCAACTCCGGCTCCACCGCCGAGATCATCACCCTGCTGCCGCTGATCGCGCGCCTGGGCATCACCCTGGTGAGCATGACCGGCAACCCCGAGTCGCCGCTGGCCAAGGCCGCCGCGGTGAACCTGGACGCCAGCGTCGAGCACGAGGCCTGCTCGCTGAACCTGGCGCCGACCTCCTCCACCACCGTCTCCCTGGTGCTCGGCGACGCCCTCGCCGTGGCCCTGCTGGAGGCCCGCGGCTTCACCGCCGAGGACTTCGCCTTCTCCCACCCGGGCGGCGCCCTGGGCCGGCGATTGTTGCTGAAAGTGGAAAACATCATGCACGTGGGTGAAGAACTGCCGCAGGTCTCCCCCGGCACCTCGCTCAGCGGCGCCCTGCTGGAAATGACCCGCAAGGGCCTGGGCATGACCATCGTCCTGGGCGAGGACGGCCGCCTGGCCGGCGTGTTCACCGACGGCGACCTGCGCCGCACCCTGGACAAGGGCGTGGACGTGCGCACGGCCACCATCGACCAGGTGATGACCGTGCACGGCAAGACCGTGCGCCCGGACATGCTCGCCGCCGAAGCCCTGAAGATCATGGACGACCACAAGATCAACGTCCTGGTGGTGGTCGACGGCGACGACCACCCGGTGGGCGTGCTGCACGTCCACGACCTGACCCGCGCCGGAGTCATCTGAATGACCGCAGACCTGCTGCAACGCGCCAGTGGCGTGCGCCTGGCGGTGTTCGACGTGGACGGCGTGCTGACCGACGGCAAGCTCTACTTCCTGCCCGACGGCGGCGAGTTCAAGACCTTCAACACCCTCGACGGCCACGGCATCAAGATGCTCATCGCCTCGGGCGTGCGCACCGCCATCATCAGCGGCCGCAAGAGCGCCGTGGTCGAGCGCCGCGCCCAGAACCTGGGCATCGAGCACCTGTTCCAGGGCCGCGAGGACAAGCTGGTGGTCCTCGACCAACTGCTCGCCGAACTCGGGCTAGGCTATGAACAGGTCGCCTACCTGGGCGACGACCTGCCCGACCTTCCGGTCATCCGCCGGGTCGGCCTGGGCATGGCGGTGGCCAGCGCCGACGCCTTCGTTCGCCAGCACGCCCACGGCGTGACCCAGGCGCGCGGCGGCGAAGGCGCGGCCCGTGAATTCTGCGAACTCATCCTGCGCGCCCAGGGCAACCTCGAGGCGGCGCAGAGCGCCTACCTGTAGAGCCGGATATGCCGAAGACCCTTCGCCAGAAGCTCCTCCTCGCCCTGATCGCGGTCCTGCTGGTCGCACTGGGCTACTACTGGAACGTGCGCCTGGACTTCAACGAGCGCCAGGTCACGCCCAGCAACGACGCCATCGACTTCTACGCGGCCAATGCCCACAGCCTGCAGTACCGCGAGGACGGCAGCCTGGCCTACGAGATGACCGCCGATCGGCTGGAACACATGAAGGCCACCGACGTCACCAACGTCACCACGCCGGACCTGTTCTTCTTCCGCGAGGGCCAGCCGCAGCCGTGGCACGTGCAGAGCGTGCGCGCCGAGGTGGGCCCGGAAGGCAAGCAGGTCGAACTGATAGACAACGTCCGGGTCCAGCGCACCGACGCGCAGAACCGCACCCTGCTGCTCACCACCACGCGCATGACGGTGTTCCCGGACAAGGATTATGCCGAGACCAGTCAACCCGTTAAGATCACCGAGCCCCAAGGGGTGACCACGGCGGTAGGCATGAAAGCGTATCTGAAAGACAGCCGGATGACCCTGCTGTCCAACGTAAGAGGTCAGCATGAGGTTCGTTAAAACCTTCCCCCTTTTCCTCGGCCTCGTCGCCAGCCTGGGCAGCAGCGCAAGCTGGGCGCTGCCGACCGATCGCGAACAACCGATCCGCGTGCAGGCCGACAGCGCCGAGCTGGACGACAAGCAGGGCGTCGCGGTCTACCGCGGCGACGTGGTGGTGACCCAGGGCAGCATGAAGCTGACCGGCAACACCGTCACCCTCAAGCAGAACAAGGACGGCGAGATCGAGGTGGTCACCTCGGTCGGCAAGCCCGCCTACTTCGAGCAGAAGCCGGCGCCGGAAAAGGAAATCACCAAGGCCTACGGCCTGACCATCCAGTACTTCGTCACCCAGAACCGGGTGATCCTGATCGACCAGGCCAAGGTGATCCAGGAAGGCAACACCTTCGAAGGCGAGAAGGTCGTCTACGATACCGAACGGCAGATCGTCAACGCCGGCCGCGCCACGGGCACCCAGGTGACCACCCCGCGCCCGCGCATCGACATGGTCATCCAGCCCAAGAAGAAGCAGGATCAAGCCCAGTAATGGCCACGCTCACCGCACAGCACCTCGCCAAGAGCTACAAGGGTCGCCAGGTCGTCCGCGACGTCAGCATGAGCATCGACAGCGGGCAGATCGTCGGCCTGCTCGGTCCCAACGGCGCCGGCAAGACCACCTGCTTCTACATGATCGTCGGCCTGGTGCGCGCCGACCAGGGCGTGGTCCGCATCGACGAGCAGGACGTCACCAACCTGCCCATGCACGGCCGCGCCCGCGCCGGCATCGGCTACCTGCCGCAGGAAGCCTCGATCTTCCGCAAGCTGTCGGTGGCGGACAACATCGGCGCCATCCTCGAGACCCGCGCCGACCTCGACCGCAACGGCCGCAAGGAAGCCCTGGAGAGCCTGCTGGAGGAGTTCCACATCCACCACATCCGCGACAACCTCGGCATGAGCCTGTCCGGTGGCGAGCGCCGCCGCGTGGAGATCGCCCGCGCCCTGGCCAGCTCGCCGAAGTTCATCCTCCTCGACGAACCCTTCGCCGGCGTGGACCCGATCTCGGTGGGCGACATCAAGCAGATCATCCACCACCTCAAGGCCAAGGGCATCGGCGTGCTCATCACCGACCACAACGTGCGCGAGACCCTGGACATCTGCGAGACGGCCTACATCGTCAACGACGGCCAGTTGATCGCCGAAGGCGACTCCACGGCAATCATGGCCAACGAGCTGGTCAAGGAAGTCTACCTGGGCCACGAGTTCCGCCTCTGAGCCCCCACGCCCCGGCCTCGCGCCGGGGCGCAGGCACCCCATCACGTCGGCCCGACCGACCGACATCAGATTTATGCGTAAACGCCCTAGGCAAAGTCCGAGAATTCAGGCATATAATTTGCTTCCTAGCGGCGTTCCGGAGCTTCGGCCCTGGCGCCCGTAGTCGTGGATATGGCGCACTACACGCCAGCGAACAAGGTGCCAAGTTCCAGCCATGAAACCATCGCTTGTCCTCAAGATGGGCCAGCAGCTGACGATGACCCCGCAGCTGCAACAGGCCATCCGACTGCTCCAACTCTCCACCCTGGACCTGCAACAGGAGATCCAGGAGGCGCTGGAATCCAACCCGATGCTCGAGCGCCAGGAAGAAGGCGACGACTTCGACGCTAGCGACCCCTACGCCGAAGGCGCGGAAACCCCCGCCAACACCAACGCCAACTCGCAGAGCGAAAGCTTCCAGGAAACCACCACGCCCAGCGCCGACAGCCTGGACGAGGACCAGTGGGCCGAACGCATCCCCAACGAGCTGCCGGTCGACACCGCCTGGGAAGACGTCTACCAGACCAGCGCCAGCAGCCTGCCCAGCAACGACGACGACGAGTGGGACTTCACCGCCCGCACCTCCGCCGGCGAGAGCCTGCAGAGCCACCTGCTGTGGCAGCTGAACCTCTCCCCCATGTCCGACACCGACCGCCTGATCGCCCTCAGCATCATCGACGGCATCAACGACGACGGCTACCTGGAGGAGTCCCTGGAGGACATCCTCGTCTCCCTCGACCCCGAGCTGGACGTCGAGATGGACGAGGTGGAAGTGGTGCTGCGGCGCATCCAGCAGATGGAGCCGGCCGGCGTCGGCGCGCGCAACCTGCGCGAATGCCTGCTGCTGCAGCTACGCCAGATGCCCGCCAACACCCACCTGCTGAACGAGGCCCTGCGCCTGGTCGCCGACCACCTCGACCTGCTCGGCAGCCGCGACTACACCCAGCTGATGCGGCGCATGAAGCTCAAGGAAGACGAGCTGCGCGAGACCATCGAGCTGATCCAGTCGCTGCACCCGCGCCCGGGCTCGCAGATCGAGTCCGGCGAGGCCGAGTACGTGGTGCCGGACGTGATAGTGCGCAAGCACAACGAGCGCTGGCTGGTGGAACTGAACCAGGAAGCGGTGCCGCGCCTGCGCGTCAATTCGCAGTACGCCGGCCTGGTGCGCCGCGCCGACTCCAGCGCCGACAACACCTTCATGCGCAACCAGCTGCAGGAAGCCCGCTGGTTCATCAAGAGCCTGCAGAGCCGCAACGAGACGCTGATGAAGGTGGCGACGCAGATCGTCGAGCACCAGCGCGGCTTCCTCGAGTACGGCGAGGAGGCCATGAAGCCGCTGGTCCTGCATGACATCGCCGAGGCGGTGGGCATGCACGAGTCGACCATCTCGCGGGTCACCACGCAGAAATTCATGCACACCCCGCGTGGCATCTTCGAGCTGAAGTACTTCTTCTCCAGCCACGTCAGCACCTCCGAGGGCGGCGAATGCTCGTCCACGGCGATCCGCGCCATCATCAAGAAACTGGTCGCGGCAGAAAGTCCGAAAAAGCCGTTGAGCGACAGCAAGATCGCTGGTTTACTGGAGGCACAGGGCATTCAAGTGGCACGTCGGACAGTCGCCAAGTACCGGGAATCCCTCGGGATAGCTCCGTCGAGCGAGCGCAAGCGACTGGTCTGATTGACCCAAGCCAAGGTGTTCCGGCGGCAGGCCCCATAACCTGCCACTTATACACGGGCAATAAGGAGAAAGCGGTATGCAAGTCAACATCAGTGGACATCAACTGGATGTGACCGACGCCCTGCGCGACTACGTCGGCGAGAAACTCGGCCGACTGGAGCGCCACTTCGACAAGATCACCAATGTTCAGGTCATCATGGAGGTCGAAAAGCTGAAACAGCGCATCGAGGCCACCCTGCACATCGCCGGTGGCGAAGTGGTGGCCTGCGCCGAACATGAAGACATGTACGCAGCCATCGACCTGCTGACCGACAAACTCGACCGCCAACTGATCAAACACAAGGAAAAGTACCTCGAACGCCAACAGGGCGTTGGAGTCCGCTAACCCCCCTCCCCTATGATCCGACTTGAGCAGATCCTGTCCCCCGGCCGTTCCCTGGTGAACGTGCCGGGCGGCAGCAAGAAGCGCGTACTCGAACAGATCGCCAACCTGGTCGTGAAAGACCTTCCCGGCCTCGACGCGCAAGACATCTTCGAAAGCCTGGTGGCCCGCGAACGCCTGGGCTCCACCGGCTTCGGCAATGGCATCGCCATTCCCCACTGCCGCCTGACCGGCTGCAAGGCGCCGATCAGCGCAATCCTTCACCTCGATGCACCGGTGGACTTCGACGCCCTCGACGGCGCCCCGGTCGACCTGCTGTTCGTCCTGCTGGTACCCGAAGCGGCCACCGAGGAGCACCTGGAGCTGCTGCGCCAGATCGCCTCCATGCTCGACCGTTCCGAGGTGCGCGACCGCCTGCGCCGCGCGAGCGATGGCGACGCGCTGTACCAGATAGTCGTGGAAGTGCAGAACGGCCACTAGCATGCGCCTGATCATCGTCAGCGGCCGTTCCGGCTCCGGCAAGAGCACTGCCCTCAACGTCCTCGAGGACAGCGGCTTCTACTGCATCGACAACCTGCCGGCCAGCCTGCTGCCGGACCTGGCCCAGCGCGCGCTGCTGCACACCGAGCTGATGCACCCGCAGGTGGCCGTGTCGATCGACGCGCGCAACCTGCCCAGCCAGCTCAAGCGTTTTCCCGAGCTGCTGCAGGAGGCCCGCGACAAGCACATCCAGTGCGACGTGCTGTACCTGGACGCCGACGACGAGACGCTGCTCAAGCGCTTCTCCGAAACGCGCCGGCGCCACCCGCTGACCACCGACAACCGCTCCCTCGCCGAGGCCATCGCCGACGAGGAGCAACTGCTCAGCCCGATCGCCGACCTCGCCGACCTCAAGCTGAACACCACCAACCTCAACCTCTACCAGCTGCGCGACGTCATCAAGCTGCGCCTGCTGAACAAACCCGAGCCGGGCACCGCCTTCCTCGTCGAGTCCTTCGGCTTCAAGCGCGGCATGCCGGTGGACGCCGACCTGGTGTTCGACGTGCGCTGCCTGCCCAACCCCTACTGGAAACCGGAACTGCGCGAGCAATCGGGCCTGGACAAGGACGTGCAGCAATACCTCGCCGAGCAGCCCGACGTGGAAGAGATGTACCAGGACACCCTGGGCTACCTGAACAAATGGCTGCCGCGCTTCGCCGCCAGCAACCGTGCCTACGTCACCATTGCCATCGGCTGCACGGGCGGCCATCATCGCTCGGTCTACCTCGCCGAGCGCATCGGCAGTGCCCTGAGAGCCACCCTGAAGAACGTGCAGATTCGCCACCGCGACCTGAGCTAGCAGCAGATAACGAAAGGACAGCCCCCTCGCGATGCCCGCCCTCGAGATCACCATCATCAACAAGCTCGGCCTGCATGCCCGCGCGGCGGCCAAATTCGTCGGCGTGGCCGGCCGCTTCCCGTGCCAGGTCCGCGTCGGCCGCAGCCCGGAGAGCACGGTGGATGGCAAGAGCATCATGGCCGTGATGATGCTGGCCGCGGGCAAGGGCACCAACCTGCACCTGAACGCCGAGGGCGAGCAGGCCGACGAGGCCCTGCAGGCGCTCGTCGACCTGATCAACAACTACTTCGACGAAGGCGAGTGACCGCCCGCCCGCACGACGCCGCGCGCTAGCCCAGCGACGTATCCAGCACCATCATCAGGCAGAAGCCGACGATCAGCCCCAGGGTGGCCTCCCCGGCATAGCCACGGCGCTGCGATTCCGGAACGATTTCCCGCACCACCACGTAGAGCATGGCGCCCGCCGCCAGGGCCAGGCCCCAGGGCAGCAGCATCCGCGATACGCCCACCAGCCAGGCGCAGAGCACCGCGAACAACGGCTCGACCAGCCCGGAAGCCGCGCCGGCCAGCATCGCCTTGCCCCGCGACATGCCCGCCCCCGCCAGCACCAGCGCGATCGCCAGGCCTTCGGGCACGTCCTGCAGGGCGATGCCCAGCGCCAGGCCGCCCGCCCCTTCGACCTCGCCACCGGCGGCGACGCCCACGGCCATGCCTTCGGGAATGTTGTGCAGGACGATGGCCGCGACGAACAGCAGGATGCGCGCGGGGATGGCCGGCCCCGGCGCGTCCCGCAGGTCATGCTGGGCATCGTCCAGGACCCGCCCGGCCAGCATCAGCCCCAGCGCCCCCAGGGCCATGCCGAAGCTCACCAGCAGGGCCGCGTAGAGCGGCGAGCGGCCACTGGCCTCGACCGCCTCCAGCGCCGGCAGCAGCAGCGAGAACGCGGTCGCCGCCAGCATCACCCCGGCGCCGAAGCCCAGCAGGGCATCGGCCACCCGCGCCGGCATGCTGCGGATCAGCAGCACCGGCACGGCTCCCAGGGCGGTACCCAGGGCGCAGACCAGGCCGCCGACCAGCGCCTGGTACAACGGCGCCGGCAATTGCAGGCGCGCCAGCAGCAACAGGTGGTTGAACAGCAGGCCACTGCCCAGGAGCACTATCCCCAGGCCGAGCCACCAGCGCAGATTGCGTGCGCCGGCCTGGCGCGCGCTTGCCTCTAGCGGGCGCATGGCGTCACTTCCCCGGCAGGCATCAGGCGAGCCCCCGCTGCTCCAGGGCCAGGCGGTAGCGGCGCGCCACTTCCGGCCAGTCGACCACCTCGTAGAAGGCCGCGATGTATTCCGGCCGGCGGTTCTGGTACTGCAGGTAGTAGGCGTGTTCCCAGACGTCCAGGCCGAGGATGGGGATCAGGTCCTGCATCAGCGGGCTGTCCTGGTTGGCGCTGCTTTCCACCTTCAGGCGTCCCTGGCTGTCGACGCAGAGCCAGGCCCAGCCGCTGCCGAAGCGGGTCAGCGCGGCCTTGGTGAAGGCTTCGCGGAAGGCCTTGTAGCCGCCCAGCTCGGTTTCGATGGCGCGGGCCAGGGCGCCGTCGGGCTCGCCGCCGCCCGCGGGCGACATCACCTGCCAGAACAGCGAGTGGTTGGCGTGGCCGCCGCCGTTGTTGATCACCGGGCCGAGCAGCTTCTCCGGCAGGCGGTTCAGCTGCTGCAGCAGTTCTTCCACCGGCAGCTCGGCGAAGGGCGTGCCTTCCAGCGCGGCGTTCAGGTTGTTGACGTAGGTCTGGTGGTGCTTGCTGTGGTGGATCTCCATGGTCCGCGCGTCGATGTGCGGTTCCAGGGCATCGTAGGTGTAGGGCAAGGCGGGAAGACTGTGGGGCATGGTCGCTCCTAGTGGTAGCGCATGGATTGCGGGGCGGCGAAGAGGCCGGGGCGCAGCTCCACTTCGCCCTGCTGGTGCAGCAGCTCGCGGGTGCGCGGGTAGTTGCCGTGCTCGCCGATGAAATTGAGCAGCTCGAGGTAGCTGCGCCGGCTGTGGCGCAGCGCGGCCTCGCGCATGTCGCGGCTCTGCCGCGGGTCGATGCTCAGTTCCAGCAGCCGCTCGTGGCAGTTGCACAGGTATTCGGCGGCCTCTTCCGGCTGGCCCAGCTGCACGTGCAGGTCACCGAGGTTGTGGTGGGAGATGACGAAGGCCATCACCGCCTCGTCCGGCTCGTGCCAGCGACCCAGCAGCAACTGGGCGTGGGCCAGGGCGTGGAGGTAGTGCTCGCGGGCATCGATCAACTCGTTGCGGATGAAGCAGCGGTTCCCCAGTTCGATGGTCTGTTGCCAATGGCGCATGTCGCGTACCTCCACGGTGGGGGCGGCCTTCAGAGGCCGCCGGCGGTGAGTTTCTCGGGGTCCAGCAGGGCCTCCAGGCGCTGGCGGCCGAGATCGGTGTTCTCCAGCGCCACCTCGATGATCGGCCGGCCTTCGCGGTAGGCCTGCTTGGCGATCTCGGCGGCCTTCTGGTAGCCGATGATCGGGTTCAGCGCGGTGACCAGGATGGGGTTGCGCGCCAGCGCCTCGCGCAGGCTCGCCTCGTTGACCTTGAAGCTGGCGATGGCCTTGTCGGCCAGCAGGCGGCTGACGTTGCCCAGCAGCTGGATGCTCTGCAGCAGGTTGTCGGCGATCACCGGCAGCATCACGTTCAGCTCGAAGTTGCCGGACTGCCCGGCCACGGCGATGGTCGCGTCGTTGCCGATCACCTGGGCGGCGACCATGGCGGTGGCCTCGGGGATCACCGGGTTGACCTTGCCGGGCATGATCGAGGAGCCCGGCTGCAGGGCCTCCAGCTCGATCTCGGCGAGGCCGGCGAGCGGGCCGGAGTTCATCCAGCGCAGGTCGTTGGCGACCTTCATCAGCGCCACGGCGAGGGTCTTGAGCTGGCCGGAGACGGCCACGGCGGTGTCCTGGGCGCCGATCAGCGCGAAGAAGTCGTCGCCCGGGCGGAAGGCCAGGCCGGTCAGGCCGTTGAGTTCCTGGCAGAAGCGCGCGGAAAACTGCGGGTGGGCATTCACCCCGGTGCCCACTGCGGTGCCGCCCTGGGCCAGTTGCTGCAGCGCCGGCTGCAGGGCCTCGAGGTGGGCGGTGGCCTGGCGCACCTGCTGGGCCCAGCCGCCGAGCACCTGGCTCAGGCGCACCGGCATGGCGTCCATCAGGTGGGTGCGGCCGGTCTTCACGTAGCGCTGCACCTCGCCGGCCTTGCGCTCGAGGGTGGCCAGCAGGTGGCGCAGGGCCGGCAGCAGGCGCTCGTGGATTTCCAGGGCGGCGCTGATGTGGATGGTCGAGGGGATGATGTCGTTGCTGCTCTGCCCGCAGTTGACCTGGTCGTTGGGGTTGACCGCACGGCCCAGGCGGCGCCCGGCGAGGGTCGCCACCACCTCGTTGGCGTTCATGTTGGAGCTGGTGCCGGAGCCGGTCTGGAACACGTCCACCGGGAAATGCTGGAGGAAATCGCCGGCCAGCAATTCCTCGCAGGCGGCGACGATGGCCGCGCCGGTCTCGGCGTCCAGTTGCTCCAGGGCGACGTTGGCCCGCGCCGCGGCGGCCTTGGCCAGCAGCAGCGCACGGATGAAGGCGGCGGGCATGCGCTGGCCGCTGACCGGGAAGTTGTTCACCGCACGCTGGGTCTGGGCCCCGTACAGCGCCGCGGCCGGCACCGCCAGTTCACCCATGCTGTCGCGTTCGATACGGCTGTCAGTCATTCTGCTTTCTCGCTTACAGGTCGTGGTACGTCAGGGAAGGCGCCATCGGCTGGGTGGCCAGCCGGCGCGAAAGCTGTTGCAGGCGCTGCCTGCGCTCGGCATCGCCGGCCAGGCGGCGCAGGTCGCAGAGCGGGCGGTAGGCGTGATCGAGGCACAGGCCGCGCCAGTGCCAGGGCAAGGCGACATCGGCGGCGGTGTCGAGCAGCAACTGGAAGCTCTTCTCGAACAACTGCCAGGCCGGCAGCGGCTCCCAGGCCACCAGGTAGCGCGTCTCGAACAGGTAGAGCTCCAGCAGGCGCGGCTCGTCGGGCTCCAGCGCGCAGCGGATGCGGGTACCCAGGCGGTACCAGCGGTCGAGCAGGGAGGTGTGGGTTTCGACGAACATGGGAATCCCTCAACCGATAATGAGATTGATTATCGTTACGAGAGAAAGAAAATACAAGTCAGACCAAGGGAGTAGGGCAAATCGAGGAGGTAGTTTCGCCGGGTGCTCTTCGTAGGAGCGAGCTTGCTCGCGAAGGGAGTTCCCCTGAAACGCCGCTGCATAAGGGAGGCGCCTTTCCCTCTCCCTAACCCTCTCCCTGAAGGGAGAGGGGACCGTTCGGTGTATTTGGATGTTCTGCAGTTAGCCGGCAGCGCCGAAGGTTTCCGGCTGAAACCATTCCTCCTCTCGGCACGGACTGCCCCCTCTCCCTTCAGGGCGGGGCGCGCAGCCGAGGGCTGGGGAGAGGGTGCTCTTGGGGCGAGCGCCGAGCCTAGCCGGCACAATGCCATTCGCGAGCAAGCTCGCTCCTACGAAAAAAGAAACGCCGCTTCCCTCGGCAGGAAGCGGCGTTCTCCAGAACCACAGCCTGCTATCAGTTCCCAGCCACCATCATCCTTTCCACCAGCACCGAGCCGGTGTGCAGGTTGCCGCGGTTCTCCACGTCGTTGCCGATGGCCAGGATGCTGGCGAACAGGTCCTTGAGGTTGGCGGCGATGGTGACTTCCTGCACCGGGAACTGGATCTCGCCGTTCTCCACCCAGTAGCCGCCGGCGCCGCGGGAGTAGTCGCCGGTGACCAGGTTGACGCCCTGCCCCATCAGCTCGGTGACCAGCAGGCCGCGGCCCATGCGCCGCAGCAGGGCCTTCTGGTCCTCGTCGCCGTGGCTGACGAAGAGGTTGTGCACGCCGCCGGCGTTGGCCGTGCTGGGCATGCCCAGCTTGCGCCCGGAATAGGTGCCCAGCACATAGGAAACCAGGGTGCCGTTCTCCACGAAGGGCTTGGCGTAGGTGGCCAGGCCATCGTTGTCGAACGCGGCGCTGCCCAGGGCGCCGGGCAGCAGCGGGCGTTCGTCGAGGGTCAGCCATTCGGGGAACAGGCGCTGGCCCAGGCAGCCTTCGAGGAACGACGACTTGCGGTACAGGCTGCCGCCGGAGATGGCGCCGAGGAAGTGGCCGAACAGGCCCACGGCGACCTCCGGGGCGAACAGCACCGGCACCTCGGCGGTCGGCACCGGGCGTGCGCCGAGGCGGCTGGCGGCGCGCTGGGCGGCGCGGCGGCCGATGCTCTGCGGGCTGTCCAGCAGCTCGCCGCGGCGCTTCACGTCGTACCAGTAGTCGCGCTGCATCTGCCCTTCGCCCTCGGCGATCATCACGCAGCTGAGGCTGTGGCGGGTGCTGGCGTAGCCGCCGATGAAGCCGTGGCTGTTGCCGTAGACACGGCAGCCATGGTGGATGTTCAGGGTGGTGCCGTCGGCCTTGGTCACCCGCGGGTCGGCGTCGAAGGCCGCGGCCTCGCAGGCCAGGGCGCGCTCCACCGCCTGGTCCGGGGTCAGCGACCAGGCATGGTAGAGGTCCAGGTCGGGCAGGTCGCGGGCCATCAGCGCGGGGTCGGCCAGGCCGGAGCAATCGTCCTCGGAAGTATGCCTGGCGATGGCCAGGGCCGCCGCCACCGTCTCGCGGATGGCCTCGTCGCCGGTCGCCGAGGTGCTCGCCGAGCCCTTGCGCTGGCCGACGTAGAGGGTGATGCCGAAGCCCTGGTCGCGGTTGAACTCGACCGTCTCGACCTCGCGCTGGCGCACGCTGGTGGACAGCCCCTGCTCCAGGGACACCGCCACTTCGCAGCCGCTGGCGCCCTGGCGCTTCGCCTCGGCGACGATCCGCTCGACCTGCTCGCGCAGTGCCGGAAGTGCCTCTGGGCCGACGGCCTTGGCCTGTTCGCTCATTGCCAAACTCTCCTGTTCTGTTCCGCGGACGGGGCATCGGGCCCCGTGGCCTCGCGGGCGGGCCGGACAAGCGACCCTCGACTCGTTATCATGGCGGCGTTTTCCACTGGACCACCGCCATGGCTGAATATCAAGACGACGACTCGCTGTTCGAAGAGAAGAGCAAGTCGCAAGTAAAACGCGAGCTGCACGCCCTGCAGGACCTCGGCGAGCGCCTGACCGCGCTCAAGCCGGACATGCTCGACCGCCTGCCGCTCACCGAGCCGCTGCGCCGCGCCATCGACGAGGCGCCCAAGCACAAGGCCAACGCCGCCCGCAAACGCCACCGGCAGTTCATCGGCAAGCTGATGCGCGACCAGGACCTCGACGCCATCGTCGCCCTGCTCGACCAGCTCGACAGCTCGACGCGCCAGTACAACGAGCGCTTCCACGCCCTGGAGCGCTGGCGCGACCGCCTCATCACCGGTGGCGACGAGGCCCTTTCCGCCTTCTTCGCCGAATACCCGGACAGCGACCGCCAGCACCTGCTGCAGCTGATCCGCCACGCCCAGCACGAGGCCGCTCACGACAAGCCCCCGGCCGCGGCGCGGAAGATCTTCAAGTACATCCGCGAACTAGACGAGCTCAAGCGCGGCCTCCGCTGAAAGCCTACCCACGACCTGCTGCGCGTCGGCATAACTGCGTTAAAAACAGGTGAGAAATGCTCATTTAGCATCAGTAAACTGCGCTTCCTCACCTGTTTTTGCCTTGTTCTGCTCTAGCTCGCGAGGCCGTGAGCAGACTTTCCAAATGCTTCCCGGCGCCTCAGGCGCCGGTCCCGCCCACGGTGATGCCGTCGATCTTCAGCGTCGGCTGGCCGACGCCCACCGGTACCGACTGGCCATCCTTGCCGCAGGTGCCCACGCCGCTGTCCAGGGCCATGTCGTTGCCGACCATGGACACCCGGCTCATCACTTCCGGGCCGTTGCCGATCAGCGTCGCGCCCTTCACCGGGCGGGTGATCCTGCCGTTCTCGATCAGGTAGGCCTCGCTGCTGGCGAAGACGAACTTGCCGCTGGTGATGTCCACCTGGCCGCCGCCGAGGTTGGCGCAGTAGATGCCCTTCTCCACCGAGGCGATGATCTCCTCCGGCTCGCTCTGCCCGGCCAGCATGTAGGTGTTGGTCATGCGCGGCATCGGCAGGTGCGCGTAGGACTCGCGGCGGCCGTTGCCGGTGCGTGCCACGCCCATCAGGCGGGCGTTGAGCTTGTCCTGCATGTAGCCCTTGAGGATGCCGTTCTCGATCAGCACGTTGTACTGCGTCGGGGTGCCCTCGTCGTCCACCGACAGCGAGCCGCGGCGCCCGGCCAGGGTACCGTCGTCGACGATGGTGCACAGGCTGGAGGCCACCTTCTCGCCGATGCGCCCGCTGTAGGCGGAGCTGCCCTTGCGGTTGAAGTCGCCTTCCAGGCCGTGGCCCACCGCCTCGTGCAGCAGCACGCCGGACCAGCCGGCGCCCATCACCACCGGCAGGGTGCCGGCCGGCGCGGGGACCGCTTCGAGGTTGACCAGAGCCTGGCGCAGCGCCTCGCGGGCGTAGGACATGGCGCGGTCTTCGCTGAGGAAATAGCGATAATCGGTACGGCCGCCGCCGCCGTGGCCGCCGCGCTCGCGGCGGCCGTTCTGCTCGACGATGACGCTGACGTTGAAGCGCACCAGCGGGCGGATGTCCGCGGCCAGCGAGCCATCGGCGGCGGCGATCAGCACCTGCTCCCAGACGCCGGCCAGGCTCACGGTGACCTGCTGGATGCGCGGGTCGAGGGCCCGGGTGGCAGCGTCGATCTTCTGCAGCAGCTCGACCTTCTCGGCGCGGCTGAGCACGTCCAGCGGGTTCTCGCCGGCGTACAGGCGCGTCGGCGCGACCGCCTTGAACGCCTGCACCCTGCCGTTCTGCCCGGCCCGGGAGATCGAGCGCGCGGCGCGCGCCGCCTGGGACAGGGCGTCGGGGGTGATGGCGTTGCTGTAGGCGAAGCCGGTCTTCTCGCCGGACTGGGCGCGCACGCCCACGCCCTGGTCCATGTGGAAGTTGCCTTCCTTGACGATGCCGTCCTCGAGCATCCAGGACTCGGAGACCTGGCTCTGGAAGTACAGGTCGGCGGCGTCGATGCCCGGGCCGCTCAGCTCGTGCAGGATCGGCTGCAGGCCGTCGACGTCCAGGCCGCCGGGGGCCAGCAGGTGCTGGCTGACGGATGACAACAACTCGCTCATGGCTACTCCGTAGGCGCCGGTCCGGGTACGGCCGGCGGATAGAATCTTCGATGGCGGACCACCGGCATGCGCTGCCGGACCGCCGCCTGTTCCGCGCTGTCGCGCTCGGCCAGCAATACCGCCTCGCCCTTGTCGCGCTCGGCGAGGATGCGCCCCCAGGGGTCGACGATGGCCGACTGGCCCCAGGTCTCGCGGCCGCGCAGGTGCGTCCCGCCCTGCCCCGCCGCCAGCAGGTAGCACTGGGTCTCGATGGCGCGGGCGCGGATCAGCACTTCCCAGTGCGCCTGGCCGGTCACCGCGGTGAAGGCCGAGGGCGCGCTGATCAGCTCGGCGCCGGCCTCGCGCAGCCGGGTGTACAACTCGGGGAAGCGCAGGTCGTAGCACACCGTCAGGCCCAGGCGGCCGACCGGGGTATCGGCGACCACCACCTGGCCGCCGAACGCGTAGTCGTCGGACTCGCGGTAGCGGCCGCGGGCATCGGCGACGTCCACGTCGAACAGGTGCAGCTTGTCGTAGCGCGCCGCCCGTTCGCCGCGCTCGTCGACCAGCAGCGAGCAGGCGTTGGCCTTGGCCTCGGGCTGGCCGTCCGGCGGCAACGGCAGGGTACCGGCGACTATCCACAACCTGAGGTCGCGCGCGGCGCTTTTCAACCACGGCAGGATCGGCCCCTCGCCCCGGGCCTCGGCGCGGCCCAGCTCGGCCAGGTCGCGGCGGCCCATGGCGGCGAAGTTCTCCGGCAGCACGGCCAGGCGGGCGCCGCCCTCGGCGGCCTGTTCGAGCAGGCGACGAGCGGCGGCCAGGTTGGCCGGGACATCGTCCTGGCTGACCATCTGGATCACGGCGATGGACATGCGTCTCTCCAACAGCGACTGCGTTTCATCCTAACCGATGCCCGCCGGCTCTGCTCACCGGGGTTTCTCGAAAGGCTTGTCGAAGGCGATCTCGGGGTTCTGCCAGGGGCCCTTGACGCTGTACTGCACGCTGGCGAAACGGGACACCTTGTCGCCCAGCAGCTTGTCCACCACGAAGAGCGCGCCGCCCACCGCCGGGGCGCCGACGATGAGCGCGGCCAGCGGTAGATTGTTGGTCAGCGGCAGGGTCACCAGCAGCCTGGCGTCGATCTGGTCGTGGGCGAGGTCGAGGGTGCCGTTCATCTCGATGTTGCTGGACGGCCCGGTCAGCTTGATCGGCTCGCGGGTCAGGTAGACGCCGTTGGTGGCGCCGAGCACGCCCTGCACGCGGTCGTAGCTCAGGCCCTTGCCGAACAGGTCGGAGAAGTCCAGGCGCAGGCGGCGGTTGATGGCGTTGAAGTTGAGCAGGCCGAACACCCGCAGGGCCTGGGCACTGCCCTCGACGTCGACGAACTGGCCCTTGCGCATGTCGGCCGCCAGGCGCCCGCCGAAACGCCGCAGGCTGATGTAGGCCGGCGAGCCGGGCCAGTTGCCGTCGATGTCCAGGCCGAAGCGTTCGCTGGTGGCGGTGGGGGCGAAGTCCCAGGCCTTGAGCACGTCCGCCAGGTTCTTGCCCTCCAGGCGCCCCTGGAAGGTGCTGCGCGTCGAGCCCACCGGCCCTTCCCAGCGCAACGTGCCGCCGACCTTGAGGCCGCGCAGGTCGAGGTTGACGTTGTTGAAGGCCACGCCGCTGGTGGTCGGGCGCAGGTTGAAGCTCCAGGCGCCGATGGGCTTGCCGCCCTGGGAGATCTGGCGGATGGCCACGTCCATCGCCGGCAGGCTGCGCGGGTCGAACTTCTCCAGCGGGTCGGGGGCGATGGTCGGCGCGGCGGCCAGGTCGTTGGTGGGGTTCTTCGGCAGGTCCAGGCGCGCCAGGTCGATCTGGATGGCCCGCTGGGCGCTGTCCGGGAATACCGCCTGGCCGGCCATCGGGGCGCTGTCGACGCCCAGCTGCCAGCCGCCGGCAACCCGCGCGAGGTCGACCTTGAGGTTGTCCAGGCTGGTGCCGAAGCCGCGGAAGTGGCCGATCCGCAGGTCGGCGCCGCGCAGCAGGCCCTGGGTATCGCCGGGCACGCCGCCGATGCCGTACTTCTTCAGCGCCGCCTGCCACTGGTCCACGTCCAGGGTGTCCAGGTTGCCGCGCACCTGCACCCCGTTCCAGTTCGGCAGCAGCGCCGGGTCGCCGCCCAGGCGCAGGGTGCCGCGGCCGCCCAGGGGTTTGTCGGCGGGGGCGGCGTAGGCCAGGCTGGCCACCTTGTCGTAGTTGGCCCAGTAGCGCCGCTCCGGGCCCTCGAGAGTCATGCGCCAGTCGCTGGCGCGGCTCTCCTCGGCGGCCTTGCCGAGGGGCGCCGGCAGGTCGATGGCCAGGCCCTTGAGGTCGGAGCTGACCTGCAGCTGGCTGTCCTTGCCGTCGAGCAGCAGGTCGAGCTGGTACGGCAGGCGCCCGGAGGCCGGCAACGCCTGGTGCACGCCGCCCCAGTCGAGCAGGCTTTTCAGCGCCACCTGGCCGCCCACCAGCACGCGGGTACGCGGCTTGCCCGGGCTGCCCTCGGCGCGGATGCTGCCGCTGACGCGGCTGCCCAGGGCCTGGGCGCTGAGGCCCTTGGCGCTCAGGCCGCTGTTGGTGTCGTAGCGGAAGTCGCCCTTGAGCTGGGCCAGTTCCAGGGTGGGCTTGGCGATCTTCAGGCGCGCGCCCTCGGTGGCGAAGTCCACCACCACCCGCGCCTGCTTCGCCTGTTCCCTGGCCAGGGGGATGTCCAGGTTCAGGTGGCCCTTGAGCGGGCCCTCGCCTTCCCAGCCGGCGAAGACCTGCTGCACGCCCAGGGGCGAGTCCTGGAGGATCTTCAGGCCGTCGCCCAGGCTGCTGTCGACGTCGCCATCGACGTGCAGGTGGGAGACCTCGCCCTTGGGCACGTGGGGAATGTCCACCTGCACGTCGCTCACCCGGCTCTGCAGGATGCGCCCGGACTGCGCGCGGATGCGCACGCCGCTGTCCTCCACCAGCACCTCGCCCTCGGCCTGGCTCAGCGCCGGCCAGCCCGGCTGGTAGTCCAGCTCGCCGTCGTGGACCTTGAAGTACAGGCTCATGGCGTGGTCTTCCGGCGCCGAGCCCTTGTTCAGCGAGCCCTGCCACTGGAAGTAGCCCTGCTCGACGCGTCCGCCCCTGATGGCGGTGGCCAGCCAGTGGGCCAGGTCCTTGCTCATCTCCGGCAGCACGGTGGGCAGGAACTGCGGGGTGTAGCTGCCGTCGCCATCCACCAGGCCCACGCGCAGGTCCATGTAGCTCTCTTTGTCGTGGTCGTGCATCAGGCGGATCAGCATGTCGCCGCCCAGCCGGCCGACGTCGCCCTCCACCTTCATCAGGTGGCTGCCGAGGGTGAAGGCCTCGTCGTCCCACTTCCAGAACAGCCGTGCGTTGGCGGTGCGGAAGCGCCAGGGCTCGGGGAACAGGGTGGCCAGGTGGAGCATGAAGTCCTTGGCCGAGGCGTCCAGCTGGCCGCCGCCGAGGTTGCCGCTGAAGGTGCCGTCGACGTTGGCCACCGCCGGCACCTCGTGGAAGGCGCTGACGCCGACCTTCTCCAGGTTCACGCCGTAGGCCAGGCGCTCGGCGCCCTGGCGCTGCGGCCACCAGTCGAGGTTGAGGTGGTGCAGCACGCCCTGGGGCGCCAGGCCCTGCAGCCACTCCACCGCCTTGTCCGGCAACGGCGCCAGGCTTTCCACCACTGGCAGCAGCGGGCCCAGGTCCAGGCGGTCGGCGCGCAGGCGCCAGTGTTCTTCGCCGCGGGTCTGCCGGTTCAGCTCCAGTTCCGCCTCGCCCCAGCGCTTTTCGCCGAGGTTGGCCGCCAGATCATTGACGCGCAGGCTCATCTCGTCGCCCTGGCGCTGGAAGTACAGCCCCACGCCGAGGTCGCCGATCTCCACCGCCTCGCGGCCGTCGAAGGAGGCCCGCACCTGCGGCGCATTGAGCCTGGCCACGGCCGCGCTCGGCTGGCCCTTGTCGATGCGCGCCCAGAGTTCGCCGCCGGCCTCCAGCCGCTGGATGCGCCATTGCCGCGTCAGGCTCGCCGGCAGCCACTTCGCCCAGTCGCTCTGCGGCAGGCTGAGGTAGGCGTCGGCCGAGCTGCGCTTCCAGTCCTCGCGGTCGATGCGCGTATCCACCCGCAGCGCCACCGGCTGGCCGTCCGGCAGGTTGAAGCGGCCGTCCAGGCGCTGGCCGAACACGCCGCTGTGCAGGGTCAGGCCCAGGTAGGTCAGGTTCAGCGTCTGCCCCTCACGCGGCAGCAGGCTCAGCTGGCTGTCCAGCAGCGACAGGCGGCGCGGCGTCAGCAGCAGGTCGACGAGCTGGCGCGGGTCGCTGCCCTGGGGGCTGGCCGGCAGGCCCTCGACCTGCCAGTGGCCGTCCTCGCCCTCGCGCAGGCTCAGCTGCAGGCCCTGCAGCTCCAGGCTGTCGATGCGCGGCTGGCGCGCCAGCAGGCTGGCGGGGATGTCGGGGGTCAGGCGCACCTGCTCCAGGCGCAGGGCGTCGCTGCCCTCGCCGAGCTGGATGTCGCGCACCGTGATGATCGGGCCGAAGCCGTGCCAGCTGCCTTCCAGGGCACCGATGCGCACCGGCATGTGCAGCCGCGCGCTGGCCTGCTCGGCCAGCTCGTCGCGGTACTCCGCCACCAGCGGCGCCAGCTGGCGCCCCAGGCTGACGTACAGCGCCAGCAGCACCAGGCCCAGGGCGCACAGCCCCAGCGCCAGGCGCAGCAGGCGCGCGAACAGGCGGCCGAAGGATTCCATGTCAGTAAAACGCCTCAGAGCAGGACGACGTCATACTGTTCCTGGGAGTAGATCGGCTCAACCTGAAACTTGATGGTGCGCCCGATGAACATCTCCAGATCGGCGACGTTGCCCGACTCTTCGTCGAGCAGGCGGTCGACCACCTTCTGGTTGGCCAGCACCACGTAGGAATCGGCCTGGTAGGCGCGGGCCTCACGGAGGATCTCGCGGAAGATCTCGTAGCAGATGGTCTCGGGGGTCTTCAGCATGCCGCGCCCCTGGCAGCACGGGCAGGGCTCGCAGAGCACCTGCACCAGGCTCTCGCGGGTGCGCTTGCGGGTCATCTGCACCAGGCCCAGTTCGGTGATGCCGATGATGTTGGTCTTGGCGTGGTCGCGCTCGAGCTGCTTCTCCAGGGTGCGCAGGACCTGGCGGCGGTGCTCCTCGTCCTCCATGTCGATGAAGTCGATGATGATGATCCCGCCGAGGTTGCGCAGGCGCAGCTGGCGGGCGATGGCGGTGGCCGCCTCGAGGTTGGTCTTGAAGATGGTCTCTTCGAGGTTGCGGTGGCCGACGAAGGCGCCGGTGTTGACGTCGATGGTGGTCATCGCCTCGGTCGGGTCGATGATCAGGTAGCCGCCGGACTTGAGCAGCACCTTGCGCTCCAGGGCCTTCTGGATCTCGTCCTCGACGCCGTAGAGGTCGAAGATCGGCCGCTCGCCGGGGTAGTGCTCCAGGCGGTCGGCGATTTCCGGCATCAGCTCGTCGACGAACTGCGTGATCTTCTGGAAGTTCTCCCGCGAGTCGACGCGGATCTTCTCGATGCGCGGGTTGACCAGGTCGCGCAGGGTGCGCTGGGCCAGGGACAGGTCCTCGTAGATCACCGTCGGCGCGCCGACCGTCTGGATCTGCGCGTCTATCTGGTCCCACAGCCGGCGCAGGTAGCGGATGTCGGCGAGGATCTCGTCCTCCCCGGCGCCCTCGGCGGCGGTGCGCAGGATGAAGCCGCCCTTCTCGACGATGCCCTCGGCCTCGACGCACTTGGCCACCACCTGCTTGAGGCGCTCGCGCTCCTGCTCGTCCTCGATTTTCAGGGAAATCCCGACGTGGCTGGTGCGCGGCATGTACACCAGGTAGCGCGAGGGGATCGACAGGTGCGTGGTCAGGCGCGCGCCCTTGGTGCCGATGGGGTCCTTGGTGACCTGCACCACCAGGCTCTGGCCCTCGTGGACCAGGGCGCCGATGCTTTCCACCGCGCTGCCCTCGCGGGTGGAGATTTCCGCCGCGTGGATGAAGGCCGCGCGCTCCAGGCCGATGTCGACGAAAGCCGCCTGCATCCCCGGCAACACGCGGACCACCTTGCCCTTGTAGATGTTGCCGACTATCCCGCGGCGCAACGTGCGCTCGACGTGGACTTCCTGAAGGACACCGTTTTCCACCACCGCCACGCGCGATTCCATCGGCGTGATATTGATCAGGATCTCTTCGCTCATGCGCCCTTCCTTATCGCGCCCGTGTGCAGCGCTACTTCTTCAAGACTGCCAGCAAGGGATCGCGAAGTCAGCCAACAGTTCCGCGGTCTCGCACAAGGGCAGGCCGACCACCCCGCTGTAGCTGCCCTCGACGCGGTTGACGAAGATCGCCGCCAACCCCTGGATAGCGTAGCCGCCCGCCTTGTCCTGGGGCTCGCCGGTGGCCCAGTAGGCCTGCGCCTCGGCCTCGCCGATGCGGCGGAACGACACGGTGCTCGCCACCACCCGCACTTCGCAGCGGTCGCGGTCGGCCACCGCCACCGCGGTCAGCACCTGGTGCTGGCGGCCGGACAACGCGCTCAGCATGGCCAGGCTGTCCTCGTGGTCCTTCGGCTTGCCAAGGATGCGGCCGTCGAGCACCACCGCGGTATCGGCGCCGAGCACGCAGACGTCGGGCCTCTGGGCAAGCATAGTCAGTCCGGCCAGGGCCTTGCCGCGCGCCAGGCGCTCGACGTAGGCCGCCGGCGTCTCGCCATCCTCGGGCGTTTCGTCGATATTGCCGGAAACCAGGTGGAAGGACAGGCCGATCTGCGTCAGCAGCTCGCGCCGGCGCGGCGAGCTGGAGGCCAGGTAAAGCTGGGGCATCTGCGACTCCCGGAAGAGTCCCGGCCGCCCCTCTCCCGGCCCCGTGCCAGGTGGGAAGCGGCGGGACGGGTATTAGTAGACCTTAAGGCGCTGGGACAGGCCCTTGAGCAGCACCAGCACCCAGGGCCAAAGCAGGCCGCTGACCAGCGCCGGCAAGAGGAAGGCCAGGGTCGGCGGGCGGTTGCCGGTCAGGGCGTTGAGCCACAGCTGCACCAGTTGCGCCAGGCCATAGACCACCATCAGCACCAGGCACTGCTGCCAGACGGGGTACAGGCGCAGGCGCTGCTGCAGGGCCATGACCAGGAACACGATGAAGCTGAGGATCAGGGCGTTCTGCCCGAGCAGGCTGCCGTACAGCACGTCCTCGGCCAGGCCGCAGACCCAGGCGGTGACCATGCCCACCTTCTGCGGCACCATCAGCACCCAGAAGGTGAGGAACAGCGCCAGCCACAGCGGCCGGCCGATTTCCGTGAAGCTGGGCATCGGCGCCACCGACAGCAGCAGCGCCAGCAGCAGGCTGACCCAGATCAGCCAGCCATTGCGCGGTCCTTGGGCGGGCATCAGTGACGGTTCCTTTGTGGCGCGGCCTGGGCCGGCGCCGGCGGATGCGCGGGTGTGGCGGCTGGCGTGGCGGGTGCCGGGGCGGCGCCCTGGGCCGGAGCGGCCGGGGCAGCAGGCGCGGCTGGAGCGGCGGGCGCCGGCGCCTGGCCAGCAGCCTCGGCTGCCTGGCGGTCGGCCTCGGCCTGGGCCTCGGCGGCCTCGGTGGCGCGCTGCTCGGGGGTGCGGCTGTCGCTGAACACCAGCAGCACGTAGCGGCTGCGGTTCATCTTCGCGGTGGGCACGGCGCGGATCACCGCGAACGGCTGGCCGGAGTCGTGGATGACCTCCTTGACCACCGCCACCGGGTAGCCGGCCGGGAAGCGCTGGCCGAGGCCGGAGCTGACCAGCAGGTCGCCTTCCTTGATGTCCGCGGTGTCGGCGACGAAACGCAGTTCCAGGCGCTCCGGGTTGCCGGTGCCGACGGCGATGGCGCGCAGGCCGTTGCGGTTGACCTGCACCGGGATGCTGTGGGTGGTGTCGGTGAGCAGCAGCACGCGGGCGGTGTAGGGCATGACCTCGACCACCTGGCCCATCAGGCCGCTGGCGTCGAGCACCGGCTGGCCCTGGAACACGCCGTCCTTCGCGCCCTTGTCGATGAGGATGCGCTGGGTGAAGGGGTTGGGGTCGACGCCGATCAGTTCGCTGACCAGCACCTTGTCGTCCACCAGGGCGGCGGAATTGAGCAGCTCGCGCAGGCGCACGTTCTGTTCGGTCAGGGCGGCCAGCTTCTGCAGGCGGCGCTGCATCAGCAGCGACTCGGCCTTGAGCCGCTCGTTCTCGGCGAGCAGCTCGCTGCGGCTGGTGAACTGGTCGCGCACGCCTTCCCAGGCACGCACCGGCAGGTCGGCCACGCCATAGAAGGGGGTCAGCACCAGGCCCATCTGGCTGCGCACGGGCTTGAGGTAGTCGAAACGCGCGTCGACCACCATCAGGCCCACCGAAAGCACGGCGAGCACCAGCAGGCGCACGCCCAGCGAGGGCCCTTTGGAGAATAGCGGTTTGATGACCAGCTCCTAGCTGATTGAAGGCGGTTGATGTTTCGCCGTGCGCGGCAAAACGTCAACCACCCTCAAGGGCTCCCACCTCACTCGGTGGAGAGCAGGTCCATGGAGTGGCGGTCCATCATGTCCAGCGCCTTGCCGCCGCCACGGGCCACGCAGGTCAGCGGGTCTTCGGCGACGATCACCGGCAGGCCGGTTTCCTGGGCCAGCAGCTTGTCCAGGTCGCGCAGCAGGGCACCACCGCCGGTCAGCACCAGGCCACGCTCGGCGATGTCCGAGGCCAGCTCCGGCGGGGACTGCTCCAGGGCGCTCTTGACCGCCTGGACGATGGTCGCCAGGGACTCCTGCAGGGCTTCGAGCACCTCGTTGGAGTTCAGGGTGAAGCTGCGCGGCACGCCTTCGGCCAGGTTGCGGCCGCGGACGTCCACCTCGCGCACTTCGCCACCGGAGAAGGCGGCGCCGATCTCCTGCTTGATGCGCTCGGCGGTGGATTCGCCGATCAGGCTGCCGTAGTTGCGGCGCACGTAGGTGACGATGGCTTCGTCGAAGCGGTCGCCGCCGACGCGGACGGATTCGGCGTAGACCACGCCGTTCAGGGAGATCAGCGCGATCTCGGTGGTGCCGCCGCCGATGTCGACGACCATCGAGCCACGGGCTTCCTCGACCGGCAGGCCGGCGCCGATGGCCGCGGCCATGGGCTCCTCGATCAGGTACACCTCGCGGGCGCCGGCGCCCAGGGCCGATTCACGGATGGCGCGGCGCTCCACCTGGGTGGACTTGCACGGCACGCAGATCAGCACGCGAGGGCTGGGCTGCAGGAAGCTGTTCTCGTGCACCTTGTTGATGAAGTACTGCAGCATCTTCTCGCAGACGCTGAAGTCGGCGATGACGCCGTCCTTCATCGGGCGGATGGCCGAGATGTTGCCGGGGGTGCGGCCGAGCATGCGCTTGGCCTCGGTACCGACGGCGACCACGCTCTTCTGGTTGCCATGGTTGCGGATGGCCACTACCGAAGGCTCGTTGAGGACGATGCCGCGTTCGCGCACATAAATGAGGGTATTGGCAGTGCCCAGGTCGATCGACAGATCACTGGAGAACATGCCACGCAATTTTTTGAACATGGAAAGGGAACCCTGGACGATGCGTGGGTGAAAAATGCGCGGGTAAAAAAGTGCGGCAAACTCTAACAATGACGGGGATTTTGGGCAAGGCGGCATTGTGTTAAATTGCTTGACTTTCAGCGCCTTTAAGGCCTGCCCCAGCGGTCCCTGGGACCGCCCGCCGCGGGTTCCGTTCCCCCGCCTACGTTTCGTCCGACCATGCGTCCTATCGACGCTGGCAGCTCTAGCCTGGAGACCCCCGATGGCGCTTGACCGCTCCGACGTGGAAAAAATCGCCCACCTGGCCCGCCTGGGCCTGGCGGAAACCGACGTCCAACCGACCACCGCGACCCTGAACAACATCCTCGGCCTGGTCGACCAGATGCAGGCGGTGGACACCGACGGCGTCGAACCCCTCGCCCACCCCCTGGAAGCCACCCAGCGCCTGCGCGCCGACGTGGTGACCGAAAGCAACCAGCGCGAGGCCTACCAGGCCATCGCACCGGCCGTGGAAGACGGCCTGTACCTGGTTCCGAAAGTGATCGAGTAATAAGGAAGGACACGGACCCATGCTGCACCAACTGACCCTCGCCGAAGTCGCCCGCGGCCTCGCCGACAAGCAGTTCTCCGCCGAAGAGCTGACCCGTGCCCTGCTGAGCCGCATCGAGCAGCTCGATCCGCAGCTCAACAGCTTCATCAGCGTCACCGCCGACGAAGCCCTCGCCCAGGCCCGGGCCGCCGACCAGCGGCGCGCCAACGGCGAGGCCGGCGCCCTGCTCGGCGCGCCCATCGCCCACAAGGACCTGTTCTGCACCCGGGGCGTGCGCACCAGCTGCGGCTCGAAGATCCTCGACAATTTCGTCGCGCCCTACGACGCCACCGTGGTCGAGCGCCTGGCCGCCGCCGGCGCCGTGAGCCTGGGCAAGCTGAACATGGACGAGTTCGCCATGGGCTCGGCCAACGAATCCAGCCACTACGGCCCGGTGAAGAACCCCTGGGACGCCACCCGCGTGCCCGGCGGCTCCTCCGGCGGCTCGGCCGCGGCCGTGGCCGCGCGGCTGATCCCCGCCGCCACCGGCACCGACACCGGCGGCTCGATCCGCCAGCCGGCGGCGCTGACCAACCTCACCGGGATCAAGCCGACCTACGGCCGCGTCTCGCGCTGGGGCATGATCGCCTACGCCTCCAGCCTCGACCAGGCCGGCCCCCTGGCCCGCACCGCCGAGGACTGCGCGCTGATGCTCGGCGCCATGGCCGGCTTCGACGCCAAGGACTCCACCTGCGTCGACCAGCCGCTGGACGACTACCTGGCCGCCCTGGGCAAGCCGCTGGCCGGCCTGCGCATCGGCCTGCCGAAGGAATACTTCGGCGAGGGCCTGGACAGCCGCATCGCCGATGCCGTGCTGGCCGTGGTCGAGCAGCTCAAGCAGCTGGGCGCGGTGGTCAAGGACATCTCCCTGCCGAACATGCGCCACGCCATCCCAGCCTACTACGTGATCGCCCCGGCGGAAGCCAGCTCCAACCTGTCGCGCTTCGATGGCGTACGCTACGGCTACCGCTGCGCGGAGCCGAAGGACCTGCAGGACCTGTACAAGCGCTCCCGCGCCGAAGGCTTCGGCGCCGAGGTGAAGCGCCGCATCATGGTCGGCACCTATGCGCTGTCCGCCGGCTACTACGACGCCTACTACCTGAAGGCGCAGAAGATCCGCCGGCTGATCAAGAACGACTTCGTCAGCGCCTTCGGCGAAGTGGACGTCATCCTCGGCCCGACCACGCCCAACCCGGCCTGGAAGCTCGGCACCAAGAACGACGACCCGGTCGCCCAGTACCTGGAAGACATCTACACCATCACCGCCAACCTCGCCGGCATCCCCGGGCTGTCCATGCCCGCCGGGTTCGTCGATGGCCTGCCGGTGGGCGTGCAGCTGCTCGCCCCGTACTTCCAGGAAGGCCGCCTGCTCAACGTCGCGCACCAGTACCAACAGGTGACCGACTGGCACAAACAAGCACCGGCTGGATTCTGAGGACGACACACATGCAATGGGAAACCGTGATCGGGCTGGAAATCCACGCGCAGCTCGCCACCCAATCGAAGATCTTCTCCGGCAGCGCCACCACCTTCGGCGCCGAGCCCAACACCCAGGCCAGCCTGGTCGACCTGGCGATGCCCGGCACCCTGCCGGTGCTCAACGCCGAGGCCGTGCGCATGGCCTGCCGGTTCGGCCTGGCGATCAACGCCGAGATCGCCGAGCGCAACGTCTTCGCCCGCAAGAACTACTTCTACCCGGACCTGCCCAAGGGCTACCAGACCAGCCAGATGGACCACCCCATCGTCGGCAAGGGCTTCCTCGACATCACCCTGGAAGACGGCACCGTCAAGCGCGTCGGCATCACCCGCGCGCACCTGGAAGAGGACGCCGGCAAGAGCCTGCACGAAGACTTCCACGGCATGAGCGGCATCGACCTGAACCGCGCCGGCACGCCGCTGCTGGAGATCGTCTCCGAACCGGACATCCGCAGCGCCAAGGAAGCCGTGGCCTATGTGAAGGCGATCCACGCGCTGGTGCGCTACCTGGGCATCTGCGACGGCAACATGGCCGAGGGCTCGCTGCGCTGCGACTGCAACGTCTCGGTGCGCCCGAAAGGCCAGGCCGAGTTCGGCACCCGCGCCGAGATCAAGAACGTCAACTCCTTCCGCTTCATCGAGAAGGCGATCAACCACGAGGTGCAGCGCCAGATCGACCTGATCGAGGACGGCGGCAAGGTGGTGCAGGAAACCCGCCTGTACGACCCGAACAAGGACGAGACGCGCTCCATGCGCAGCAAGGAAGAAGCCAACGACTACCGCTACTTCCCCTGCCCGGACCTGCTGCCGGTGGTGATCGAGCGCAGCTTCCTGGAAGAGTTGCGCGCCAGCCTGCCGGAACTGCCGGACCAGAAGCGCGAGCGCTTCGAGAGCCAGTACGGGCTGTCGGCCTATGACGCCAGCGTGCTGTCCGCCAGCCGCGAGATGGCCGACTACTTCGAGCAGGTGCAGGGCATCTGCGGCGACGCCAAGCTTGCGGCCAACTGGGTGATGGGCGAGTTGTCCAGCCTGCTCAACAAGGACGGCCTGGAGATCGAGCAGTCGCCGGTTTCCGCCGAGCAACTGGGCGGCATGATCCTGCGCATCAAGGACAACACCATCAGCGGCAAGATCGCCAAGATGGTCTTCGAGGCCATGGCCGCCGGCGAAGGCTCGGCCGATGCGATCATCGAGGCCAAGGGCCTGAAACAGGTCACCGACACCGGCGCCATAGACAAGATGCTCGACGAGGTGCTGGCGGCCAACGCCGAGCAGGTCGAACAGTACCGCGCCAGCGACGAAGCCAAGCGCGGCAAGATGTTCGGCTTCTTCGTCGGCCAGGCCATGAAGGCCTCGAAGGGGAAAGCCAACCCCGGGCAGGTGAACGAACTGCTGAAGAAGAAGCTCGAAGGCTGAGCCCACTCTTCCTGACGCCGGGCTTGCCCGGCGTTTTTTCGTCCGGAGGCTCGATGCTGCGTTCTCTCGCCCTGCTCTGCGGCCTGGCCCTGCTGGCCGGCTGCGCCACTTCGTCGTACGACGGCGGCTCGGCGCGCGGCTACCGCGCCGAAGGCACCGCGTCCTACTACGGCCGCGCGCACCACGGCAGGAAGACCGCCAGCGGCGAGCGCTTCGACCAGCACGCATTGACCGCCGCGCACCGCAGCCTGCCCTTCGGCACCCGGCTGAAGGTCACCAACCTCGACAACGGCCGCAGCGTGGTGGTGCGCGTCAACGACCGCGGGCCCTTCGGCCGTGGCAGGATCATCGACCTGTCCCGCGGTGCGGCGCAACGCCTCGACATGTTGCGCACCGGCACGGCGCCGGTGCGCCTGGAAGCCATCGACTAGGAGCAGTCCGAATGACCGACAAGCGCAAGGCCGGCGAACAGGTACGCCGGGAAGTGATGGGCGACGCCTTCGTCGACCGCGCCCTGAACAACGCCACCGACTTCACCCGGCCGCTGCAGGACTTCGTCAACGAAAACGCCTGGGGCAGCGTCTGGTCCCGCGACGGCCTGCCGCGCAAGACCCGCAGCCTGATCACCCTGGCCGCCCTGACCGCGCTGAAATGCCCGCAGGAACTGAAAGGCCACGTGCGCGGCGCGCTGAACAACGGCTGCACGGTGGAAGAAATCCGCGAAGCGCTGCTGCACTGCGCGGTCTACGCCGGCGTACCGGCAGCGATCGACGCCTTCCGCGCGGCGCAGGAAGTGATAGAGGCGTGGCAGGCGGACCAGAAGGCCTGAACGTAGGACGCATAACCGTTCGCGATTATCCGCCGCCGGCCGGAACGCCGGAGCCCACGACGACGGCGGATAACGCTTGAGGCGTTATCCGCCCTACGGTCCCGGGAGCTTCGCAGCCCCACTGCACGCCGAACGGTCCCCTCTCCTGCTTGCGGGGGAGGGTTAGGGAGGGGGAGCGGAGTTCAGGCCAGGCACCGGTACATCGGCGAAGTCCGCCCCTCTCCCCAACCCTCTCCCTGAAGGGAGAGGGAGCTTGTCCTGAGCGAGCTGAAAATCAAGAGCCCGCCGGCAGCTCCACAGTCTCGCAGTGAGCTTTGCGGCCCCGCCTCACACCGAACGGTCCCCTCTCCCGCTTGCGGGGGAGGGTTAGGGAGGGGGAACGGAGTTCAGGCCAACCACCACACATCGGCGAAGTCCGGAACCCTCTCCCCAGCCCTCTCCCTGAAGGGAGAGGGAGCTTGTCCTGAGCGAGCTGAAGATCAAGAGTCAGCCGGTTCCCCACAGTCTCGCAGTGTGGTGGTCAAATAATTTCGGACACTTCGATAGGTTGTCTGGGTGGCCTGCGCTCGTAGCTGGTGGGTGGCAGATA
>NZ_JAZAQP010000028.1:0-92067 GCF_036231725.1 Pseudomonas sp. JH-2 | reverse complement strand
GGCCGCCCTGCGCCTGAACATCCCGGTGGTGTTCGTCTCCGGCGGGCCGATGGAAGCCGGCAAGACCAAGCTGGCCAGCCACGGCCTGGACCTGGTGGACGCCATGGTGGTCGCGGCGGACGACTCCTGCTCCGACGAGAAGGTCGCCGAATACGAGCGCAGCGCCTGCCCCACCTGCGGTTCCTGCTCCGGCATGTTCACCGCCAACTCGATGAACTGCCTGACCGAGGCCCTGGGCCTGTCGTTGCCGGGCAATGGCTCGACCCTGGCCACCCACGCCGACCGCGAACAGTTGTTCCTGCGCGCCGGGCGCCTGGCCGTGGAACTGTGCCAGCGCTACTACGGCGAAGGCGACGATTCCGTGCTGCCGCGCAACGTCGCCAGCTTCAAGGCCTTCGAGAACGCCATGACCCTGGACATCGCCATGGGCGGCTCGACCAACACCATCCTGCACCTGCTGGCCGCAGCGCAAGAGGCGGAGATCGCCTTCGACCTGCGCGACATCGATCGCCTGTCGCGCAAGGTGCCGCAGCTGTGCAAGGTGGCGCCGAACATCCAGAAGTACCACATGGAAGACGTGCACCGCGCCGGCGGCATCTTCTCCATCCTCGGCGAACTGGCCCGCGGCGGCCTGCTGCACACCGACGTGCCGACCGTGCACAGCCCGAGCATGGCCGATGCCATCGCCCAGTGGGACATCACCCAGACCCGCGACGAAGCCGTGCACACCTTCTTCAAGGCCGGCCCGGCCGGTATCCCGACCCAGACCGCGTTCAGCCAGAACACCCGCTGGCCGAGCCTGGACGACGACCGCGCCGAAGGCTGCATCCGCAGCGTCGAGCACGCCTACTCCGCCGAAGGCGGCCTGGCCGTGCTCTACGGCAACATCGCCCTGGACGGCTGCGTGGTGAAGACCGCCGGCGTGGACGAATCCATCCACGTGTTCGAAGGCAGCGCGAAGATCTTCGAAAGCCAGGACGCCGCGGTGAAGGGCATCCTCGCCGACGAAGTGAAGCCGGGCGACATCGTGATCATCCGCTACGAAGGCCCGAAAGGCGGCCCGGGCATGCAGGAGATGCTCTACCCCACCAGCTACCTGAAGTCCAAGGGCCTGGGCAAGCAGTGCGCCCTGCTCACCGACGGCCGCTTCTCCGGCGGCACCTCGGGCCTGTCCATCGGCCACGCCTCCCCGGAAGCCGCTGCCGGCGGCGCCATCGGCCTGGTGCAGGACGGCGACAAGGTACTGATCGACATCCCCAACCGCAGCATCAACCTGCTGGTCAGCGACGAAGAACTGGCCGCCCGCCGCATCGAGCAGGACAGGAAGGGCTGGAAGCCGGCGCAACCGCGCGCCCGTCGCGTCAGTACCGCGCTGAAGGCTTATGCGTTGCTGGCTACCAGTGCCGACAAGGGTGCAGTGCGGAATAAGGCGTTGCTGGAAGGTTAATTACCTGACGGCAAATAAGAAGCCCGGCCTAAGTGCCGGGCTTCTTGCCAAGGAGGTTAACAATCATAGCTACCCCCTTAAAGGCCACCATTTAAATCAATCAACGACAACCCGATGGAATATGCGAAGTATTATTCAAGCCGCTACAGGTCCATCGGGAAATCTGATTTGTACCATTAACAAAGTTAGGAGTTAATACTAAACCCTGACCTTCCAAGCCACCCGATGCAAATGTAACTGTGATTATACCCGCTGCGGTTACGTCTACACCTCCAGCTTCAAAGTATTTACCAGCAAGGGCTGCGGCTGCAGCTATAGTTTCATCGGATGCTGTTGGCGCACCTGCTTCCGCAGATTCTATAGCGATATCTGCCTGTATGCCTGAAGTTGCCTTCAGTCCCTCGGTAGCCTGGGCTCGAGCTGTATAGTCCTGATAGGCAGGCATAGCGATAGCCGCCAAAATACCAATAATCGCCACAACGATCATCAATTCAATCAGAGTAAAGCCCTTCTGAAAGGAACGATATCTATCCATCTTCAAGCTCCATGAGTCATTTATCTGAATCCGCCAACCTCCAATTGAAGCCAGCGAGCCAAATGAATTAAATTCCCCATGAAGAAGGAAGATATGTAGTCACATTCCGCTGATAACCACTGAAATTTCCTCAACAACAAAGATCGTTCAACAGCACTCAAAACTCCTCATTTCGAAAATGACGAACAACGGCAGATAGTGCCACTACTACCGTCATCTATTGACAGTTAATGTCATATCACCAAAGAAATCCCTGCCCTATGGCACTGTCCGATCCCGCGCCCACCCCGTAAAATCCCGCTCTTTTTCCCGGACTGCCGCCATGAGCTCCCTCGAGAACCCCGTCACCGCCGACAAGGCCCAGCGCGACCTGGTCTACGGCCTGGAAGACCGCCCCGCCCTGCCCGTCACGCTGCTCGCCGCGCTGCAGCACCTGCTGGCGATCATCGTGCCCATCGTCACCCCCGGCCTGCTGATCTGCCAGGCGCTGGGCGTTTCCGCGCGGGACACCAACCTGATCGTGTCCATGTCGCTGGTCATCTCCGGCATCGCCACCTTCGTCCAGTGCAAGCGCTTCGGGCCGTTCGGCGCCGGGCTGCTGATCGTCCAGGGCACCAGCTTCAACTTCGTCGGGCCGCTGATCGCCGGCGGCGCGCTGATGGTCAAGCAGGGCACGCCGGTGGAACAGGTGATGGCGGCCATCTTCGGCGTGGTCATGGCCGGCTCCTTCGTGGAGATGGGCGTGTCGCGCATCCTGCCGTTCGTGAAGCGCCTGATCACCCCGCTGGTGACCGGCATCGTGGTGCTGATGATCGGCCTCACCCTGATCAAGGTCGGCCTGATCAGCATGGGCGGCGGCTTCTCGGCGATGGCCAACGGCACCTTCGCCAACGGCGAGAACCTGCTGCTGTCGGGCGTGGTGCTGGCGATCATCGTGGTGCTCAACCGCATTCCGGTGGTGTGGATGCGCAGCGGCGCCATCGTCATCGCCCTGGCCGTGGGCTACGTGCTGGCCGGCTACCTGGGCCGCCTGGACTTCACCGGCATGCACCAGGCCGCGCGGTTCCAGGTGCCGGTGCCGCTGCACTTCGGCCTGAGCTTCTCCTGGAGCCTGTTCATCCCCATGCTGGTGATCTACCTGGTCACCTCGCTGGAAGCCATCGGCGACGTCACCGCCACCAGCAAGGTCTCGAAGCAGCCGGTGGAAGGCCCGCTGTGGATGCAGCGGATCAAGGGCGGGGTGCTGGTGAACGGCGCCAACTCGCTGCTGGCCGGCCTCTTCAACACCTTCCCCAGCTCGGTCTTCGCGCAGAACAACGGGGTGATCCAGCTGACCGGCGTGGCCAGCCGCCACATCGGCCTGTGGATCGCCGCGATGCTCATCCTCCTAGGCCTGTTCCCCAGCGTCGCCGGGGTCATCCAGGCGGTGCCCGAGCCGGTGCTCGGCGGCGCGGCCATGGTGATGTTCGGCGCGGTGGCCGCCTCGGGCATCAACATCCTCGCCAGCGTCCAGTTGGACCGCCGCGCGCTGCTGATCATCGCGGTCAGCCTGGCCCTGGGCCTGGGCGTGTCGCAGGTGCCGGAGTTCCTCGCGCACATGCCGGCGGCGCTGCGCAACGTGCTGGAATCCGGCGTCGCCACCGGCGGCATCTGCGCCCTGCTGCTGAACTGGTTCCTGCCGGAAACGCCGGCGGCCCAGGCCCGGCACTGAGCCCGCCACGACGCCACCTGCCGGTGGCGTCGTCGTTTATGCTGGGGGCATGAGCACTCCCCTGCGCGTCGGCGTGATCGCCGACACCCACAACCTGCTGCGCCCCGAGGCCCTGGATGCCCTGCGGGGTTGCGAGCGCATCCTGCACCTGGGCGACATCGGCAAGCCGGGCATTCTCGATGCGCTACGCCAGCTGGCGCCGCTGGACGTGGTGCGCGGCAACAACGACACCGAAGCCTGGGCCGCGGCGATCCCCGAGACCCTGGTCCTGGCGTTGGGCGGACTGCGCCTGTACCTGATCCACGACCTCAAGCAGCTGGCCGTCGATCCGCGCGCGGAAGGCTTCGACGTGGTGCTGGCCGGGCATTCGCACAAGCCGCTGCAGGAAGTGCGCGACGGCGTGCTCTACCTCAACCCCGGCAGCGCCGGGCCGCGCCGTTTCAAGCTGCCGATCGCGCTGGCGATCCTGCACATCACGGACAAACAGGCTTCGGTGGAAATGATCACGCTGGGCTGAACGTAGGGCGAATAACCGTTCGCGGTTATCCGCCGCTACACCTTGCCCACGAGCCAACTCCGTGGCTGAGCCCGCAGGCGCTTCGTGTTCGAACCCGCAACGCCCTTCGAGCAAGGTCAAACGGCGTATAACCGCGAACGGTTATACGCCCTACGGTGCCAACAGCTGTTGCGCCAGGGCGTCGACCTGTTCCTGGCGTTCGCTCTTGTCCACCCGCTTGCGGCCATTCAAGGTCGACCATTCCGGGTGCGCCCGGGCCTTGCGCAGCGCCTCGGGCAGCTTGCCTTCGCGCCACTGCTTGTCTTCCGGCGAGTCGACGCGGATCGCTTCCATCGCCGCATGGCCCCGCGCCTGCAACGCTGCCAGCAGCTGCCGCTGGCGCAGGGCGAGCAGGCGCAGCACGCTGTCGTCCACCGAGAGTTCGCGCTGGCCCTTGAGCTTGCCGAGCAGGCGCTGGCCGTAGTGGCCCACGGTCTGCCAGGCGCCGCCGGCCAGGGCGCCGAGGGCGGTGGCGGCGCCCAGGGTCAGTCCGCCCACCAGCAGGTCGATGCCGGCGCCGGCCGCGGCGCCGGCCGCCACGCCGCCGCCCAGGCGCACGCCGAGCTGGCGCAGGGTTTCGGGGTTGAACAGGTCATCGCCCCAACGCCCGCCCAGCAGCGGCAGGTCGGCGGCGCGGGCATCGTCCTTGCGGAAGGCGTAGAGGCGCAGCAGGGCCTGCACGCAGGCTTCCTCGCGCTTGCGCACGCGGTCGCGCAGGGCCTCGGTGGCCTTGCGGATGGCCTCGGCGTCGCCGGGCACCAGGTCGCGGCAGGCGGCGACATCCACCAGCAGTTCGGCGATCAGCTTGGCGCCAGCCTCGCGCCGCGCCACGGCCTGGGCCTCGTGGTCCTGGATCAGCCGCTCCAGCTGCGGGCGGGACTTCTCCAGCAGCAGCGCCAGGCTTTCGTAGAGTCGCCGTTCGCCGTCCAGCGGCGGCGCCACGCTGTCGAAGCGCACCAGGGCGTGCAGGCCCAGGCGCGACAGGGCCTCGCGCCACTGCTCCTCGCGGTGGTTGGCGCTGGCGACGAAATTCAGCACCGGCAGCAGCGGCCGCGCGCAGCCGGCGAGCACCGCCAGTTCGTCGCGGTACTTGGCCAGCACCGGCTCGCGGGCGTCGATCACGTAGAGCCCGGCATCGGATGCCTGCAACTGGCGCAGCACCTTGGCTTCCTGCTCGAAGCGCCCGCGCGCCTCGCTGCCGTCGAGGAAGCGGCGCAGCTTCTCCGGGCCGTCCAGGCGCTCGCCGGGGCGTTCCAGGGCGTCGAGGTAGTCGCGCAGGGCGATGGCGTCCTCCAGGCCCGGCGTGTCGTACAGCTCCAGCAGCGCCTGGCCGTCCACCGACAGGCGCGCCCCCTCGACATGGCGGGTGGTGCTGGGGCGGTGCGAGACCTCGCCGAAGCCGACGTCGCGGGTCAGGGTGCGCAGCAGCGAGGTCTTGCCGACGTTGGTATGGCCGACCACGGCCAGCCTGAGGGGCTCAGTCATGTCCGCTCTCCAGCCAGGCCAGGGGCGATGCGCCGCTGTGCGGCAGGTTCAGCTTGTCGATGGCGGCATGCCAGTCGGCCAGGCGGTCGCTGTCCAGGCCGATGCCCGCCGGCGGCTGCAGCAGCCAGACGCGGGTGGCGCCGGCGCAGCGCGACAGCTCGGCGATCAGCGCCAGGGTGCCGCGGTCCGGCGAGCGCCGCGGGTCGCAGGCGATGGCCAGGCGCGCCGGCGGGTAGCGGGTCAGTTGCTCCAGCAGGCGACGGCGTTGCGCGCCATCGTCCAGCACGCCGGCATCGGCCACGCCGGCCGGCAGCTTCGGCGGCCAACCCTGGCTGTCGTCCAGTTCGATGGCCACCAGCAAGGCGCCCTCTGCGCTGGCCGCAGGGTTCTGCGCCTGCGGCTCGACCAGGCTGGCCGGCGCGGCATCGTTGACGCCCAGGCGCTCGCTGCCGGGCTGCAGGCGCTCGCGCAGCAGGCTGTAGCCCGGCAGCGAGAGGTCCAGGCGCAACGCCGCGCGGCCGCTGCGCCAGCGCCACAGGCAGAAGGCCCAGAGCAGCAGGCGCGGCAGCAGCCCATAGACCAGCAGGATGCCCACCAGCCAGCCGGCCCAGGCGTGGCGCGCGGCCTCGCTGGCCACCAGGGCGTCGCCGCTGGCGCGCACCAGGTCGCTGTCCGGCAGCGGGAAGCCCAGCAGCGAAGGCAACGCGCCCAGGCCCTGGGTGAGGAAGACGAAGGTGTCGCCGCCGAGGATGGTGGTTTCCCAGACGAAGCCGTAGCGCCGCGTCGACAACAACGCCAGCAGCACCACCAGGGCCGCGCCCAGGGCCAGCAGCCACAGGCCGTGGACCAGCATGCCCAGCGCCCAGCGCGTCAGGCGCTGGCGGCCGAGCAGCACCAGCAGCGACGGCGCCAGTTGCGCGGCGCGGGCATCGCGCGCCAGCTTGCCGCTCAGCCACAGCCACAGGCGGCCCAGGGCGCCGGCCGCCTCGCCGCCACCGAGGGCGAAGCCGCAGGCCCAGCCCAGCAGCATCAGCAGGTCCAGGCCGAGCAGGCTGGCCAGGGCCCAGAACACGTTGACCGGGCGCTGGCCGTCACCCAGGGCGGCCAGCGCCAGGCCGGCGCCGCTGAGCAGGGCGAGGACGATCAGCAGGTAGAAGGCCAGTTGCGCGCCCTGTTTCCACAGGCGCAGGGCGCTGTCCAGCTGGTCGCGCCCGGCCAGCCACAGGGCGCGGTGCTCGATGCGCCGGGGCAGTTCGCCGCCGGCGGCGATGGCGCGGCGGTTGGCTTCGGCATCCTCCAGCGGGCCGGCCTGCTCCTCGCGCAGGCGCACGGCTTCGCACAGCCACAGTCGGTCGAAGGCGGAAGGTGGGGCGGTATCGCTCACGGGGTCTCCGGCGCTGGTTCCTGGGCGCAAGCATAACCGCTGCGCCGTGCCACGTCCGCCCGCGGGGGTAACACTGGCGGCCACCGACCGAACCAAGGAAGGGCTTACCCGGCGCGCGCACGGGTATAGGGTGCCAAAGCCAACCAGAACAACAACAACGAGGCCCGCCATGCCGCGCGTCCTGCCCTGCGCCCTGCTCCTGCTGGCCGCCGCCCGCGCGGCGGCCGTGGAAACGCCCCCGCCCCGGCCCTCCGACTGGGGCCCGGACACCCCGCTGATGCAGGCGGTGCCGCCGCGCCAGTTGGACGAGAAGGTCGGCCAGCGCGCCTCCGACAGCGACGAGTCGAAGCTGTGGATAAGCCACACCGACTTCCGCCTGCACGACGACATCGGCTTCTTCATCCGCCGCATGCTGATCCGCATGAGCTCGGTGGGGCCCAAGGGCACGCCGCTCATGCTCGACGACCCCAGGGCCATGGTGGCGCGCATCCAGGCCGGCGACATCTTCGTCGCCGACGCCACCCTCGCCACCCTGCTCAACGCCGAGCTGCGCAGCGCCGATGCGCCGGTGCGCAACCTGGTGCTGAGCACCCGCAAGGACGGCCAGGAGGTGCGCGGCGAGCTGCTGCGCAAGGGGCGCTGGCGGCCGCTGCGGATGCTCACTCGGATCGAGCAGGCCGGCCCGCTGAAGGTGGCGCTGGTGCCGCAGCGCATCTTCGTCGACGGCGTGGACGTCACCCCTTCGCTCAGCGCCGCCTCCATCGAGATGTCCGAGGTGCTGCGGCTGCACACCGCGCACATGCAGCTGCTCGGCAACCGCATCCTGGTCGACCTCGACGGCCTGTTCCCGCCACCGCGCCTGGACTTCGCCGTGCGCAGCCTGAAGCTGGCCGACGGCGGCATGGACCTGCAGCTGGGCGAGGACCTGGCCGGCCTGCAATGGCCGCAGTTGCAGGCGCCGGAAAGCTACATGTTCATCCAGGGCGGCGACATCAAGATGGCCCGCACCATCCTGGTCAAGGCCTACGCCCTGTTCACCAGCCTCAGCCCCGGGCAGCCGCTGCTGTTCAACCTCTACGACTACCGCCGCCAACTGCAGTACGGCGAGATCCGCCTGCGCCAGGACGGCATGGTGCACATCGCGGTGTCGCCGGTGAAGGCGCCGGCGCCGCAGGAGAAAGCCCTATGAAGCGCCTGCTGCCCCTGGTCCTCGCCCTGCCCCTGCTGGCCGCCGTTCCGGCCTGGGCGCAAACCGCCATCGACCGCCAGCAGCAGGAGCTGCAGCTGCTGCGCCAAGGCTGGTTCCAGCAGACGCCGCCGGAGGCCGGCCACGCCGCCAGCCGCCCGGGCGGGATTCGTGATTCCGGCCAGGACGGCGTCGGCCTGCTGCTGCATAACGTGGACATGTACTTCGAAGGCGGCATCGGCTTCCACAGCCCGCAGCTCAAGGGCTGGCTGCTGCCGCTGCAGGCCGGCGCGCCGGTGGACTTCGACCGCCCGCAGGACATGCGTATCCAGGTCACCGAGGGCGAGGTGATCCTCGACCCGCAGCAACTGGCCAACCTGTTCAACCAGCGCATCCTGGCTTATCCACAGAGCATGCTGCGCGACTTCGCCATGAGCGTGGACGGCGAGCGCCTGCTGGTCAGCGGCCAGGTGCAGCCCCTGGGCATCGGCCCCTGGCTGCCGCTGCGGCTGTCCGGCAGCGTGCGCCTGGAGGGCGACGAGATCCTCTACCAGCCGGACCAGGTCAAGGTCCTCGGCGTGCCGGCCTACGGCGCCATGAGCCTGGTCGGCCTGCACCTGGATTCGCTGGTCGAGCTGGAGCGCCCCGGCGCCCTGCTGCGCGACAACGCCATGCGCCTGAACTACCACCAGGTGTTCCCGCTGGTGGGCATCGACGGCAAGGTCGACGCCGCCTGGCTCGACCAGCAGGGCCTGCACCTGCGCTTCGCCCGCCCGGCCGGCAGCCCGCCGCCGCGCTTCGAGCCACCCACCCTGGCCGGCCCCTCGTACATCTGGCTGCAGTCGGGCGACCTGAAGATCTTCGAGATCCTCATCACCTACGCGCAGGTGCTGCTCAAGGCCGAACAGCCGGACCAGAGGCTGGTGTTCAACCTCAGGGACTACCGCAAGGTGCTGGCCACCGGCATCACCCAGGTCAACGAGGACGGCACCTTCTTCATGCGCGTGCCGCCCTATGCGAACGACGCGCCGGCCCAGCGGCTGGTATCCTCTGCCACCGACGGATCACCCTGAGCACATGACCGGAGCCACGATGTCCCAAGCCCCTTCCCGCCTGCCGCTGGCGATGATCGCCGCCCTCGCCGAGAACCGCGTGATCGGCATCGACAACCGCCTGCCCTGGCACCTGCCGGCCGACCTCAAGCACTTCAAGGCGCTGACCCTCGGCAAGCCGATCATCATGGGCCGCAAGACCTGGGACTCCCTCGGCCGCCCGCTGCCCGGCCGGCTCAACCTGGTGGTCAGCCGCCAGGCCGGCCTGCAGCTGGAAGGCGCGGAAGTCTTCACCTCGCTGGAGGCCGCGCTGCAGCGCGCCGACGCCTGGGCCCGGGAGGAGGAAGCCGAGGAGCTGATGCTGATCGGCGGCGCCCAGCTGTACGCCGAGGCCCTGCCCAGGGCCGAGCGCCTGTACCTGACCCGCGTGGCCCTGAGCCCGGTGGGCGACGCGCACTTTCCCGAGCTGGACGAAAGCCGCTGGCACCTGGCGTCCAGCATCGAGCATGAAGCCACGGCGGAAACGCCGGCCTATGCCTTCGAGGTCTGGGATCGCGCTTGAGGGGTGTCTGCCGGTGAGCACTGGGTCTGGGGTTGACTCCGGCCCTCTCCCCAACCCTCGGCTGCGCGCCCCGCCCTGAAGGGAGAGGGAGCCGTTCGGAGTGGCTTGTAGGTCAGACACCATCCTTCCACCCCGTCATTCCCGCGAACGCGGGAACCCAGAGACGTTGGGTTCGCGAGCAAGAACCAGGCGTCCCCCTCGCTCCTACGAAAAGCCGCCGTCCCGTCAGTGGGTCGCCGGCTTCGCCGCCGCGCGGCGGTAGGCCCAGACCATCAGCGCGATGCCGCCGAGGATCATCGGCACGCACAGCAGCTGGCCCATGGTCAGCCAGTCCCAGGCCAGGTAGCCCGGGCCGCCGTTGCCGCCGGCGCCCTGGTCGGCATCCGGCAGGCGGAAGAACTCGACGAAGAAGCGGAAGCAGCCGTAGCAGAGGATGAACAGGCCCGAGACCGAGGCGGTCGGCCGCGGCTTGCGCGAGAAAATCCAGAGGATGGCGAACAGCACTATGCCTTCCAGGGCGAACTCGTACAGCTGCGAGGGGTGGCGCGGCAGCTGCGCGGGGTCGCTGTAGGGCGGGAAGATCATCGCCCAGGGCACGTCGGTGGGCTTGCCCCACAGCTCGGCGTTGATGAAGTTGCCGATGCGCCCGGCGCCCAGGCCGATCGGCACCAGCGGGGCGATGAAGTCCATCAGCTGGAAGAAGCTCTTGCCGTTGCGCTTGCCGAACCACCAGGTGGCCAGCATCACCCCCAGCAGGCCGCCGTGGAAGGACATGCCGCCCTCCCAGACCTTGAACAGGTTCAGCGGGTTGGCCAGGTAGAAGTCCAGCTTGTAGAACAGCACGTAGCCCAGGCGCCCGCCCAGCACCACGCCGCAGGCGACCCAGAACACCAGGTCGGAGAGCTTCTCCTTGCTCCAGGTCGCATCGAAACGGTTCAGCCGGCGCGAGGCCAGCAGCCAGGCGCCGCCGATGCCGATCAGGTACATCAGCCCGTACCAGTGGATCTTCAGGGGGCCCAGCGACACCGCGACGGGGTCGATCTGTGGATAGGGCAGCATCGCTTACTCCTAGGGTTTGATCAGGAAACTCATGCCGACGCAGAACATCAGCAGAGCGAACAGGCGCTTGAGCACCTTGGCCGGCAGGCGGTGCGCCAGGCGCGCGCCGATGCGGGCGAAGAACATGCTGGTGACGGCGATGCCCACCAGCGCCGGCAGGTAGACGAAGCCGAAACTCCACTGCGGCAGTTCGGGCCGGTGCCAGCCGACCGCGATGAACGAAATCGCCCCGGCGATGGCGATGGGCAGGCCGCAGGCGGAAGAGGTAGCCACCGCCTGCTGCATGGAGACGCCGCGCCAGGACAGGAAAGGCACGGTCAGCGAGCCGCCGCCGATGCCGAAGATCGCCGAGGCCCAGCCGATGAAGCCACCCGCCGCGCCCAGTCCGCCCTTGCCCGGCAGGCTGCCGCCGGCCTTGGGTTGCAGGCCCAGGGCCATCTGGATGGAGATGAGCACGGCGAAGGTGCCGATGATCTTCTGCAGCACCGGGCCCTTGATGGCCGAGGCGGTCAGCGCGCCCAGGGCGCTGCCGACGACGATGCCCACGGTCATCCACAGGAACACCGGCCAGAGCACCGCGCCGCGGCGGTGGTGCTCGAGGATGGAGTTGACCGAGGTGAAGACGATGGTCGCCAGGGAGGTGCCCACCGCCATCTGCGTCAGCACTTCGACGGGGAAGCCATGGGCGGTGAAGCTGAACACCAGCACCGGGACGATGATCAGGCCGCCGCCGACGCCGAACAACCCGGCCAGCACCCCCGCGCAGGCACCCAGCACCAGGTAGAGAAGGAACTCCATGGAGACCTCGGGTGGCAAAAGCGGCATGGTACCGAAAATGCGCCGGCGACGGCAGCCGCCCGCGGCACAACGGGCTTGCCGGGGCGGAACATGACGAAAATGTCATCTTCCGCCCAGCCCGGGTAACGCCGGCTATTGAGTTGCCACCGCCAGTTACCTACCCTGCCTGGACCACCACCGCAGGGCCCTGCCCCATGTGCCTGATCGTCCTTGCCTGGCGCCCCGGACACGCCATGCCGCTGATAGTCGCGGCCAACCGCGACGAGTTCTATGCCCGCCCCACCCTGCCGCTGGCGGCCTGGGAGGATGCGCCGGAGGTCTATGCCGGGCGCGACCTGGAGGCCGGCGGCACGTGGATGGGCCTGGGGCCTGGCGGGCGCTTCGCCGCCCTGACCAACGTGCGTGATCCGGGCCAGCCGCTGGGGCCGCGCTCCCGCGGCGAACTGGTGGCCGGCTTCCTGCGCGGCCGCCAGGCACCGCTGGCCTACCTCGCCGAGGTGCAGCGCCGCGCCAGCGAATATTCCGGGTTCAACCTGCTGGTCGGCGACGCCCGCCAGCTCTGCTACTTCAACCCCCGCGACGGCGCGCCACGGGAACTGCCGGCCGGGCTGCACGGCCTGTCCAATGCCACGCTGGATACGCCCTGGCCCAAGCTGCTGCGCGCCCGCACCGCCCTCGAGGAGCACCTCGACGAAGCCGAGCCCGGGGCCCTGCTGGGGCTGCTCGGCGACCGCGAGCGCCCCGGCGACGAACGGCTGCCGGAAACCGGCGTCGGCCTGGCCACCGAGCGCCTGCTGTCCAGCGTGTTCATCGCCAGCGCCAACTACGGCACCCGCGCCAGCAGCGTGCTGCGGGTGCATGCCGACGGGCGCCGGGAATTCATCGAACGCAGCTTCGGGCCGGAAGGGGCCCATCTGGGCGAGGTGCGCCTGCTGCTCGACGCCTAGGGCCCGCTACGGGGGAAAGCTCGCGCCTACGAAAGGCACCCGTAGGGCGAATAACCCCGAAGGGGGTTATCCGCCGTTCCGAATGCCAATCCCGCGCGGGGGCCAACGGCGGATAACCGCGAACGGTTATGCGCCCTACGGGATCAGCCGTGAGGCACACGCTTCCAGCAGGCACGGACGGTCCCCTCTCCCGCTTGCGGGGGAGGGTTAGGGAGGGGGTTGCGGGTTCGTCCTACAGTTGCCGGGCGGCACGGTATTCCCTCCCGTAGGAGCGGAACTTTTCCGCGATAGCCGGAGGTTCCGGCGCGATTCGCGGATGAGATCCGCTCCTACGCCGCCCCACCCACGCCATCTCCATGTAGGAGCGCGCCCTGCGCGCGATTCGCGGGCAGGGCCCGCTCCTACACCATGCACTGCGGCCTAGCACACCTCGATGGCGTCGCGCAGGCGCTTGGCCCGGTAGAGGGCATCGTCCAGGCGGCGCAGCAGGCCCTCCAGGGACTCGGCGCGGCGCATGCCGGCCAGGGCGAAGCTGGCGGTGAGGGGTTGCTCCAGGTCGCCGCAGGCCTCGCGGATGTGCAGGCGCAGGCGTTCGGCCAGGCGGGTGGCGGAGGCCACCGGGGTGTTGGGCAGCAGCACGATGAATTCCTCGCCGCCCCAGCGGGCGAAGCAGTCTTCCTCGCGCAGGGTCTGGCGCACCGCCTGGGTCACCGCCACCAGCACGCGGTCGCCGACCGGGTGGCCGAAGAGGTCGTTGATGCGCTTGAAGTGGTCGAGGTCGAACATCAGCAGGCTGACCTGCTGGTCGTGGCGCTGGAAGCGCTGCCACTCCTGCTGCAGGCTGCTTTCGAAGCGGCGCCGGTTGAAGATCTGCGTCAGCGGGTCGGTCTCGCTCAGGCGCACCGCCACCGCGGCCTGCTCGGCCAGGGCCAGGTTGGCCTGGCGCAAGGCTTCGGTGCGCTGTTCGACCAGTTGTTCGAGGTTGCGGTTGAGTTCGCGCAGTTCCTCGTTGCGCCGCTTCAGCTCCAGCTCGATCAGCTTGCGCTCGTGGATGTTGTGGTGGGCGCCGATCATCCGCGTGGCGCGGCCCTGCTCGTCGAATTCGACGAAGCGGCCGTGGTCCCTTATCCACAGGTACTCGCCATTGGCGCAGAGGCAACGGTACTCCTCGGCGTAGGCCGCCTGCCGGCCGTCCAGGTAGGCCTGGAAGCTGCGCATGACGCGGGGGAAGTCGTCCGGGTGGATCACCGAGTGCCAGGTGGCGACGTTCTCCGGCAGGCCGTCGACCGGGTGGCCGAGCATGCGGTACCAGCCCGGGCTGCGCTTGACGTCGTCGCTGCGGATGTCCCAGTCCCAGATGCCGTCGCTGACGATCTCCAGGGCATAGCGGAGGGTCTTCTCGATGGCTTCGCGGTCGTCCACGCGCGCTTGCTGCTCGTCCATAAGCCTTCTCCCGGCAGTGCCGGTTGTACAGGGCCCCGGGGACGACTCAGCTCCGGGGAAGGCGGCGCGCCAGGTCAGCCCTGAACGGTCGCCGCGGGATTGATCACCCGGCCGAGGCCGAGGTTGCGCAATGCCAGGTGCAGGGAGCTGTGGATCACCTGCGGGTTGTCGAAGGTCATCAGCTGGCCGAGCAGTTCGCGGGCCTTGCCCAGGGTGATCTGGCGCAGCAGCCACTTCACCTTGGGCAGGTTGGTGGCGTTCATCGACAGCGAGTCGAAGCCCATGGCCATCAGCAGCACCGCGGCCGCCGGGTCGCCGGCCATCTCGCCGCAGATGCTCACCGGCTTGCCTTCGGCGTGGGCGTCGTCGACAACCTTCTTCAGCGCCTGCAGCACCGCCGGGTGCAGGTAGTCGTAGAGGTCGGCCACACGCGGGTTGTTGCGGTCCACCGCCAGCAGGTACTGGGTGAGGTCGTTGGAGCCGACCGAGAGGAAGTCCACCTGGCGCGACAGCTCGCGGGTCTGGTACACCGCCGCGGGGATCTCTACCATCATGCCGATCGGCGGCATGGGGATGTCCACGCCTTCGTCGCGGATCTCGCCCCAGGCGCGGTGGATCAGGTGCAGCGCCTCTTCCAGCTCGTGGGTGCCGGAGATCATCGGCAGCAGGATGCGCAGGTTGTTCAGGCCCTCGCTGGCCTTGAGCATGGCGCGCGTCTGCACCAGGAAGATTTCCGGGTGGTCGAGGGTGACGCGGATACCGCGCCAGCCGAGGAAGGGGTTGTCTTCCTTGATCGGGAAGTAGGACAGCGCCTTGTCGCCGCCGATGTCCAGGGTGCGCATGGTCACCGGCAGCGGGTGGAAAGCCGAGAGCTGCTCGCGGTAGATCGCCAGCTGCTCCTTTTCGCTGGGGAAGCGGTCGTTGATCATGAACGGCACTTCCGTGCGGTACAGGCCAACGCCCTCGGCGCCGCGCTCCTGGGCGCGGGCCACGTCGGCCAGCAGGCCGGTGTTGACCCACAGCGGCATGCGGTGGCCGTCGAGGGTTTCGCAGGGCAGCTCGCGCAGCGCGGCCAGGCCCTTGCTCAGTTCCTTCTCTTCGGCGACCACTTCGCCGTACTGCTTGACCAGCTGCGGCGACGGGTTGGTGTAGATCTCGCCATGGTAGCCGTCGACGATCAGGTCGATGCCGTCGACCTTGGAATACGGCAGGTCGACCGCGCCCATCACCGTGGGGATGCCCATGGCGCGGGCAAGGATCGCCACGTGGGAGTTGCCCGAGCCGAGCACCGAGATCAGGCCGACCAGCTTGCCCTCGGGCACCTCGCCGAGCATCGCCGGGGATAGTTCCTCGCTGACGATGATGGTCTGGTCCGGGTAGGTCAGGTTCTGCTTACGCTCTTCCTGCAGATAGGCGAGGATGCGCCGGCCGATGTCCTTGACGTCGGAGGCGCGCTCGCGCAGGTAGGCGTCGTCCATCAGCTCGAAGCGCGCAACGTGCTCCATCACCACCTGGCGCAGGGCGCCCTGGGCCCACTGGCCGGAGCGGATGATGCGCTTGACCTCCTGGCCGATGGAGGCGTCGTCGAGCATCATCAGGTAGACGTCGAACAGCGCGCGCTCTTCCTTGCGCAGCTGGGTGGCGAGCTTGCTGGAGAGGTTGCGCATGTCCTCGCGGACCGACTCCAGGGCCTGCTTGAAGCGCTCGACCTCGGCCTCGACATCGTCGATGGGCTTGTCCGGGACCACTTCCAGGTCGGCCGGCGGCAGCACCACTACGGCCTTGCCCACGGCCACGCCGGGGGCGCCGGGCACGCCGACGAACTTGGCCTCCTGGATGCCCTTGCCAAGCTTGCCCAGGCCGCGGATCGAACCGGTGGCCTCGGCGTGGGCGATGACCCCGGCGAGCTGCGCGCTCATGGTCACCAGGAAGGCTTCCTCGCCCTCGTCGAACTGGCGCTTCTCCTTCTGCTGCACCACCAGCACGCCCATCACCCGGCGGTGGTGGATGATCGGGGCGCCGAGGAAGGAGGCGTAGCGTTCCTCGCCGGTCTCGGCGAAGTAGCGGTAGCGCGGGTGCTCGGAGGCGTTCTCCAGGTTCAGCGGCTCCTCGCGGGTGCCCACCAGGCCCACCAGGCCCTCGTTGGGGGCCATGCTGACCTTGCCGATGGAGCGCTTGTTCAAGCCCTCGGTGGCCATCAGGACGAAACGGTTGGTGTCGGCGTCGAGCAGATAGACCGAGCACACCTGGGTGCCCATGGCTTCCTTGACCCGCAGCACGATGATGCCCAGCGCCGCCCTCAGGTCCTTGGCGGCGTTCACTTCCTGGACGATCTTGCGCAGCGTGTTGAGCATGCTCAGGGCCTTATCTCCTATTCAGTCCCGCGCCAGCAGGCGCGGCGCCAGTTCCTTCAGGGCCCGCCGGTAGACCTCGCGCTTGAAGGTCACCACCTGCCCCAGGGGATACCAGTAACTCACCCAGCGCCAGCCATCGAATTCCGGCTTGCCGGTCACATCCATGCGTACCCGGTTCTCGTCGCCGGTGAGGCGCAGCAGGAACCACTTCTGTTTCTGGCCGATGCACAGCGGTTGGCTGTTGGTACGCACCAGCCGCTGCGGCAGACGATAGCGCAACCAGCCGCGGGTGCAGGCGAGAATGCGCACATCCTGCTCCTCCAGGCCGACTTCCTCGTTCAACTCGCGGAACAGCGCCTCTTCAGGAGTTTCCCGGGCGTTGATGCCGCCTTGCGGGAACTGCCAGGCCTCCTGGTTGATGCGCCGCGCCCACAGAACCTGACCGGCCTCGTTGGAGAGGATGATGCCGACATTGGGGCGAAAACCATCGGGATCGATCACGGCGGTACATCCTCGAAAACGCGTGTGCCCGCATTGTTCCACAAAGCCTGTGACAGCAGCAACGCGAGGCTTGGCGCGCATGGGCAGGGCAGGCAAAAGCCGTTACTCTAGGCGACTTTTCCGCTTTCGCAATCAACGGTGAACCATGGCGCGTCTGGCCCTCTTCGACCTCGACAACACCCTGCTGGCCGGTGACAGCGACCACAGCTGGGGCGAATGGCTGTGCCAGCGCGGCCTGGTCGACGCCGGCGAATACCAGGCGCGCAACGACGCCTTCTATGCCGACTACCAGGCCGGCACCCTGGACGTGTTCGCCTACCAGGCCTTCACCCAGGCGATCCTCGGCCGCAACAGCCTGGAGCAGCTGGCCACCTGGCATCGCCAGTTCATGGAAGAGATCATCGAGCCGATCATCCTGCCCCGCGGCGAAGCCCTGCTGGCCGAGCACCGCGCCGCCGGCGACCGCCTGGTGATCATCACCGCCACCAACCGCTTCGTCACCGGCCCCATCGCCGAGCGCCTGGGCGTGGAAACGCTGATCGCCACCGAGTGCGAGATGCGCGACGGCCTCTACACCGGCCGCACCTTCGACGTGCCCTGCTTCCAGGGCGGCAAGGTGACGCGCCTGCAGCGCTGGCTGCAGGAAACCGGCATGAGCCTGGACGACAGCTACTTCTATAGCGACTCGCGCAACGACCTGCCGCTGCTGGAAGTGGTGGCCCACCCGGTGGCTGTCGACCCGGACGAGGTCCTGCGCGCCACCGCCCAAGCGCGCGGCTGGCCGGTGCTCAGCCTGCGCGACTGAGCCGTCTCAGAAGCCCTTGTTGACCATCAGGTGGAAGATCGCCAGGAAGGCCAGGAACGCCGGCCAGCCCAGGGCGAACCACCAGCGCATGTAGAGGAAGGTCCGCGGCGGCAGCGCCGTGCCATCACGGTGCGCCGCCTCGGCCATGTCGCGCACGCGGATCTGCAGCCACACCACCGGCAACCAGCAGGCGCCGGCGAAGACGTACAGCGCCAGGCTCCACAACAGCCAGCCCGAGTCCAGCGGCCAACCGGCCAGGTGCGCCATGGCGGCGCCGCTGAGCGGCTGGAACACCGCCGTGGTGGCGATGAACAGCCAGTCGGCGGTGACCAGGTGGCGGAAGGTCACCCGGATCGCCTCCAGGTGGCCGCTGCGCCAGGCCCGCCAGGCGTAGTAGGCCGAGCCCAGGCCGGTGCCGAACAGCAGCGTGGAAGACAGGATGTGCAGGGTCTTGAGCAGCAGGTAGGGACTCATCGGCGCTCCGTCGCCGTCGATCTCACAGCGGCTTGGCCAGCATCAGCGCGAGTATCGCCAGCCAGCTGAGCAGGGCCAGGGCGAAGAACACCGCGCCGAAGCGCAGCTCGCGCACCACCCCCTCGGCCAGTGGCTCGCCGCTGTCGCGGGCGCTCACCGCCAGGCGGCGGATGCGCCACAGGCGGCCGGTGAACAGCAGCCAGAAGATCGCCACCAGGATCAGCAGGCAGGCGCTGGCCAGCAGCCAGGTCTGCCCCAGCGGGAGGCCGGCGCGGTGGACCATCTGCCAGCCGGTGAGCGGCAGGCTGGCCACGCAGCCGGCGACCAGCACCCAGGCGGCCAGGCCGATGCGCTGCAGCGCCTTGGCCAGCACGCCGGCATCCCCGCCACGCCAACTGCGCCAGCCGTACCAGGCGAGGCCGGCGATGGCCAGCAGCGGCACGGCCACGGCGACGCCGTGGAGGATCTTGAGGGTCTGGTAGGTTTCCATGCGGGCGGTCCCTGTCGCGATTCGGGCTGTTCCCTCAGCCTAGCAGCGCTGCCGGCCGGCGGGTTGAGCTGGGACAGCGCGTGCCGCCCCGGCGTTCCCCACCCGGCCGCCCGGCCTCAGCCGAGGAACAGCTTGTAGGCCGGGTTGTCGGTCTCGTCCCAGTACGGATAGCCGATTTCCTCCAGCGCCTGCGCCACCTTGTGGCGTTCCTCCTCCGGCACCTGCAGGCCGGCGACCACGCGGCCGTCGGCGGCGCCGTGGTTGCGGTAGTGGAACATGGTGATGTTCCAGCGCCCGCCGAGCTTGTTGAGGAAGTTGAACAGCGCGCCGGGGCGCTCGGGGAACTCGAAGCGGAACACCTGCTCGTCGCTGACCCGCGGCGAGTGGCCGCCGACCATGTGGCGGATGTGCAGCTTGGCCAGCTCGTTGTCGGTCAGGTCCAGCACCGGGAAGCCCTGCTCGCGCAACTGCTCGACCAGCACGGCGCGCGGGTCGCTGTCCGGGTGGGTCTGCACGCCGACGAAGATGTGCGCTTCGCTGTCGGTGTTGTAGCGGTAGTTGAACTCGGTGATCTGGCGCTTGCCGATGGCCTCGCAGAAGGCCTTGAAACTGCCCGGGCGCTCGGGGATGGTCACGGCGATGATGGCTTCGCGCTTCTCGCCCAGCTCGGCGCGCTCGGCGACGTGGCGCAGGCGGTCGAAGTTGATGTTGGCGCCGGAGTCGATGGCCACCAGGGTCTGCCCGCGCGCGTTGTCGCGCTCGACGTACTTCTTGATCCCGGCCACCGCCAGGGCGCCGGCGGGTTCGGTGATGGAGCGGGTGTCGTCGTAGATGTCCTTGATCGCCGCGCAGATTTCGTCGGTGCTGACGGTGATGACTTCGTCGACGTAGCGCTTGCAGACGTCGAAGGTGTGCTGGCCGATCTGCGCCACCGCCACGCCGTCGGCGAACAGCCCGACCTGGCTCAGCACCACGCGCTCGCCGGCGGCCAGGGCGGCCTGCAGGCAGTTGGAGTCGTCCGGCTCGACACCGATGACCTTCACCTCCGGGCGCAGGTACTTCACGTAGGCGGCGATGCCGGCGATCAGCCCGCCGCCGCCCACCGGCACGAAGATGGCGTCCAGGCGCCCCGGGTGCTGGCGGAGGATCTCCATGGCCACGGTGCCTTGCCCTGCGATCACGTCCGGGTCGTCGTAGGGGTGGATGTAGACGTAGCCCTTCTCTTCCACCAGCTTCAGCGAATATGCCAGCGCCTCGGGGAAGGCGTCGCCGTGCAGCACCGCCTTGCCGCCGCGGGCGCGCACGCCCTGGACCTTCAGCTCCGGCGTGGTGCGCGGCATGACGATGGTCGCCTTCACTCCCAGCTCCTTCGCCGCCAGGGCCACGCCCTGGGCGTGGTTGCCCGCCGAGGCGGTGACCACGCCGCGCGCCAGTTCCTCGGGGCTCAGCTGCGCCAGCTTGTTGTAGGCGCCGCGGATCTTGAAGGAGAACACCGGCTGCAGGTCCTCGCGCTTGAGCAGCACCTGGTTGTCCAGGCGCTCGGAGAGGCGGCGGGCCGGTTGCAGGGGCGTTTCCCCGGCGACGTCGTAGACGCGCGAGGTGAGGATCTTCTTGACGTACTGTTCGAGCATCGGGGCGGGCTTCGCAGGGACGGGGCACAAAGCCGGCAGTCTACTCCAGTCGGCGGCCGGCGGGAGCGGCGAATCCACATTCGCCCGGCGGCCCCGCTATAATTCGCGCCCCAAGCCCCTTTGCCGGAACCCAGAGATGAACCAGGACCAGCTCAAGCAGGCCGTGGCCCAGGCCGCCGTCGACCACATCCTCCCGCACCTCGACAGCAAGAGCATCGTCGGCGTCGGCACCGGTTCCACCGCCAACTTCTTCATCGACCTGCTGGCCAGGCACAAGGCCGAGTTCGACGGCGCCGTGGCCAGCTCCGAGGCCACCGCCCAGCGCCTGAAGGGCCACGGCATCCCGGTCTACGACCTGAACAGCGTCAGCGAGCTGGAGTTCTACGTCGACGGCGCCGACGAGAGCAACGAGCGCCTGGAGCTGATCAAGGGCGGCGGCGCCGCGCTGACCCGCGAGAAGATCGTCGCGGCCGTGGCCAAGCGGTTCATCTGCATCGCCGACCAGAGCAAGCTGGTGCCGCTGCTCGGCGCCTTCCCGCTGCCGGTGGAAGTCATCCCCATGGCCCGCAGCCACGTGGCCCGCGAGCTGGTCAAGCTGGGCGGCGACCCGGTCTACCGCGACGGCGTGCTGACCGACAACGGCAACATCATCCTCGACGTGCACAACCTGCGCATCGACAGCCCGGTGGCCCTGGAAGAGAAGATCAACAACATCGTCGGCGTGGTCACCGTGGGCCTGTTCGCCGCGCGCCCGGCCGACCTGCTGCTGCTCGGCACCGCCGAGGGCGTGAAGACGCTCAAGGCCTGAGCCCCGGTGGCCGCCGTCCGGGCGGCCACCACCGGCCCTCTCAAGGGCCCCTGAAACTTTCCGTCGGCCGGCCGCCGAACGTCTACCCTGGGTCTGGGTATACGGCTCAGCACAGGAGGCAGCCATGTCCGCGAAATACCATCTGAAGAGGGCCAGCGACGGCCAGTTCCACTTCACCCTGCACGCTAGCAACGGCGAGGTCGTCCTCAGCAGCGAGCTGTACAAGGCCAAGACCTCGGCCACCGAGGGCATCGAGTCGGTGCGCAGGAACTCGCAGCGCGAGGGCGCCTTCGAGGTGAAGGAAGCGAGCAACGGCAAGCACTACTTCGTGCTCAAGGCCACCAACGGCCAGGTGGTCGGGCAAAGCCAGATGTACGCCAGCCGCGCCAACGCCGAGAACGGCATCGCCTCGGTGAAGCGCTACGCGCCGGACGCCGGTATCAGCGACGATACCTGAGGCGGCTCAGCCGCCGAGCCGCTCGATCCCCCAGGGCCTGGAACTGACCTGCAGGCGCAGCGGCTTGTCCCGCGCCTGCGGGGCCTCGCGCTCCAGCTGCGCCAGGCAGGCCCGGGGGTCGTCCAGCGGCAATTCCCCGAGGGCCTCCAGCGGCAGTTCCCACCAGCGGCTGGCCAGCAGGCGCTCGATCAGCTCCGGCGGGAAGCGGTAGCGGATCACCCGCGCCGGGCTTCCCGCGACCACCGCGTAGGGCGGCACGTCCTTGTTGACCAGGGACTGCGCGCCTATCACCGCCCCCGTCCCCACCGTCAGGCCGTCGAGAATCAGCACGTCGCGGCCGATCCACACGTCATGACCGATGGACGAGGGGCGCCGGGGCTCGTCGCGGAGGATCGGGCGGCCGATCAGCCTGGGGTTGGACGGAAAATTGTGGGTGGTCAGCCAGTCCATCGGATGCGAATGGCGGCCCTGGCCGATCACCACGTCGGTGGCGATCGAGCAGTAGCGGCCGATGTGCGAGACGTCGAGGAATTCGCAGCCGCTGACCACGTCGGTGTGCGCGCCGATTTCCAGGGATGGCGAGTAGATCTTCGCCTTGCCGATCTTCACCCCCGGCTCCAGGACCAGCCGCGCGCCGTCGCGCAATGACTTGATCCCGCCGGCCAGGCGGCAGCCGTGTTCGCTCAGCGCCTTGTGCAGGCGGCGGTTGATCAGGGCTTCGCGGATGATGTTCAAGGTCGCTCCAGGGCCGAGTCCGCAGGTGGGGGCGACAATGTAAGCCTTTTGTTACTCGGACTCCACGCCCGGTGCCTTGCGGAACACGTAGAACAGGTTGGGCTCGCTGACCAGGTACAGCGTGCCCGCCTCGTCCATGGCCAGGCCCTCGGCCTGCGGCACGCTGCGCTTGAGCCCCTGCATGCCGCGCAGCAGCGACAGGCTGCTGATGGGCTCGCCGTTGACGTCCAGCTCCAGCACCAGGCGCGACTCGTCCGACAGCGCCAGCAGGTGGCCGCTGCCCTCGTCGTACTGCAGGCTGGAAAGGTCGCGGACGAACAGCCGGCGGTCGCGCTTGAGGTCGTCCAGCACGTGCACGGCGAAGGGCTTGTCGGGCTGCGTGTGGGGGAAGCCGTGGACCTCGTAGATGCGCACCGGGTCGCGCTCCTTGGCGACGAACAGGCGCTGGCCGACCGAGTCGTAGGCCAGCCCCTCGAAGCCCTTGTTGCCCATCGGCCCCAGGCCCAGGGACAGCTGTTGCGCCTGTTCGGCGTCCAGCTCGCGGGTGTCGTTCTCCAGGCGCACCTTGAACAGCCGCTGGCGGCGCTCGTCGCTGAGCACGTAGAGGCCGGGGCCGATGTACTCGATGGCCTCGGTGTCGCCGAAATCGTGCAGGGTGATCTTGCGCAGCACGCGGCCGTCCAGGGACAGCTCGACGATCTGCGCCGGCTGGTTGGTGACGGTGAACAGGCTGCGCCGCTCGGGGTCGTAGGTCAGCGCCGAGACATCGTCGTCCAGGCCCTCGATGGGCTGCGCCTCGATCTCCACGCGGTAGTCGGGCAGCCAGATCGACTGCTCGCGCCAGCTTTCCGCATGGTGCCATTCGCGCACGGCGAACCAGGCGCGTTCGTAGACGCGGAACTGCTGGCCGAGCCAGGCCAGGGCGAGCAGCAGGAGCAGCAGCAGCGCCGCCAGGCAGCGGCGCGGGGTGATGGAACGGAGCATCGCAGGTCCATGTCGATGGGAGCGCGCAGTAATAGCACAGGGCCGCTGAAGCCAGGCTTAATCGCCGTGCAGGAAATTTCTCCAAGGCTAGAGTCAGGCTAGCGTAATTCCGAGTCCTCACCGCCCCCGCAAGGAGTTCCGATGAGCGCCGTCCAGCTTCCCGAGCAGCGAACCCTGACCACCCTGCACACGGTGGTGCTGGCCACCGAGGTGCTGAGCCAGGCCGGCATCCCCCGCGGACGGCTGCTGGAAGGCAGCGGCATCGCCGAGGCCGATCTGCTGACGCCGGAGAAGTTCATCAGCCACGCCCAGGAACTGCGGGTGTTCGCCAATGCCCTGAACTGCCACCAGGACCCGGCCCTGGGCCTGTACCTCGGCCTGCGCATGCACGTTTCGGCCTACGGCATGCTCGGCTACAGCATGCTGGCCAGCCGCACCCTGCGCGACGCCCTGCAGCTGGCCCTGGCCCACCCGGACCTGCTCGGCACCTACTTCCGCCTGGCCCTGCAGGACCACGGCGACGAGGTCTGGCTGAGCGCTGAGGGCTACCGCTACGCGCCGGAGCTGACGGTGTTCAACACCGAGCTGTGCCTGACCTCGCTGCTCACCGTGGTGCGCGACCTGCTCGGCGAGTCGGTGCGTCCGCGGCGCCTGCTGCTGGCCTACCGACCGCCGCTGCATGCCAGCACCTACACCGAACGCCTGGGCTGCCCGGTGGAGTTCGGCGCCGCCACCAGCGCCCTGTGCCTGGGCCCGGCGCTGCTCGACCGCGCCCTGCCGCTGGCCGACCCGGTCAGTTGCCACAACGGCCTGCAGCAATGCCAGCGCCTGAGCGCGGCCATGAGCGGGCGCGACGACATCCTCGAACTGATCCGCCGCCACCTCGCCAACCACCTGCAGGAAGCCCGCGGCCTGGACGAGGTGGCGCGCCACCTGCACCGCTCCAGCCGCACCCTGCGCCGCCACCTGCAGCAGCACAACACCAGCTACCAGCAGGTGCTGGACGAGGTGCGCTACGACAAGGCCCGGCAGTTGCTCAAGGACACCGACCTGCCGATCTACCTGATCGCCGAGCGGCTCGGCTACAGCGAGACCGCCAGCTTCCGCCACGCCTTCCAGCGCTGGAGCGGGGCGAGTCCGAGCCTGTACCGCGGCTAGGGCCAATCGCGTCCCCACCAGACGGCACAGCTCGCTCCTACGAAGAGCAGGACGTAGGGCGAATAACCGTTCGCGGTTATCCGCCGTTGGCCGATGCACCGAAGCCCGACGACAACGGCGGATAACGCCGTAGGCGTTATGCGCCCTACAGGGGAACGACGGGTTGCCATGGCCGGTGAATATGGCCCTTCAACTTGGCCTGATTTATCCCTTATTGGCCTGTTCTATCGTTCTGCCGCTGCGAAAAGGAGGGCCATTATCAAGCCGCAGCTAGGTGAAGCGGTCGGCAGAACCGCACAACCGCAAACAATAACAACTGCTTAACTGCATGGTATTGAAGCATGACCAGCGCGATTGCCATCGAGCGAATCGGCATGGAATTCGGTACCCCCGGCCAAGGCCTCAAGGCCCTGGACGACGTGTCCCTGGACATCCGCGCCAACGAGTTCTTCACCCTCCTCGGCCCCTCGGGCTGCGGCAAGACCACCCTCCTGCGGCTCATCGCCGGCTTCGAACAACCCACCTCCGGCAGCATCCGCCTCTACGGCGAGCCCATGCAGGGCCTCCCGCCCTTCCGCCGCCCGGTCAACACCGTGTTCCAGAGCTATGCCCTGTTCCCGCACATGACGGTGGCGCAGAACATCGCCTTCGGCCTGGAGATGCAGGGCAAGCCCAAGGCCGAGACCGAGGCCACGGTGAAGGCCATGCTCGAACTGGTGCGCCTGCCCGACGTCGGCTCGCGGCGCGCCGACCAGCTCTCCGGCGGCCAGCAGCAGCGCATCGCCCTGGCCCGCGCGCTGGCCAGCCGGCCCAAGGTGCTGCTGCTGGACGAATCGCTCTCGGCGCTGGACCTGAAGCTGCGCAAGGAAATGCAGATCGAGCTCAAGCGCCTGCAGCACGAGACCGGCATCACCTTCATCTTCGTCACCCACGACCAGGAAGAAGCCCTGACCATGTCCGACCGCATCGCGGTGATGAACAAGGGCCAGGTCCTGCAGATCGGCACCCCCACCGAGATCTACGACGCCCCGGCCAACCGCTGGGTGGCCGACTTCATCGGCGAGACCAACTTCCTCGAGGCCGAGGCCAGTGGCGATGGCGTGGTGCTCGCCGACGGCCAGCGCCTGGCCGCCACCACCACCCTGCCGGGCAAGGTGACCCTGGCCATCCGCCCGGAACGCACCGAGCTGGCCCAGGACGGCGAGCTGGAAGGCGTGGTGGAGAACGTGGTCTACGTCGGCACCGATACCGTCTACCACCTGAAGGTCGCGGGCCAGCCGGGCTTCCGCGTGCGCCAGCAGAACCGCCAGGGCGCGGTCGGCGCCCATCAGCCCGGCGCGCAGGTGCGCGTGCGGGTGCCCGGCAACGCCATCCGGGTGCTGGCCGAATGAGTACGCTGCGCCTGCAGGCCGAGCGCAAGAGCCTGCGCGCCCGGCTGGCGCTGACCACCCCGGCCATGCTGGTGCTGCTGGTGTTCCTGGTGCTGCCGCTGGGCATCATGTTCGCCGTGTCCATCCAGGCCCCCGGCGACTACGGCGGCGTGAAATGGGGCCAGCACACCCTGGAGGCGTACATCAACTTCCTCTGGGAACGCGACCTGGACGACGCCCTGGTGTTCAACACCGACTACCTGGGCATCTTCCAGCGCTCCTTCTGGCTGTCCATCCTGACCACCGCCGGCTGCCTGCTGATCGGCTTCCCCACCGCGCTGTACCTGGCGCTGCAGGACGAGCGCCGGCGCAACATGCTGCTGTTCCTGGTCACGGTGCCGTTCTGGACCAACCTGCTGGTGCGCGTCTACGCCTGGATACTGCTGCTGCGCAACGGCGGGCTGATCGACGAGGGCCTGCACAAACTGGGCTTCAGCGACGCCGCCATCGGCCTGCTGTACACCGACAACGCGGTGATCATCGGCCTGCTCTACACCTACCTGCCGTTCATGGTGCTGCCCATCTACACCAGCCTGGAGAAGATGGACTGGCGCCTGGTGGAAGCCGCCTTCGACCTCGGCGCCAACCGCTGGAAGGCGCTCAGGCGCATCATCATCCCGCTGGCGATGCCTGGCGTGGTGGCCGGCTGCATCCTGGTGTTCATCCCCTCGCTGGGCAACTACATCATTCCCGAGCTGCTCGGCGGCGGTAAGTCGCTGATGATCGGCAACCTGATCCAGCTGCAGTTCGGCACGGCGCACAACTGGCCGTTCGGCGCGGCGCTGTCCTTCGCCCTGCTCGCCTTCGTCCTCGCCGCCATGCTGGTCTACAGCATGCGCTTCAGGCAGGGCGCCGCCGGAGGTCACCCATGAACTCGCTGAACCCGCTGTGGCGCTTCGCCGGCGTGCGCCCGGCCGCCTGGCTGTTCTTCGCCTTCCTCTACGTGCCGATCCTGGTGCTGGTGGTGCTCAGCTTCAACAGCGGCCAGTCGGCGACCCTGTGGGAAAGCTTCAGCTTCAAGTGGTACGCGGTGGTGGCCAACGACCCGGAGATCGTCCGCGCGGCGAAGAACTCGCTGATAGTCGCAAGCCTGGCCACGGTGTTCGCCACCCTGCTCGCCACCCTGGCGGCGCTGGGCATGCGCGGCCGCGCCTTCCGCGGCCAGAGCCTGATGAACGGGGTGCTCGGCCTGCCGCTGCTGGTGCCGGAGATAGTGGTCGCGGTGGCCACGCTGATGTTCTTCGCCTTCATCGGCCTGAAGCTGTCGCTGTTCACCATCCTCATCGCCCACGTGGTGTTCTGCATCCCCTTCGCCTACCTGCCGATCCGCGCCCGCCTGGAGGGCATGGACCCACGCCTGGCGGAGGCCGCGGCGGACCTCTACGCCTCGCCCTGGAAGGCCTTCTGGAAGGTGACCTGCCCGCTGCTGATGCCCGGCATCCTCTCCGGGGCGATGCTGGCGTTCATCATCTCGATGGACGACTTCGTCATCACCTACTTCGTCGCCGGCGCCGGGGCCACCACCCTGCCGGTGTACATCTTCAGTTCCATAAGAATGGGCATATCGCCGAAGATCAATGCGATCTCCTCGATCATCCTGCTGATTTCCATCGCGTTCGTTGCGTTGTCGTACTACGTCGGCCAGCGCCGGCGTTGACTGCCTCCCGATAAAAACCATTCGCACAGGAGCTTCACCGATGACCATCCGCCGCCTTCCCCTGGCCCTCAAGGCCGCCGCCCTGGCGGGCCTGACCCTGGCCAGCCAGGCTCACGCCGACGGCACCCTGCACTTCGCCAACTGGTCGGACTACTTCCCGCCGGAGCTGCTGAAGAAGTTCGAGAAGGACACCGGCATCCACGCCACCCTCGACTCCTACGACAGCAACGAGACTCTGCTGGCCAAGCTCAAGGCCGGCGGCGGCGCCTACGACGTGGTGGTGCCCTCGGACAGCTTCATCGAGATCTTCGTCAAGGAAGGCCTGCTGCAGAAACTGGACAAGTCGCAGCTGCCGAACCTGGCCAACCTCAAGGACAAGTTCAAGACCCTCTCCTACGACCCCGGCCACGACTACACCGTGCCCTACCTGTGGGGCAGCACCGGCTACAGCTACGACAGCGCCAAGGCCCCGGGCGGCAAGTTCGACGAGAGCTGGAAGCCGTTCTTCGAGCCGCCGGAGGCGTTCAAGGGCAAGGTGGTGGCGCTCAACTCCATCGAGGAGCTGTGGGCCCCGGCGACCTACTACCTCGGCGTGGACGAGTGCACCGAGGACCCGAAACAGGCCGAGAAGGTCCTCGACCTGCTGCTGAAGCAGAAGCCGCTGCTGGCGATGTACAACAGCGACGGCACCATCGAGCGCATGGCCGCCGGCGAGGTGTACATGCACCAGCAGTGGAACGGCGCCTTCCACCGCGCCCACGCCCAGCGCGCCAGCCTGGTCTACGTCTATCCGAAGGAAGGCGTGCGCCTGTTCATCGACAACCTGGCCATCCCCAAGGACGCCACCAACATCAAGGAAGCCCACGTCTTCCTCAACTGGATGATGCAGCCGGAGAACATCGCCGCCGCCTCCAACTTCGCCAAGTACAACAACGCCATCACCGGCTCCGAGAAGTTCATGGACAAGGAGCTGTTCGACGACCCGGCGATCAACACCCCGGAAGACAAGATCGACCGCCTGAAGCCGTTCCAGCTGTGCTCGCCGAAGTCCCTGGCGCTGCGCGCCAAGGTCTGGACCAAGCTGAAGAAATGACCGGTGGGTCCTGCGGCGGGACGGGCGCCCGCCGCAGGGCTGACAGTCAGTTTGGCCACTTCGATCCCTTTTTGACCCTTTACAGGGTTCTGCGGGGCGGCGCGGCGGCCTAAAGTCCGGGTACTCGCCCAGGGAATGGCCGCCAGGGCCGCGACCGCCGCCGCAGCATGCGGCGGCATCCAGGGAGCGCCGCCAGCGAGCATCCACAAGAACAATGCCCCGAGAACGCTCATGAACAGCCCTTGCTCCACCCCGGTTCGCGGCCGTCACCGCGCCCACCCCTTCCTCGCCCGTTCCGCCCGCCGGCAGCGCTGCGGCTGACCGCCCCGCTCCGTCCGCGCGGCCGCCAGCGGCGCCCCGCGCCAGCGCAACAACGACAAGAATTCGCGAGGAAACATCGATGGCCATCGAACAAGGCGCCCGCATGAGCGCCAGCACCGGCAACGCCCCCCAAGCCCAGGCGGACGCCCGCCTCAAACGCATCCTGGGGCTGCCCGCCCTGGTCTTCTTCGGCCTGGTCTACATGGTCCCGCTGACCATGTTCACCACCTACGGCGTGGTCACCGAGATGACCGGCGGGCGCACCGCCAGCGCCTACCTGATCACCCTGCTGGCGATGCTGTTCACCGCCGCCTCCTACAGCTTCATGGTGCGCAAGTACCCGATCGCCGGCTCCGCCTACTCCTACACCAGCCTGAGCTTCGGCCCGGCGGTGGGCTTCCTGTCCGGCTGGTCGCTGCTGCTCGACTACCTGTTCCTGCCGATGATCAACTACCTGCTCATCGGCCTGTTCATGAACATCGCCTTCCCGGAAATCCCGGCGTGGATCTTCGTGGTCGCCTCCATCGCCCTGGTCACCGTGCTCAACGTGGTGGGCATCAGCCAGGTGGCCGGCATGAGCAACGCCATCGTCGGCGCCCAGCTGGTGTTCATCGTGGTGTTCGTCGGCATGTCGCTGAAGAGCCTGGCCGGCGCCCCGGCCCTGGACCTGGCCGCACCCTTCGTCGGCGACGGCAGCAAGCCCGGCTTCGCCCCGCTGATGGCCGGCGCCGCGGTGCTGTGCCTGTCGTTCCTGGGCTTCGACGCGGTCTCCACCATGGCCGAGGAAACCCGTGACGCGCGCCGCGACATCCCGCGGGCGATCATCATCACCACGGTGCTGGCCGGCCTGATGTTCACCCTGCTGGCGATCATCAGCCAGCTGGTGTTCCCCGGCAGCGTGTTCCAGAACGCCGACTCGGCGGCCAACGAGGTGATGCTCAAGGCCGGCGGCCAGTTCCTCGGCAACTTCTTCACCGCCGCCTACATCGCCGGCTGCATCGGCTCGGCGCTGGCCTCCCAGGCCTCGGTGTCGCGCATCCTCTTCACCATGGGCCGCGACGGCATCCTCCCGCGCAGCCTGTTCGGCACCCTGCACGCGCGCTTCCAGACGCCGGTGGTGGCGATCCTGGTGGTCTCGGCCATCTCCCTGCTGGCCCTGGTGCTGGACCTGACCACCCTGGCCTCGATGATCAGCTTCGGCGCCCTGGTGGCCTTCTCGGTGGTCAACCTGGCGGTGATCCGCACCTACCTGGGCGTCGAAGGCCGCCGCACGCCGGCCGACCTGCTGCGCTACGGCCTGGTGCCCTTCGTCGGCCTGTGCCTGACCCTCTGGCTGTGGACCAGCCTGTCGCAGCTGACGCTGATCGTCGGCCTGAGCTGGTTCGCCGTCGGCTTCGTCTACCTGGCGCTGCACACCGGCGGCTTCCGCCGCAAGGCGCCGAGCGTGAACTTCGAGGAAAACGCCTGACACCCCACGGACCCAACCGGGCGCCGCCGGGCGCCCACTGGAGCGCAAGATGCTGACGATCTACACCGACGACCATCGCTTGCACCACGGCCAGCATGAGCTGATCGGCGGCCAGTTCACGCCCTGCTTCGAGAAGCCCAGCCGCGCCGACATGGTCCTGGACCGCGTCAAGGCCGTGGGCCTGGGCGAAATCCAGGCCCCGCGCGACTTCGGCCTGGAGCCGATCCGGCGCATCCACACCGAGGGCTTCGTCAACTTCCTCCAGCACGCCTGGCGCGACTGGCTGGCCACCGGCCGCAGCCACGACATGCTGCCCATCGCCTGGCCGACCCGGCGCCTGCGGCAGAAGGAGCCCGACAGCATCGACGGGCGCCTGGGCTACTACAGCTTCGACGCCGGCGCGCCCATCACCGCCGGCACCTGGCAGGCCATCACCAGCTCGGCGAACGTGGCCCTGACCGGCCAGGCCGAACTGGCCAAGGGCGCCCGCTCGGTGTTCAGCCTGTGCCGCCCGCCGGGCCACCACGCCTCGGCCGACTACATGGGCGGCTACTGCTTCCTGAACAATGCCGCCATCGCCGCCCAGGCCATCCTCGACCAGGGCGCGGCTCGGGTGGCCGTCCTCGACGTGGACTACCACCACGGCAACGGCACCCAGGACATCTTCTACGACCGCGCCGACGTGCTCTTCACCTCGATCCACGGCGACCCGCGCTTCGAGTACCCCTACTTCCTCGGCTACGCCGACGAGAAGGGCCTGGGCGTGGGCGAAGGCTTCAACTTCAACTACCCGCTGGCCTCGGGCAGCGACTGGTCGGTCTGGAGCCTGGCGCTGCAGGCGGCGATCCGCCAGATAGCCGCCTACGGGCCGGAAGTGCTGATCGTCTCCCTGGGCGTGGACACCTTCAAGGAAGACCCCATCTCGCAGTTCAAGCTGGACTCGCCGGACTACCTGCGCATGGGGGAGGTCATCGGGAGGCTGGGCCTGCCGACGCTGTTCGTCATGGAGGGCGGGTATGCGGTGGAGGAGATCGGGATCAATGCGGTGAATGTGTTGCAGGGGTTCGAGAGCGTTGGTTGATCGCCATTCCCTGTAGGAGCGAGCTTGCTCGCGAACCGCGTCTCCCGGCGGCCCTGGCGCGCCAGGTTGACTCCGCTCCCTCTCCCCAGCCCTCTCCCTGAAGGGAGAGGGGGCTAGTCCGTGCCGAGAGGAGCATGGCTTTAGCCGGAAACTGCAGAGCTGCCGGCTGACTCCAGAACATCCGACCCTGCCCAACGGTCCCCTCTCCCTTCAGGGCGGGGCGCGCAGCCGAGGGTTAGGGAGAGGGCGCTCTACAGCCCAACACCCAAAGTCCCGAGCAAGCACCGTTCGCGAGCAAGCTCGCTCCTACGAAAAGCCGAATGCAAAAAGGCCGCGCCAGGATCACTCCCGGCGCGGCCTTTTCATATGCATCTCGTTACTGCAGAACGTCCACGCGATCTACATCGATCTCCACGCCCTTGCGCTCGTGGTCGACCTCGCCAGTCAGGCGCACCTTGGTCTTGTCGGAGATGTCCACGCCCTGCGGCCAGTCGTCGTGGTCGATCTCCACCTGCATGCTGCCGGTGGCGTCCTTGAACTCGTAGTGCTCGCCGTGCAGGCGCTTGGTGATCACGCCCTCGAGTACCGCCGGGGTGTCGTCGGCGGCGGCCTGGGCGGTCTTCACGGTGTTCACCGGGCCGCTCGCGGCCGGCTTGGCGGCGTCGCTGCCCGGGCCGGTGTAGCCGCCGGCGGCGAAGGTGGCACCAGAGAACAGGGCGATGGCGGCGATCAGGGGAAGACGGATGGATTTCATGAAGTAGCCTCCTGGCTGTTTTCGTTGAAGCCAGATTAGCCAAGCCTGCTGAAACCAGCCTGAATCCGCGCTTAATCCAGGCTTAACCGCCCTTGCCGTCGTCCTTGAGCTTGCGGAACACGTAGAACAGCTCCGGCTCGCTGACCATGTAGATGGTGCCCTGCTCGTCGATGGCCACGCCCTCGGCGCGCGGGATCTTGTCGTGCAGGCCGTTGAGCCCGCCCAGCAGGCTGATGAAGCTGACCGGCTCGCCCTTCTCGTCCAGCTCCAGCAGCAGGTGCGATTCCGCCGACAGCACCAGGGTGTGGCCGGTGCGCGGGTCGACGCTGAGCGCCGAGACGTTGCGCATGTACAGCTGTTCGCTGGGCAGCGGCTGCATGCTGCCGGTCAGCCCCGGGCTGCCGTCGCTGGCCCAGCTGAAGAGGGTCATGGGGTCGCGCTCGCGGCCCAGCAGCAGGCGCTTCTGCGCCGGGTCCCAGGCGATGCCCTCGAAGCCCTTGTTGCTCTTCTCCCCGAGGTTGCCCAGGTCGAAGCTGGCCAGCTTGGCGGTGCTCAGCTCGTGGGTCTGCGGGTCGAGGTGGAAGATGGTCAGGGAGTTCTGCCGCTCGTCGGTCACCGCGACGTTGCCGTTGGGCAGCACCGCCACCCCCTCGGGGTTCTCCAGGCCCAGCAGCGGGATCACCCGCAGCACCTCGCCGTCCAGCGACAGCTCGCCGAGCAGCGGCTTCTTGCCGGTCACGGTGAACAGCGTGCGGGTCACCGGGTTGTAGGCCAGGTCGGAGGTCTCCTGCCCCTCCAGGCCGCCCTTGAGTGGCTTGCCCTGGATCACCGCGCGATAGCCGGGCAGCCAGACGCTGTCGGCGCGGTCCTGCGCGCTGGTGTTCTCTTCCTGCCACCACAGGCGGGCACGGTCGTCCCAGTGGAACAGCTTGGCCAGCACCACCAGCACCACGGCGGCGAAGAGCAATGCCAGCAGCAGCCAGCGCAGAAGACGGGAGGATCGGACCTGGGTCATCGAGGGTTCTTGTTGTCTGGGTTTGGCAACGCCCCGCAGAAAGCAAAGGCCGCACGGAGGGCGGCCCTTGGCGGGGTACGGATCAGAGGACGCGGCTTTCGAACCGGCTGGCGCCGGGAAGTTCCAGCACCAGCGCGCTGCCGCGCTTGAGCGGGCCCACGCCCACCGGCGTGCCGGTGGAGACCACGTCGCCCGGCTGCAGCGAGAAGTGCCCGCAGATGTGCTGGATCAGCGGCACGATCGGGTTGAGCATGTCGCGGCTATTGCCGTCCTGGCGCACTTCGCCATCGATGCTCAGGCGGATGCCGATGTCGGTCGGGTCGGGGAAGCGGTCGGCGCTGACGAAGGGCGCCAGCACGAAGGCGCCGTCGAAGGACTTGGCCAGCTCCCACGGCAGGCCCTTCTCCTTGAGCTTGGCCTGCACGTCGCGCAGGGTCAGGTCCAGGGCCGGGGCGTAGCCGGAGATGGCGTCCAGCACCTCTTCCGCGCTGGGCTGGCGCGACAGCGGCTTGCCGATCAGCACGGCGATCTCCGCCTCGTAGTGCACGTCGCCACGGCCCTCGGGGATGACGAAGCCGCCTTCCACCGGCACGGTGCAGGAACCGGGCTTGATGAACAGCAGCGGCTCGGTGGGCACCGGGTTGTTCAGCTCCCTGGCGTGCTCGGCGTAGTTGCGCCCGACGCAGACCACCTTGCCCAGCGGGAAGTGGATGCGGGTGCCGTCGACGTACTGATGCTGGTAACTCATGACCGACTCCTGGACGGATGAATGGGATGCCCCGCGGCGCTCGTGACGCTGCGCGGTGCCCGCCTCCCGCGGGCGCTGCCGGCCGAATCCCTCGGCCCAGACAAGCGAAGGGCCGGTGAACCGGCCCTGCTGGGATCTACTGCTGGATCAGCTCACTCGGCGAAGATCTTGCCGGGGTTCATGATCCCGTTGGGATCGAACACCGTCTTGACCGCCTTCATGTAGCCGATCTCGGCCTCGGAGCGAGAGTAACCCAGGTAGTCGCGCTTGGTCATGCCCACGCCGTGCTCGGCGGAGATGGAGCCGTTGTACTTCTGCACGGTCTCGAACACCCACTTGTTGACGGTGGCGCACTTGGCGAAGAACTCGTCCTTGGACAGGTTCTCGGGCTTGAGGATATTCAGGTGCAGGTTGCCGTCGCCGATGTGGCCGAACCAGACCACTTCGAAGTCCGGGTAGTTGGCCTCGACGATGGCGTCGATGTCCTTGAGGAAGGCCGGGACCTTGCTGACGGTGACGGAGATGTCGTTCTTGTACGGCGTCCAGTGCGAGATGGTCTCGGAGATGTACTCGCGCAGCTTCCACAGGTTCTGCAGCTGCTGCTCGCTCTGGCTCATCACGCCGTCCAGCACCCAGCCCTGCTCAACGCAGTGCTCGAAGGTGGCCAGGGCCTCGTTGGCCACTTCCTCGGTGCTGGCCTCGAACTCCAGCAGGGCGTAGAACGGGCAGTCGGTCTCGAAGGCCGCCGGCACGTCGCCGCGGGCCAGGACCTTGGCCAGGGCCTTGTCGGAGAAGAACTCGAAGGCGGTCAGGTCGAGCTTGCCCTGGAAGGCGTGCAGCACCGGCATGATCGAGTCGAAGTCGGGGGTACCCAGGACCATCGCGGTGAGGTTCTTCGGCGTGCGCTCCAGGCGCATGGTGGCCTCGACCACGAAGCCCAGGGTGCCCTCGGCGCCGATGAACAGCTGGCGCAGGTCGTAGCCGGTGGCGTTCTTGATCAGGTCCTTGTTCAGCTCCAGCAGGTCGCCCTTGCCGGTGACGACCTTCATGCCGGCCACCCAGTTGCGCGTCATGCCGTAGCGAATCACCTTGATCCCGCCGGCATTGGTGCCGATGTTGCCGCCAATCTGGCTGGAACCGGAGGACGCGAAGTCCACCGGGTAGTACAGGCCCTGCTCCTCGGCGAACAGCTGCAGCTGCTTGGTCACCACGCCCGGCTGGCACACCACGGTGCGGTCGAAGGCGTTGAAGTCGAGGATCTTGTTCATGTAGTCGAACGACACCACCACCTCGCCGTTGGCGGCGACGGCGGCGGCGGACAGCCCGGTGCGGCCGCCCGAGGGCACCAGGCCGACCTTGTGCTCGTTGGCCCAGCGCACCACGGCCTGCACCTGCTCGATGCTCTTGGGGAAGGCGATGGCCAGCGGCGCCGGGGCGAAATGCTTGGTCCAGTCCTTGCCATAGGCATCCAGGGAATCGGCATCGGTCAGCAGCTTGCCGGGCTCCAGCAGGGGCTTGAGCGATTCGATCAGGGCTTCGCGGGTCATCGGAGGAACTCTCAAATGGTTCATGGTCGTCCTGAGAACAGCTCAGGTCGCAACCGGACAAGGAAAAGGGAGAACATGCTAGCATACGCACCCCACGCAGTTCGCCACCTGGCGCCGAGCTGCGGCACCGGCCGGTTCGGCCAGAGCTGTTCATTTTCTAGCCATTATCCCGGGACTACAGGTTCAAGCAGATGAGCAAGACTTCTCTCGACAAGAGCAAGATCAAATTCCTTCTCCTGGAAGGCGTGCACCAGAATGCCGTTGATACCCTCAAGGCCGCCGGCTACACCAACATCGAGTACCTCAAGACCGCGCTGTCCGGCGACGAGCTGAAGGAAAAGATCGCCGACGCCCACTTCATCGGCATCCGTTCCCGCACCCAGCTCACCGAGGAAGTCTTCGACTGCGCCAAGAAGCTGATCGCCGTCGGCTGCTTCTGCATCGGCACCAACCAGGTCAACCTGAACGCCGCCCGTGAGCGCGGCATCGCGGTGTTCAACGCGCCCTACTCCAACACCCGCTCGGTGGCCGAGCTGGTGCTGGCCGAGGCCATCCTGTTGCTGCGCGGCATCCCCGAGAAGAACGCTTCCTGCCACCGCGGCGGCTGGATCAAGTCGGCGGCCAACTCCTTCGAGATCCGCGGCAAGAAGCTGGGCATCGTCGGCTACGGCTCCATCGGCACCCAGCTCTCGGTGCTGGCAGAGGCCCTGGGCATGCAGGTGTTCTTCTACGACGTGGTGACCAAGCTGCCGCTGGGCAACGCGCAGCAGATCGGCTCGCTGCACGAGCTGCTGGGCCTGTGCGACATCGTCTCGCTGCACGTGCCGGAACTGCCGTCCACCCAGTGGATGATCGGCGAGAAGGAAATCCGCGCCATGAAGAAGGGCGGCATCCTGATCAACGCCGCCCGCGGCACCGTGGTCGAGCTGGACCACCTGGCCGACGCTATCAAGGACGAGCACCTGATCGGCGCCGCCATCGACGTGTTCCCGGTCGAGCCCAAGTCCAACGACGAAGAGTTCGCCAGCCCCCTGCGTGGCCTGGACCGCGTGATCCTCACCCCGCACATCGGCGGCTCCACCGCCGAGGCCCAGGCCAACATCGGCCTGGAAGTGGCCGAGAAGCTGGTCAAGTACAGCGACAATGGCACCTCGGTGTCCTCGGTCAACTTCCCCGAGGTGGCCCTGCCGTCGCACCCCGGCAAGCACCGCCTGCTGCACATCCACGCCAACATCCCGGGCGTGATGAGCGAGATCAACAAGGTGTTCGCCGACAACGGCATCAACATCTCCGGCCAGTACCTGCAGACCAACGAGAAGGTCGGCTACGTGGTGATCGACGTCGACGCCGAGTACTCGGACCTGGCGCTGGAGAAGCTGCAGCACGTCAACGGCACCATCCGCAGCCGCGTCCTGTTCTAAGGCACGCCGGCAATGAAAAAGGGAGGCCTCGGCCTCCCTTTTTCATTGCGCCCTGCGGCTTCTTTTGTAGGAGCGAGCTTGCTCGCGAACATGACCCCGCAGCGGGGTTGGTTCGCGAGCAAGCTCGCTCCTACGAGAGCCGATGGCTCATTTCACCATCACGGTGATCTTCTGCGACTCCACGTTCGGCTCGAAGGGCACGTGGTTCTTGTCGCCCAGCAGCAGCTGCAGGGTGTGCTTGCCCGGCGGCAGGGTGATCTTGGTTTCCGTCTGGCCCTTGCCGAAGTGGCGGATGTTGTCGGTCATCGGCAGCGGCATGTCCATGGCCGGCTGCTCCTTGAGGTCGACCAGCAGGTGGTGGTGCCCGGTGCTCGGCGCGTCGACGCCGGCCGGCGCCACGCCCATGCCTTCCAGGCCGAACTTGACGGTGAAGGTCTGGCCGACGGTGGCGCCGTCCTGCGGTTCGATAAAATACACCTTGGCCCCCTCGGGCGCCGGGGTACGCGGCATGCCGGCCGCCAGCGCGGCGGTGGAGGCGGCGAGCAGCAGGCCGGCGAGGCCGAGGCAAGGCAACGTGAGCTTCATGGAGTTCTCCTTGTGAGCGGGATGGGGAGGCCCGGCACGCTAAAGCGAGCCTCCAGCGGGACTCTTCAGCATAGGCCGCCACGCCGACGGCTCAAGGGAAAGAGTGCTACAAGGGCTGTCGGGTGGCTCTACGCCGCGCCTTTCAGGCTACCACAGCGCGCTCAGCCGCCGGCTTCCAGGCCGGCCAGGCAGACCGCCGCCGCGTCCAGCTCCTCTTCGCTGAACACCAGTACGCCCATGCGCTTGAGCGCCGCCGCGGTGACGCCTTCGCCGGGCACGCGCAGGCCGGAGAAACTGCCGTCGTAGTTCTCGCGGTTGCCGCAGGAGGGGCTGCGCGCCTTGAGGATGGCCAGGCGGATGCCGTGACGGTCGACCAGGGCCATGGCCTGTTCGGCGCCGCGGACGAAGGCGCCGGTGACGTCCTCGCCGTTCACCGTCACCACCGGCGCCCGGCCCTCCAGCACCAGGGCGCCGCGGCCGCCGGGAATCTCCGCCGGCGCCCGCGGCGTGGGCAGGCCGCCGGCCACTTCCGGGCACAGCGCGACCACCCGGCCCTGCGCCTGCCAGCGTTCCAGCAGGTCGAAGGGGCCGTGGCTGCCACCGTCGTAGCGCACCCGGTGGCCCAGCAGGCAGCGGCTGACGAGAATCTTCTGCATGGGCGAAGCGCTCCCTTTTCGATCGCAACAGACTAGCCCGCACATCCGCCCCGGTCACCTGGCAACCGATGGCGGGCCGCCGACGGCGGCCGGGCCCATCCTTCGGCTGGAACTGCCGCGCCGACATGGCGGGCCGGCCGCATCGCGCGCAGACTGCCTCGCCATGTCGCCCACCGCGAGGGAACCGCCACCATGGTCAAGTTTCTCGACAGCCTGCCGCACCTGCTCGGCGGCCTGCTGCTGTGCGCCGCCGGCGCCAGCCAGGCCGCGCTCGAACCGCTGGACAACGAAAACCTCGGCCGCATCAGCGGCCAGGACGGCCTGAGCATCCGCGCCGACGTCATGGCCAGCATCGGCAAGGCCGCCTGGGTCGACGACGGCGGCAGCGTCTCGCTGCGCAACGTGAAGATCGACAACGGCTGCACCAGCGCCGCCGTCTGCCCGGACGGCCGCGGCGGCGCGCTGCCCCTGGGCGCCGCGCAACTGGGCCTGAGCCTGCCGGTCTTCGGCGTCGAGCTGCCGACCCTGCAGGTCGACGTGGTCCAGGGCAGCAACGGCCAGCAGCAGCTGGCGCTGACCCTGCCGGACCTGACCACCATCAACAAGCAGCTCAATGCCGGCGGCCTGCCGGCGCAGACCATCCGCGTGCGCGTCGCCGGCGACCTCTACGTCGGGGAAAGCCGCCTGGGCAGCCTGGAGGTCCGCGACATCCAGGACATCAGCGGCACCATCCGCGTCTGGGGCCACTGAGCCCTAGAGCGGGGCATCGCCGCGGCGGCGGAACCAGCCGGTCAGCGACAGGCGCTCGCGGTGGGCCGGCAGCACCTCGTGGGGGAACTCGCCGGAGAGGAACAGCACCAGGCTGCCGCCCAGCGGCGGCACGTCGTCGTGGCTGCCGTCGGCGAAGTACAGGCGCAGCTCGCCGGCATGCTCGGGCAGCCAGCCGTCGTTGAGGTAGAGCACCGCCGACACGCTGCGCCGGTCATCGTCGCGGAAGCGGTCCAGGTGTTTCTGGTAGAAGGCGCCCGGCGGGTACAGGGCGAAGTGGCACTCGAAGTCCTCCAGGCCCAGGAACAGCGCGCGGTTGAGCGCCACACGCAACTCGTCCATCAGCCCCAGGTAGCGATCGCAGGCCACGGCCTGGCCCGGCTCCAGCCACTGGATGCGGTCGCCGCGGATGCCCTCGCGCACCGCCTGGCCGGCACCGCGCCCCACCGAGGCCGAGGCCAGCTCGCCGGCGGCGGCGCGCTTGCGGCACTCCGTGGCCAGGGCGGCGACCAGGTCCGCGGGCAGGAAGTCGCGCTGCAGCGACCAGCCCCGTTCGGCCAGGTCGTCGACGGCGTTCTGCAGGGGGGAGGAATCGGAATGCGGGTTCATGCGCTATTGTAACGCCGGCGACAAGCGCCTCGACAAGCGGGGCCGGGCTTGCCGACAATAGCCGCGGCGGATGGCCACTGTCGCCAGGAGGACCCGATTTGCGTGCACTGCTTGCCCTAGCCCTGCTGATGCTGGGCCTACCCGTCCTGGCCGACGACTACCAGCGCCTGTACCAGGCCGCCGGCTGGCCGGAACAACGCGCGCACTTCAACGATGCCCTGCACGCCGCGCAGAAGCGCTACCAGGCCAACCTGCCGCCGGCGCTGTACCAGGCCCTGGTGAACAACAGCAACCAGCGCTTCGCCCCAGCGCAGATCGATGCCCGGGCGCTGGCCGGGCTGCGCCAGAACCTGGCGGACAGCGGGCCGGCGCTGGCCTTCTTCGAATCGCCCCTGGGGCACAAGATCGCCGCCGCGGAAACCCTCGCCACCCGCAGCGACCAGCTCGCCCAGTACGCCAACGGCCTGCCGCGCCAGCAGGCCACGCCGCAGCGCCAGCAGCTCGCCCAGCGCCTGAGCCGTGCCCTGCCGGCCAGCGAGGCGGGCGCCGAGGTCAGCATGGCGCTGGCCAGCGTGGCCGCCGACAGCCTCAGCCAGATGCTCCCCGGCCTGCTCGGCCAGGGCCAGGGGCTGCTCGAAGGGCAGCGGCAGAACGTCGTGCAGCAGATCGGCGCCGACCTCGACAACACCCTGCTGTACGTCTACCGCAGCCTCTCCGACGCCGAGCTGCAGCAGTTCGCCGACTTCGCCGAGTCGCCGGCCGGCCAGGCCTACTACCAGGCCGCCCTGGCCGCGGTGAAAGCCGGGCTGGCGTCCCCCGCCAACTAGCTCAGGCGCTCGCCGAGGAAGTCGAAGTAGCGCCGGCGCAGTGCCTCGCTCTCGTTGGCCAGGTGGTGCCGCGCGCCGGTGAGCAGCAGGCACTCGATGCGCTCGAACTTCTCCTCCAGCACCCTCAGGTTGTAGCGCCAGTCCACCGTTTCGTCGGCGTCGCCCTGCACCACCAGCAGGTTGCGCGGGCTGGGCGGCGCGCCCTCGATGTGCGGGATCCAGCGCGCCAGCGCGCCCACCCAGGCGGTGGGCAGGATGCGCGGCTGCAGCGGGTCGCGATCGCGGAGGAAGGCAAGGAAGCCGGCGTCGTTGGAGTTGTCGGTGAACTTGCGCGGGATGGAATCGACGAAGGGCCGCAGCAGCTGGTAGCTGAGCTTCGACCAGCCCCAGGCCCGCGGCCGCACCAGCGGCGCCAGCAGCAGGGTGTGGCCCAGCTCCGGGCGCGGCGCGCCGGTGAGCAGGTAGTCCAGCAGGATGGCGCCGCCGGTGCTCTGCCCGAAGAGGTGCCAGGGTTGCGGCAGGTCCAGCTGCGCCGCCGCGTCCAGCAGGCCGGCGAGCACCGCCTGGTATTCGGCGAAGTCGTTGATGCTGGCTGCCGCGCCGTCGGACAGGCCGTGCCCCGGCAGGTCGCAGGCGATCACCGCCAGGCCCAGGCCCAGCGCCCAGTCGACGACATGGCCGTACAGCCCCATGTGGTCGTAGTAGCCGTGCAGCAACAGCAGGCTGCCGCGGGCCAGGGCCGGGCGCCAGGTCTGCACGGCGATGCGGTAGCCGGCGCACTCGAGATAGCCCAGGCGGCTGTCCAGGCCCGGGTAGCGGGCCGCCAGGTCGAGCCCGTAGAAGGACTGGTAGGCGGCGACCTGGCCATCGCGCCCGGCTGCGGTCAGGGGTCGCAGGCGCTGGCGCAGCAGATCGGGCTGGAAGGCTTCTGGCATCGGGGTTTTCCGCGTTTACGGTGGCACGGGGGCGAGTGCCCGGCGGCAACCGGGCCGTTCTGCCGCGGGCGGCGGCATGGCACTCTTGGGGGCTATCTTACCGGGATTCGCCATGCCTGCCCGCCGCAAGCTCATCCTCGCCAGCCTGGCCGCACTGCTCGCCGGCGCCACCCTGCTGGGCGCCTACCAGTGGTTCCAGCAGCGCTACATCCGCCCCTTCGACACCCAGCCGACGCTGTTCAGCGGCGCCGGCCTGCAGTTGCCGGCGGGGCTGGCCGGCCCCGGCGCCATCCGCCTGGTGCATTTCTGGGACCCGGCCTGCCCGTGCAACGTCGGCAACCAGCAGCACCTGGCCGAGCTGCTGGCGCGCTTCGCGCCGCTCGGCGTGCAGTTCTTCGCCGTACAGAAACCCGCCAGCCAGGGCCGCCTGCCCGCCACCCTCCAGGCCCTGCAGCCGTTGGCCATGCCGCCCGGCGCCGAGGCGCTGCCGGCAAGCCCGGCAGTGGCCATCTGGGACCGCCAGGGCCGCCTGGCCTATTTCGGTCCCTATAGCGAAGGCGCGGTGTGCAGCTCGGCCAACAGCTTCATCGAGCCGGTGCTGCAGGCCCTCGTCGACGGCCGCCCGGTGCAGGCCACCCAGACCCTCGCGCAAGGCTGCTATTGCCCCTGGCGGGCGGACAGCCGGGCGCCAGCATCTACACTTGCCGGAGCTGGCCCATGAAGGGCCGGCGCGCGACTACAAGGAGCCTCCCATGCCGCTACGCCCCACCCTCGCCCTGTGCGCCCTGCTCGCCCTGCCGCTGCTGGCCGTCGCCGACGACCAGGCGCCCAACCCCGACCAGGTGATGTCCGAGCACAAGGCCGAGATCGACAACCGCCTGGCCGACATCGACTACAAGCGCAAGCGCATCGTCGAAGCCAACATGAACCTCACCGACAAGGAAGGCGAGGCGTTCTGGCCGATCTACAACACCTACCGCAGCGAAGCCGAGAAGCTGAGCAAGCAGCACCTGGCGCTGATCCTCGACTACGCCAGGTCCTACAACACCGGCAAGGTCGCCGATGCCGACGCCAGCAAGCTGATCACGCGCGCCGAGAAGCTCCAGCAGATGCGCCTGGACCTGCGCAACCGCTACATCACGCGCATGGCCAAGGCCGTCTCGCCGACGCGCGCCATGCGTTTCCTGCAGATCGAGACACAGCTCGACGCCATGGCCCTGCTGGACGTGTCCCGCGAGATCCCGCTGGCCGAATGAACCCGGCGCGGGTCGCCTCAACGCGCCTGCGCCATCTCCCGCAAACGCCGCCGGTAGGCCTCCGGCGGCACCCCGAACCAGCGCCGGAAGGCGCGGTAGAACGGCGACAGCTCGGCGAAGCCGCAGGTCCGCGCGACCTCGCGGATGGCCACGCCTTCGGCCAGCAGCTCGGTGGCGCGCTGGCGGCGCACTTCCTCGTGCAGCTCGCGGAAGCCGCTGCCCTGCCCGGCCAGGCTGCGCTGCAGGGCCCCGGCCGGCAGCCCCAGCAGCTCGGCGCAGGCCTCCAGGGTGCAGGGCTCGCGGCCCAGGCGGTGGGCCAGCAGGTAGCGCAGGCGGTTGCGCAGGTCGTTCTCCTGCAGGCGTTGCAATTCCTCCTCGGCATGCCGGGTGAGCACGCCGTGCAAGGCAGCGTTGGCCGTGCGCGACGGGCGTCGCAGCAGGGCACGGGGGAACAGCAGGGCGTCGTGTTCACAGGCGAAGCGCGGCGTCAGCCCGAACAGCCGGCGGTGCTCGGCCAGGCGCCGGGGCGCGGCGTGGCGGAACTCGATGGCGGAACAGGCGAACTCGTCGTCGGTGACCGCCTTCAGCAGCTTGATGAACAGCAGCAGCAGGCATTCCATCTGCTGGCGCAGCGGCGGGCAGTCGCGGTAGTGGATGTCGAGCACCAGCCGCACCTGCTCGCCCTCCTCGCGCAGCTGCGCGGCCAGGCCGCCGGAAAGGATGTGCTGGAAGCGCAGGAAGCTGTGCAGCGCCTGCTCCAGGTCGCGGCTGGCGAGCAGCAGGTAGCCGACCACGTCGAGCAGGCGCGGCTTCATCGCCTCGCCCAGGTGCAGGCCGATGTCCGCGTCGCCGCTAAGCTCCGGCAGCGCCGCCCAGAACAACGGCACCTCGTCGTGCAGCAGGCGGCCGTCGGCGCTCACCGGCGCCAGGCGCACCCGGCGCAGCGCCTGGCGGTAGATGCGCGCCGGCTCCAGCCCCAGGCTGGCCAGGGCCTCGTAGAGCAGGCGGCGCAGGGTGGCCGAGTGGGTGAGTGGTGCGCGCGCAGCGGGCATGCGGCCTCCTTTTGACCGAAGACTTGCAGCTTGCGGGCGTTTGGTCAATGCAAGCGCCCGGCGCGAATGCGCAGAATCCGCGCAGAACAACAAGGAGAGCCTTGCATGAAACGTACGTTGACCGTTCTTGCCGTGCTGGTGGCGGCGGCCGCCGCCGGGGGCGCCTGGTACCTGCATGGCAAGCAGCCGACCCGCGACGGCCTGGCCGGGCTGCCGGGGCTGCAGGCCGAGGTCGAGGTGCGCTACGACGAGCGTGGCGTGCCGCACATCCGTGCGCAGAACGAAAGCGACCTGTACCGCGCGCTGGGCTACGTGCACGCCCAGGACCGGCTGTTCCAGATGGAGATGCTGCGCCGCCTGGCCAACGGCGAACTGGCCGAGGTGCTGGGGCCCAAGCTGGTGGACACCGACCGCCTGTTCCGCACCCTGCGCCTGCGCAGCCATGCCGCCGAGTACGCCGCCCGCCAGGACCGCCAGTCGCCGGCCTGGAAAGCCCTGCAGGCCTACCTGGACGGCATCAACCAGTACCAGGCCAGCCACCCGAAGCCGCTGGAGTTCGACGTGCTGGGCATTCCCAAGCGGCCGTTCACGGTGGAGGACACCCTCGCCGTGTCCGGCTACCTGGCCTACAGCTTCGCCGTGGCCCTGCGCACCGAGCCGGTGCTCACCTACATCCGCGACGACCTGGGCGCCGACTACCTGAAGGCCTTCGACCTGGCCTGGCACCCCGAGGGCGTACTGCAGCGGCCCACCGCGCTGGCCGCCGGCGACTGGAAGGACCTCGGCGCCCTGGCGCAGATCAGCCAGCAGGCCCTGGAGGCCGCCGGCCTGCCACAGTACGAGGGCAGCAACGCCTGGGTGGTCTCCGGCAGCCGCACGCGCAGCGGCAGGCCATTGCTGGCGGGCGATCCGCACATCCGCTTCGCCGCGCCCTCGGTGTGGTACGAGGCGCAGCTCAGCGCCCCGGGCTTCGAACTCTACGGCCACCACCAGGCCCTGGTGCCCTTCGCCATGCTCGGCCACAACAAGGACTTCGGCTGGAGCCTGACCATGTTCCAGAACGACGACATGGACCTGGTGGCCGAGAAGACCAACCCGGCCAACCCCGAGCAGGTCTGGTACCACGGCCAGTGGGTGGACCTGCAGCGCGAGGAGCAGAGCATCGCGGTCAAGGGCCAGGCGCCGGTCAAGCTGGTGCTGCGCAGCTCGCCCCACGGGCCGATCGTCAACGACGCCCTGGGCGCCGCCTCGGGCAAGACGCCCATCGCCATGTGGTGGGGCTTCCTGCAGACCGAGAACCCGCTGCTGGACGCCTTCTACCACCTCGACCGCGCCGACACCCTGGACAAGGCCCGCGCCGCCGCCGCGCAGATCCACGCGCCGGGGCTCAACGTGGTCTGGGCCAACACCCGCGGCGACATCGCCTGGTGGGCCTCGGCGCAGCTGCCGCGGCGCCCGGCCGGCGTCGAGCCCAACTTCATCCTCGACGGCAGCACCGCCGCGGCGGACAAGGACGGCTTCTACCCCTTCGTCGAGAACCCCCACGAGGAGAACCCGGCGCGCGGCTACATCGTCTCGGCCAACTTCCAACCGGTGCCCGCCAACGGCCGGCCGATCCCCGGCTACTACAACCTGGCCGACCGCGGCCAGCGCCTGGACCAGCGCCTGGCTGACACCTCGGTGAAGTGGGACCTGCAGAACAGCCAGGCGCTGCAGCTGGACACCGGCACCGACTACGGCCCGCGCACCCTGGCCCCGCTGCTGCCGAGCCTGCGCCAGGTGGCGGCCGGCGACCAGGAGAAGGCGCTGGTGGAGCAACTGGCGGCCTGGAAGGGCGACTACCCGCTGGACTCGGTGGCCGCCACCCTGTTCAGCCAGTTCCTCTACCAGTTGGCCTACGCCGCCATGCACGACGAGATGGGCGACGCCTTCTTCAACACCCTGCTGAGCACCCGGGCGATCGACAGCGCCCTGCCGCGGCTGGCCGCCGACGACACCTCGCCCTGGTGGGACGACCGCGGCACGGCGCAGAAGGAAAGCCGCGCGGACATCGTCAGGGCCGCCTGGCAGGCGAGCCTTGCGCACCTGCGCGACACCTTCGGCCAGGACCCGGCCAATTGGAGATGGGGCGAGGCGCACACGCTCACCCACGTGCACCCGCTGGGCATGCAGAAGCCGCTGGACCGCCTGTTCAACATCGGCCCCTTCGCCGCCCCCGGTGGCCACGAGGTGCCGAACAACCTCTCGGCGCCCATCGGCCCGGCGCCCTGGGCCGTCACCTACGGGCCCTCGACGCGGCGCCTGGTGGACTTCGCCGACCCGACCCACGCCCTGGGCATCAACCCGGTGGGCCAGAGCGGCGTGCTCTTCGACGCGCACTACAAGGACCAGGCCGAGGACTACGTCGAAGGCCGCTACCACGCCGAGCATTTCCAGCCCGACGAGGTCGCCGCCAACAGCCATGGCCTGCTCAGGCTGGTCCCGCAGGGCCGCTAGGTAGCGCCGAAAACGACGAACCCCGCGCAATGCGGGGTTCGTCGTTTCCGTGAGAAGGGACTGCGGGAGGCGCCGAAGCTCCCTGGCGCGTTATTCCCCCTAGGGATAACTGTCGGGGTGTTGTATTTGCGCGCCACCTCCCGCCTGGGTGCTGTGGTAAGCACTGGCAAGTTACCCGGGATCACGGAGGCCGACCAAGCTGCGGGGAATAGCCGGCAACCGCCAACGGACACACTGAATAGTAGTTGGCAAATGCGTGGAAGTTGCAGCGATTGACTGTCAGATTCTTCTGAGAAAACAGATTCTTCTTGCCCTTCGGCATATGTCCGCACCCCCAAAAACATGGGCCACCCGAAGGTGGCCCATGGCTTTCGCAGGCACCGGCTGCAGCCGGCCGACAAGACGACGTCAGGCGGTGGCCGGCGAACCTTTCTGCCAGTCGGTGGCCGTGGCTTCCATGGCCTCCTGGACGGCACGCTTGCGGCGCTCCTCGGCCTGGCGGGTGAAGTACCAGGCGAAGAAGGTGAACAGCGAGACGGTCAGCAGGATCAGGCTGGCCACCGCGTTGATCTCCGGCTTCACGCCCAGGCGCACGGCGGAGAACACTTCCATCGGCAGGGTGGTGGAGCCGGGGCCGGACACGAAGCTGGCCAGCACCAGGTCGTCCAGCGACAGGGCGAAGGACATCATGCCGCCGGCCGCCAGCGAAGGCGCGATCATCGGGATGGTGATCAGCAGGAACACTTTCCAGGGCTTGGCGCCCAGGTCCATGGCCGCTTCCTCGATGGACAGGTCCAGTTCACGCAGGCGCGCCGACACCACCACCGCCACGTAGGACGAGCAGAAGCTGGTGTGGGCGATCCAGATGGTGACGATGCCGCGCTCCTGCGGCCAGCCGATCAGCTGGGCCATGGCCACGAACAGCAGCAGCAGCGACAGACCGGTGATCACCTCGGGCATGACCAGCGGCGCGGTGACCATGCCGCCGAACAGCGTGCGCCCGCGGAAACGCGGGATGCGCGTCAGCACGAAGGCCGCCAGGGTGCCCAGGGCCACCGAGGAAATCGCCGTGTACACGGCGATTTCCAGGGAGCGGAACACCGAGCTGATCAGTTGGGTGTTGTCCAGCAGGCCGACGTACCACTTCACCGACCAGCCGCCCCACACCGTCACCAGCTTGGAGCCGTTGAAGGAGTAGATGACCAGGATGACCATCGGCACGTAGATGAACAGCAGGCCCAACACCAGCATGATGTTGGAGAACGACCAGCGCTTGTTCATACCTTGCCCTCCAGTTCCTTCGCTTGGTTCTTGTTGAACAGGATGATGGGCACGATGAGGATCGCCAGCATGACCACCGCCAGGGCGGATGCCACCGGCCAGTCACGGTTGTTGAAGAACTCCTGCCACAGCACCTTGCCGATCATCAGCGTCTCGGGGCCGCCGAGCAGTTCCGGGATGACGAACTCGCCCACCGCCGGGATGAACACCAGCATGCAGCCGGCGATGATGCCGTTCTTCGACAGCGGCACGGTGATCTTCCAGAAGCTGGTGAAGTTGCGCGCGCCGAGGTCGGAAGCGGCTTCCAGCAGGCTCATGTCGTGCTTCACCAGGTTGGCGTACAGCGGCATCACCATGAACGGCAGGTACGAGTAGACGATACCGATGTACACCGCCAGGTTGGTGTTGAGGATGGTCAGCGGTTCGTTGATCACCCCCAGCCACATCAGGAAGCCGTTGAGCAGCCCGTTGTTGGACAGGATGCCCATCCAGGCGTACACGCGGATCAGGATCGCCGTCCAGGTCGGCATCATGATCAGCAGCAGCAGGACGGTCTGCATTTCCTTGCTGGCGCGGGCGATGGCGTAGGCCATCGGGTAGCCGATCAGCAGGCACAGGAAGGTGCTGATCGCCGCCATCTTCAGCGAGCCCAGGTAGGCGTCGATGTAGAGCGGGTCGTCCGTCAGCATCAGGTAGTTGCCGAGGTTCAGCACCAGTTGCAGGGTCTGGTCGGCGTACTGGAACACTTCGGTGTACGGCGGGATGGCCACGTCCGCTGCCGCCAGGCTGATCTTCAGCACGATGGCGAAGGGCAGCAGGAAGAACAGGAACAGCCAGATGAACGGCACACCGATCACGGCGTGCCGGCCACGCGGCAGGCGCTTCATGAGCGATTTGCTGATGTTCATGATTGCAGCACCACACCGCTGTCGTCGTACCAGCTGATGTACACCGGCTGGTCCCAGGTCGGGCGCGCCACGTGGCGTTCGGCGTTGGCCATGAAGGCCTGGACGATCATCCCCGAGGCCAGCTTGATGTAGTACACCGAGTGGCCGCCGAGGTAGGCGATGTCGTAGACGGTGCCCTGGGCCCAGTTGAAGCCCTCGTGCTCGAGGTTCTCCGGCTTCTGCGCGGAAACCATGACCTTCTCCGGACGCAGCGCGTAGGTGATGCGCTTGTCTTCGGCACGGGTGCTGATGCCGTGGCCGATGTAGATCGGGTTCTCCAGCTGCGGGCAGGCGATCACCGCGTGGTCCTGCACGTCCTCGACCAACTGGCCGTCGAACATGTTGACGTTGCCGATGAACTCGCAGATCAGGCGGCTGGCCGGGGTCTCGTAGATGTCCATCGGGCTGCCGATCTGCTCGATGCAGCCCAGGTGCATGATGGCGATGCGCTGGGCCATGGTCATGGCCTCTTCCTGGTCGTGGGTCACCATCACGCAGGTCACGCCGACGCGCTCGATGATCTCCACCAGCTCCAGCTGCATCTGCGAACGCAGCTTCTTGTCCAGGGCGCCCATGGGCTCGTCGAGCAGCAGCAGCTTCGGCCGCTTGGCCAGCGAACGGGCCAGGGCCACGCGCTGGCGCTGGCCGCCGGACAGCTGGTGCGGCTTGCGCTTGGCGTACTGGGTCATCTGCACCAGCTTGAGCATCTCCTCGACGATCTTGTCGATCTCGGCCTTGGGCAGGCCGTCCTGCTTCAGGCCGAAGGCGATGTTCTGCGCCACCGACATGTGCGGGAAGAGCGCATAGGACTGGAACATCATGTTGATCGGCCGCTCGTAGGGCGGCAGGTCGGTGATGTCCTGGCCGTCCAGGAAGATGCGACCTTCGGTCGGCCGCTCGAAGCCGGCCAGCATGCGCAACAGGGTGGATTTACCGGAACCGGAACCGCCGAGCAATGCGAAGATCTCGCCCTTCTTGATGGTCAGGGAAACACTGTCCACCGCAAGGGTTTCGTCGAACTGCTTGGTGACCCGGTCGATTTTTACCAACACCTCTTTGGGCTGCTGGTCGCCCGCGAGGGCTTTCTTGTAGGCACCGGAGGCTATAGCCATTACCACAACTCCCAACTTTTAGACGCCCGGCCCCCGCGGCCGGGCGTACTCGGATTGCTTACTTGCCGGACTTGATCTTGGTCCAGGAACGGGTCATGAGGCGCAGGATCTTCGGCGGCAGCTCGTGCTGCACGAAGAGCTTGTCGAGTACCTCCTGAGGTGGGTAGACCTCGGGATTGTCGCGCACGGACTCATCCATGAATTCGCCAGCCTTGGGGTTCGGGTTGGCGTAACCGACGTAATCGCTGACCTTGGCGATCACCTCGGGCTTGAGCAGGTAGTTGATGAAGGCGTGGGCCTGCTTGGGGTTCGAGGCGTCCTTGGGGATCGCCAGGATGTCGAACCACAGGTTGGCACCTTCCTTGGGGATCGCATAGGCGATGTTCACGCCCTTGCCGGCTTCCTTGGCGCGGTTGGCGGCCTGGAACACGTCGCCGGAGAACCCGGCGGCGACGCAGATGTTGCCGTTGGCCAGGTCCGAGATGTACTTGGAGGAATGGAAATAGGTGACGTACGGGCGTACCGCCATCAGCTTGGCCTCGGCCTTCTCGTAGTCGGCCGGGTTGGTGCTGTTGGGGTCCAGGCCCAGGTACTTGAGCACGGCCGGCACCATTTCGTCGCCCGAATCGAGGAAGGCGACGCCGCACTGGCTGAGCTTCTTCATGTTCTCGGGCTCGAAGAGCACGGCCCAGGAGTCGATCTTGTCGACGCCGAGCACGGCCTTGACCTTGTCGACGTTGTAGCCGATGCCGTTGGTGCCCCACAGGTACGGCACGCCGTACAGGTTGCCCGGGTCGTTGGCTTCCAGCTGCTTCATCAGCTTGGGATCGAGATTCTTCCAGTTCGGCAGCTGGCTCTTGTCCAGCTTCTGGAAGGCGCCGGCCTTGATCTGGCGGCCGAGGAAGTGGTTGGACGGCACCACGATGTCGTAACCGGTGCGGCCGGCCAGCAGCTTGCCTTCGAGGGTTTCGTTGGAGTCGAAGACGTCGTACACCGGCTTGATGCCGGTTTCCTTCTCGAAATCGGCCAGGGTGGTCTCGCCGATGTAGTCGCTCCAGTTGTAGATGTGGACGGTCGGCTCGGCCTGCGCCACGGCGGCGCCCAGGCCCAACGTTGAGATGGCGGCGATCAGGGTATTGCGGAAGGGAATTCGCACACGTCGGTCCTCTCGTTGTTATGAAGCTTCTTTGTCTGGTTGGCTTTTTTACAGCTTGTTCAGGGCCTTCCGTGGCGCGCACGAGCGCTAAATGCAGCCCGGTCGGAAACGAGAGCGCTGCAACCAACGGTCATCCCACTGCAGATGATCCGTGTGTTCCGGAAGGCGGCAGCGGCGCCACCGCTTTCCGCAAGGGCCCGGCCGTTCGGGACGAGCGGCCGGGCCATGCCGTCACTTGCCGGACTTGATGGTGGTCCAGCTGCGCGTCATCAGGCGCTGGGTCTTCGCCGGCAGGTCCGGGAAGGCGTACAGCTTCTTCATGACCTCGTCGCTCGGGTAGATGCCCGGGTCGTTACGGATTTCCTCGTTCACCAGCGGAGTGGCCGCGGCGTTGGCGTTCGGGTAGGAGACGGTGTCGGAGATCTCGGCGATCACCTTCGGCTCGAGCAGGAAGTTGATCCACTTCAGCGCGCCTTCGGGGTTCTCGGAGTCCTTCGGAATGGCCACGGTGTCGAAGAAGGCGCCGGCGCCTTCCTTCGGAATGTGGTAGGCCACCTTCACGTTGTTCTTGGCTTCCACCGCGCGGGACTTGGCCTGGTAGATGTCACCCGAGTAGCCGATGGCCACGCAGATGTTGCCGTTGGCCAGGTCCGAGATGTACTTGGAGGAGTGGAAGTAGGTGATGTACGGGCGGATCTTCAGGAACAGGTCCTCGGCGGCCTTGATTTCCTTCGGGTCCTGGCTGTCCGGCTTGTAGCCCAGGTAGTGCAGGGCCGCCGGCAGCATCTCGGTGGGCGAGTCGAGGAAGCTCACGCCGCATTGCTTCAGCTTCTGGATGTTCTCGGGCTTGAACACCAGGTCCCAGGAATCCACCGGGGCGTTGTCGCCCAGCGCGGCCTTGACCTTGTCCGGGTTGTAGCCGATGCCGATGGTGCCCCACATGTAGGGGATGGCGAACTTGTTGCCCGGGTCGCTGACCTCGAGGGTCTTCATGATGTCCGGGTTGAGGTTCTTCCAGTTCGGCAGCTTGGAACGGTCCAGCGGCTGGTAGACGCCGGCCTTGATCTGCTTGGCCAGGAAGGAGTTCGACGGCACCACCACGTCGTAGCCCGACTTGCCGGCCAGCAGCTTGGCCTCCAGCACTTCGTTGCTGTCGTAGACGTCGTAGACCACCTTGATGCCGGTGGCCTTGGTGAACTCGTCAACCGTGTTCGGGGCGATGTAGTCGGACCAGTTGTAAACGTGCAGTACCTTGTCATCGGCCTGTGCCATGCCGGCCACAGCGCCCGCCAGAGTCATGGCGAGCAGGGTCTTGCCGAAGGTCTTGAACATGCGGGTAGCTCCAATTGTTTTTGATGTTCCGGGTGGCGTCGGCGGCTTCCCGCCTTCACCACCCGGTGAGCCTGGCCAACGCACAGGCGCAGTCTGTCAAAGGTCCGGTGAAAGACTCAAGACAGCGCTACGGCGGCGGTTTGATCGAGGCACTTGCGCGCCAGGGTGATCAACTCGTCGATCTCCGGCTTGGTGATGACCAGCGGCGGCGAAATAATCATAGTGTCTCCCACCGCGCGCATGATCAGGCCGTTGCGGAAGCAGTGCTCGCGGCACAGCATGCCGACGCCGTTCTCGAAGCGCTCGCGGGTCTTCTTGTTCTTCACCAGCTCCAGCGCGGCCACCATGCCGACGCCGCGGGCCTCGCCCACCAGCGGGTGGTCGGCCAGCTCCTGCCAGCGCTTCTGCAAGTAGGGTGCCGTTTCCGCCTTCACGGTCTCGACGATCTTCTCCTCGCGCAGGATGCGGATGTTCTCCAGGGCCACCGCTGCGGCCACGGGGTGACCAGAGTAAGTGAAGCCGTGGTAGAACTCGCCACCCTCATTCAGGGTATCGACGACCTCGTCGCGGACGATTACGCCGCCCATGGGGATGTAGCCGCTGGTCAGGCCCTTGGCGATCGGCATCAGGTCCGGGGCGTTGCCGTAGTACTGGCTGCCGAACCACTCGCCGGTACGGCCGAAGCCGCAGATGACTTCGTCGGCGATGAACAGGATCTCGTACTTGGCGAGGATCTCGCGGATCTTCGGCCAGTAGGTTTCCGGCGGGACGATCACGCCACCGGCGCCCTGGATCGGCTCGGCGATGAAGGCGGCGACGTTCTCCTCGCCGACTTCGAGAATCTTCTTCTCCAGCTGCTCGGCGGCCCAGACGCCGAACTCTTCCGCCGACATGTCGCCGCCCTCGCCGTACCAGTAGGGCTGGGCGATGTGCACGATGCCCGGGATCGGCAGGTCGCCCTGGCCGTGCAGGGCCTTCATGCCGCCGAGGCTGACGCCGGCGACGGTGGAGCCGTGGTAGCCGTTCCAGCGGCCGATGACCACCTTCTTCTGCGGCTTGCCCTTGATCGACCAGTAGTGGCGGACCATGCGCAGCACGGTGTCGTTGGACTCCGAGCCGGAGCCGGTGAAGAACACGTGGTTCATGCCTTCGGGGGCGATGTCGGCGATGGCCTTGGCCAGTTCCAGCACGGGCGGGTGCGCGGTCTGGAAGAACAGGTTGTAGTAGGGCAGCTCGAGCATCTGCTTGTAGGCGACCTCGGCGAGCTCCTTGCGACCATAGCCGACGTTCATGCACCACAGGCCGGCCATGCCATCGAGGATCTTGTTGCCCTCGCTGTCCCACAGGTACACGCCCTCGGCCTTGGTGATGATGCGCGCACCCTTCTCGTTCAGCTGCTTGTAGTCGGTGAACGGAGCCAGGTGGTGTTCGCGGCTGAGCGCCTGCCAGTGTTGGGTCTGGGCGCTGGTCTGTTTCGTCATTTTGGTAAAACCTCTCTGTAATGAACACGGGGCCCGGCCGGCAGGGCCGGACCCCACGCCGATCAGACGGACAGCAGGAGGAACTCCCGCTCCCAGGAACTGATCACCCGCTTGAAGTTCTCGTGTTCGGCACGTTTCACCGCGACGTAGCCGCGGATGAACTTGCTGCCCAGGTACTGTTCAAGGGTCTTGCTGCCTTCCATGGTTTCCAGTGCCGCCTCGATGGTCAGCGGCAGGCGCAGGTTACGTCGTTCGTAGCCGCGGCCCTTGACCTGGGCACTGGGTCTGATGCCTTCGACCATGCCGATGTAGCCGCACAGCAGGCTGGCGGCCAGGGCCAGGTACGGGTTGGCGTCGGCGCCGGCCAAGCGGTTTTCCACGCGGCGGTTCTCCGGGTTGGAATCCGGCACGCGCAGGCCCACGGTACGGTTCTCCTCGCCCCACTCGACGTTCACCGGCGCCGAGGTGTCGGGCAGGAAGCGGCGGAACGAGTTGACGTTCGGGGCGAACAGCGGCAGGGCCTCGGGGATGAAGCGCTGCAGGCCGCCGACGTGGTGCAGGAACAGCTCGCTCATGGTGCCGTCGGCATTGGAGAAGATGTTCTTGCCGGTCTTGATGTCGATGATGCTCTGGTGCAGGTGCATGGCGCTGCCCGGCTCGCCGGTCATCGGCTTGGCCATGAAGGTCGCGGCCACGTTGTGCTTGAGTGCGGCCTCGCGCATGGTGCGCTTGAACACCAGGATCTGGTCGGCCAGGTCCAGGGCATCGCCGTGACGGAAGTTGATTTCCATCTGCGCGGTGCCTTCCTCGTGGATCAGGGTGTCCAGGTCCAGGCCTTGCGCCTCGCACCAGTCGTACATGTCCTCGAACAGCGGGTCGAATTCGTTCGCCGCGTCGATGGAGAAGGACTGGCGGCCGGTTTCCTGGCGCCCGGAACGGCCCACGGGGGCCTGCAGCGGGTAGTCGGGGTCGTCGCTGCGCTTGGTCAGGTAGAACTCCATCTCCGGCGCCACGATCGGCTTCCAGCCCTTGTCGGCGTAGAGCTTGAGCACGCGCTTGAGAATGTTGCGCGGCGACAGCTCGATGGGGTTGCCGAGCTTGTCGTAGGTATCGTGGATGACCATCGCGGTGGGCTCGATGGCCCAGGGGACGAGGAACACGGCATTCTCGTCCGGGCGGCAGACCATGTCGATGTCCGCCGGGTCCAGCAGGTCGTAGTAGATGTCGTCCTCGACGTAATCACCGGTCACGGTCTGCAGGAGTACGGACTCCGGCAGGCGCATGCCCTTCTCGTTGAGGAATTTGTTGGTCGGCGCGATCTTGCCCCGGGCAATCCCGGTCAGGTCGGCGATCATGCATTCCACTTCGGTGATCTTGCGTTCCTTCAGCCAGCCGGTCAGCTGGTCTAGCTTGGTAGTCATAAAGACCTCAGGGTGTGAGAGCCCGGCCCCAACCGCCGGGCTCAACGTTGCCCCGCCCTCTTGCTGCAGGCTTTGCCGAATGCCTGGAAGATGGCGAGATAGTTGGGATTGGATCGGACCTGCCACTCCGGGTGCCACTGCACGCCGAGGGCGAAGGCCCTGGCACCTTCTACGGAGAAGGCTTCGACCAACCCGTCAGGCGCCAGTGCTTCTACGCGAAGGCCCGGCGCCAGACGTGCAACGCCTTGGCCATGAATGGAATTGACCTGGATCTGCGCCGGCAAGCCGATGCCGGCGAGAACGCCGCCCGGCTGCACGTCGACGACGTGGCGCGGGGCGTACTGCACCTCGACCGGCTCGTCGTCCGGCTCGCGGTGGTCCATGAATCCTGAAGTTTCGTGCACCTTCTGGTGCAGCGTGCCGCCGAGAGCCACGTTGATCTCCTGGAAACCGCGGCAGATGCCGAGTACCGGCACGCCAGCGGCGATCGCAGCGCGAATGAGCGGCAGTGTAGTAGCGTCTCGGGCGATGTCATGCAAAGTGCCTGCATCGCTCGCGGGCCCACTATAATGATGAGGCTCGACGTTCGACGGTGATCCGCTGAACAGCAGCCCATCGAGGCTGGAGAGCAAGGTGTCCTGGTCGAGAGCCTCGCCCAGGGCGGGAATGATCAACGGTAGACCATTGGCCCCGGCCACCACGGCGCTGACGTATTTGTCGCCGACGGTATGGCTGGTTTTATGACCGACTTGCCTGACGCAGGCGGTCACGCCTATTAACGGCAGGCGAGACATGGGACACCCGTGCTTGTAAGTGTTATGGGTTGCGACCGAGCTTAGCGCTGTTCATTTTTTTACACAATAGTCCTGTAAAAAATCGCACACGCCTCGCTGAACATCCCATGACAACACGCTTTCACGGCCCCTGAGACAAGCCGAAATGCCCCAGAAATGGCCACCTTGCACCATAAGCGGGCAGGAAGTGGCGCTATTGACATCAACAGGCCTTTCGGATTGACTCACACCCTAGCCCCCGAATGATTGATATTTTTAACAATAAAGGTGTTGCACCATGTCGGTACCCCCGAGTGCCGTTCCGCTCTCAGAAGCGACCGAGTTCCTGAAGGAACACCCCGAGGTCCAGTTCGTCGACCTCCTTATTGCAGATATGAATGGCGTGGTTCGCGGCAAGCGCATCGAGCGCACCAACCTGCCGAAAGTCTACGAGAAAGGCATCAATCTCCCCGCTTCGCTGTTTGCCCTCGACATCACTGGCTCCACCGTTGAAAGCACCGGCCTTGGCCTGGACATTGGCGACGCCGACCGTGTCTGCTATCCCATCCCCGACACCATAGCCATGGAACCCTGGCAGAAGCGCCCAACCGCGCAACTGCTGATGACCATGCATGAAATGGAAGGCGCGCCCTTCTTCGCCGACCCGCGTGAAGTCCTGCGCCAGGTCATCCAGAAATTCACCGACATCGGCCTGAGCATAGTCGCGGCCTTCGAACTGGAGTTCTACCTGATCGACCAGGAGAACGTGAACGGCCGTCCGCAGCCACCGCGTTCGCCCATCTCCGGCAAGCGCCCGCAATCGGTACAGGTCTACTCCATCGACGACCTCGACGAGTATGCCGACTGCCTGCAGGACATCATCGACGGCGCCCGCGCCCAGGGCATCCCGGCCGACGCCATCGTCAAGGAAAGCGCCCCGGCGCAGTTCGAGGTCAACCTCCACCACGTCAACGATGCGCTCAAGGCCTGCGACTACGCGGTGCTGCTCAAGCGCCTGATCAAGAACGTGGCATACGACCACGAGATGGACTCGACCTTCATGGCCAAGCCCTACCCGGGCCAGGCCGGCAACGGTCTGCACGTTCACGTGTCGCTGCTGGACAAGGACGGCAAGAACATCTTCGCCAGCGAGGATCCCGAGCAGAACGCCGCGTTGCGTCACGCGATCGGCGGTGTGCTCGAGACCCTGCCGGCCTCCATGGCCTTCCTCTGCCCGAACGTCAACTCCTACCGCCGTTTCGGCTCGGCCTTCTTCGTGCCGAACGCGCCGAGCTGGGGCCTGGACAACCGTACCGTGGCCCTGCGCGTGCCCACCGGCGCGGCGGAAGCGGTACGCCTGGAACACCGGGTAGCCGGCGCGGACGCCAACCCCTACCTGCTGCTGGCCGCGGTCCTCGCCGGCGTCCACCACGGCCTGACCAACAAGGTCGAGCCGGGCGCGCCCATCGAGGGCAACGCCTACGAGCAACTGGAGCAGAGCCTGCCGAACAACCTGCGCGATGCCCTGCGCGAGCTGGACGACAGCGACGTGATGAACAAGTACATCAGCCCCGAGTACATCGACATCTTCGTCGCGTGCAAGGAACACGAGCTGCAGGAGTTCGAGTATTCGATCTCCGACCTCGAGTACAACTGGTACCTGCACACCGTATAGGAAACACCCCGGACAACGCCGGCCCCGCGCCGGCGTTCGTCCGATCGCCTTGCCCGCCGGGCGGCCGCAGTGCACGACTGCGCCATGCCTTCCCGGCCGGGCGGGTTTACCTCGCCTCACCCTGCTCTGCCGCTCCACGCTGCAACCAAGCCCCGGAATGGCCGCCGGCCGTCCATGCTGTGCCTTGACATACAGGGAGAATGCCAATGCCACGCCTGCTCGCCCCGCTGTTGCTGCTGCTCTGCCCGCTGCTCGCCCAGGCCCAGGACGTCATCCGCGTCTACAACTGGAACGACTACATCGCCCCGGAAGCGCTCAAGGATTTCGAGAAGGCCACCGGCGTGAGTGTCGAGTACCACACCTACAGCACTGCCGAAGAACTGGACAAGGCACTGCGCGCCGGCGAGAAGATCGACGTCGCCGTCCCCTCCCACAACGACCTGCCGCAGCTGATCAAGGACAAGCTGATCCAGCCGCTGGACTTCACCCGCCTGCCCAACCGCAGCCACCTCGACCCGCAACTGATGAGCAAGCTGGCCGCCGTCGACCCCGACAACCGCCATGCCGTGCCCTACCTGTGGGGCGCCGTGGGCCTGGCGGTGAACCAGCCGCAGGCCGAGAAGGCCCTGGGCGGGCCGGTGCCGGACAGCTGGGGCCTGCTGTTCGACCCGCAATACAGCGCGCGCCTGAAGAGCTGCGGGCTGAGCCTGCTGGACGCGCCCGACGAGACCTTCTCGGTGCTGATGAACTACCAGGGGCGCAACTTCGCCCGCAGCGCGCCGACGCAGATCCGCCGCGCAGGCCAGGTGCTCGCGGCGCTGCGCCCGAACCTGCGCTACATCGATAGCGAGCGCTACATCCAGGACCTCAACGACGGCAAGCTGTGCGTGGCCATGGCCTGGGTCGGCGACGCCCTGCACGCGGCCCGCGCCGGGCAGCCGGTGCACTTCGTGGTGCCGCAGGAAGGCTCGGTGCTGTTCATCGACAACCTGGTGGTGCCCAGCAGCGCCCAGCACCCGGACCTGGCCCTGCGCTTCATCGACTTCATGCTGCAGCCGAAGGTCGCCGCCCAGGTCACCGCCGCCACCCTCTACCCGAACGCCAACGTCGACGCCGCGGCCTTCCTCGACGCCGAACTGCGCCAGCAGCCGGGCCTGTACCCGGACCAGGAGACCAAGCGCCGCCTGTTCGCCCTGGAAATCGCCCCGGAAAAGACCGCCCCGGTGCTCAAGGAAACCTGGGACAAGCTGCTGGCCGACCACTGACGGCCAGCGGCGCGCCGCCACGCCACGGCGGCGCCAAGCCTGCGAACTTGCTCCGGGCGCCTGAGCTGAAGTCCAATAGCCGCTCATGCCCGGAGAACCCCATGCCCGCCCCCACCAGCTCCCGCAAGCCCCGCGCCAGCAGCCAGGCGCGCATCGCCAGCATCCTCGACGCCGCCCGCGCCCTGCTCGCCGAAGACGGCACCGCCGGCCTGTCGATCTACGCCGTGGCGGAGCGGGCGGACATACCGCCGTCCTCGGTCTACCACTTCTTCCCCAGCGTGCCGGCGCTGCTGCAGGCGCTGACCGGCGAAGTCCACGCCGCCTTCCGCGCCTGCCTGGCGGCGCCGGTGGACCACGAGGCCCTGCGCGACTGGCACGACCTCTCGCGGCTGGTGGAAGAGCGCATGCTCGCCGTCTACGCCGCCGATGCCGCGGCGCGCCAGCTGATCCTCGCCAGCCACGGCCTGGCCGAGGTGACCCTCGCCGACCGCCAGCACGACATGGAACTGGGCCGCTCCATGCAGGCGCTGTTCGACCGCCACTTCCACCTCCCCGAACTGCCGGCGGACATCGAGGTGTTCAGCCTGGCCATGGAACTGGGCGACCGCGTCTACGCCCTCTCGATGCAACGCCACGGCCGCATCGAACCGCGCCTGGCCGAGGAAGGCATGCGGGTGTTCGACGCCTATCTGTCGCTGTATCTGCCGCCCTTCTTGCCCAAACGGCAGCTGTAGGCGGCAGGCTACAGGCTGCAGGCGAAAAGCGGCTGGCCTCGCCACTTCGATCACGCTCTTACCTGCAGCCTGTAGCCTGCCGCCTGAAGCCGCTTTGTCGATATTTATCTGCCTTTTCATCGGATTCGATGGGCCTACAGATAAATTCCGCTTTAAAAGCCGATTTTTATCGGATATAAATCGCCCCAGCCTTGCGAGAAAGCCTCCTTCTCGCAGCACCCTGCGGCCGCCGCCCAATCCGGAAGGCCGATAAGTATCCGAATAAAAAGGTGTTCCATGACCCGTACCGTCACCGTCGCCGCCACCCAGATGGCGTGCTCCTGGGATGTCCAGGCCAATATCGCCAATGCCGAGAAGCTGGTGCGCCAGGCGGCCGCCCAGGGCGCGCAGATCATCCTGGTCCAGGAACTGTTCGAGACCCCCTACTTCTGCCAGAAGCCCAACGCCGACTACACCCAGCTGGCCACCCCGGTGGAAGAGAACCCGGCCATCGCGCACTTCCAGAAAGTCGCCGCCGAACTGAAGGTCGTGCTGCCGATCAGCTTCTTCGAGCGCGCCGGCCGCGCCCGCTTCAACAGCATCGCCATCATCGACGCCGACGGCAGCAACCTGGGCGTGTACCGCAAGAGCCACATCCCGGACGGCCCCGGCTACCACGAGAAGTACTACTTCAACCCGGGCGACACCGGCTTCAAGGTCTGGGACACCGCCTACGCGCGCATCGGCGTCGGCATCTGCTGGGACCAGTGGTTCCCCGAATGCGCCCGCAGCATGGCGCTGATGGGCGCCGAAGTGCTGTTCTACCCGACCGCCATCGGCAGCGAGCCGCATGACGCCAGCATCACCTCGCGCGACCACTGGCAGCGCGTGCAGCAGGGCCATGCCGGCGCCAACCTGATGCCGCTGGTGGCTTCCAACCGCATCGGCAAGGAAGAGCAGGACGGCTACGACATCACCTTCTACGGCTCCTCGTTCATCGCCGATCAGTTCGGCAAGAAGGTCCAGGAACTGGGCGAGACCGAGGAAGGCATCCTGGTGCACAGCTTCGACCTGGACGCCCTGGAGAAAGTCCGCACCGCCTGGGGTGTGTTCCGCGACCGCCGTCCGAACCTATACTGGCCGATCGCGACCCTCGACGGAGAGAACCTCTCCGAATGACCCCGCGCGGCGGGAGGCGATCCCTCCCGCCGCTTCGTCCGTAGCTGCCCGCATCTGGTGATCCCATGACCACTCTGACCAGTACCCCCCGCGCCGACGGCTTCCGCATGCCGGCGGAATGGGAACCCCACACCCAGACCTGGATGGTCTGGCCCGAGCGCCCGGACAACTGGCGCCTGGGCGGCAAGCCGGCGCAGGCCGCCTTCAGCGCCGTGGCCGAGGCCATCGCGCGCTTCGAGCCGGTCACCGTCTGCGTTTCCGCCGCCCAGTTCGAGAACGCCCGCGCGCGCCTGAGCGACGCCATCCGGGTGATCGAGATCAGCAACGACGACGCCTGGGTGCGCGACACCGGCCCGACCTTCGTGGTGAACGACCAGGGCGCCGTGCGCGGCGTGGACTGGACCTTCAACGCCTGGGGCGGCCTCGACGGCGGCCTGTACTTCCCCTGGCTGCGCGACGACCAGGTGGCGGCGAAGATCCTCCAGGTCGAACGTTGCGGGCGCTACCGCACCGAAGGCTTCGTGCTCGAGGGCGGCTCCATCCACGTGGATGGCGAAGGCACCGTCATCACCACCGAGGAATGCCTGCTCAACCGCAACCGCAACCCGCACCTGTCCCGCGAGGAGATCGAGCAGGTCCTGCGCGAGCACCTGGCGGTGGAGAGCGTGATCTGGCTGCCGGACGGCCTGTACAACGACGAGACCAACGGCCACGTCGACAACTTCTGCTGCTACGTGCGCCCGGGCGAAGTGCTGCTGGCCTGGACCGACGACGTCAACGACCCCAACTACCCGCGCTGCCAGGCCGCCATGCGCGTGCTGGAACAGGCGCGCGACGCCAAGGGCCGGCAGTTGGTGGTGCACAAGATGCCGATCCCCGGCCCGCTGCATGCGACCGGGGAAGAGTGCTCCGGCGTCGACCTGGTGGAAGGCAGCCAGGAGCGCGACCCGTCGATCCGCCTGGCCGGCTCCTATGTGAACTTCCTGATCGTCAACGGCGGCATCGTCGCGCCGAGCTTCGACGATCCGAAGGACGCCGAGGCCAAGGCCATCCTCCAGCGCGTGTTCCCCGAGCACGAAGTGGTGATGGTGCCGGGCCGGGAAATCCTCCTGGGCGGCGGCAACATCCACTGCATCACCCAGCAGCAACCGGCGCCGCAGAAACGCTGAGCCGGCAGCCGCCAACGAAAAGGCCGTCGCCCCGCAAGGGACGACGGCCTTTTTCATCACGGTACCCATCGCAAGATCCGCAGGCGAGCATGGCTTCTCGTAGGAGCGGACTCCGTCCGCGATGGGCCGACCCCACACACGGTGCTTCCCTGTGGGAGCGCGCCCTGCGCGCGAAATCGCGGGCAGGGCCCGCTCCTACAATCCACCTCGCCGTGAGGCATGGCATCCCCCCGTAGGAGCGGACCTTGTCCGCGATAGCCGCAACCTCCGGCGCGCTCCTACGGAAAGCCCTGGCTCTAGAACAGCGGCAGGGTGTAGCTGACGATCAGGCGGTTCTCGTCCTGGTCGCGCTGGGCCGGGGTAGCGCCCTGGGCCGGCAGGCCGCTGCGCAGCGAGGCGTTCTTCCAGGTGAAGCCCAGGCCCTTGAAGGTACCGTCCGGGATCACGTAGGCCAGGGTGATGTCGCGCTCCCACTCGCTCTGGTCGCCGCGGGCGGTGTCGATGTTGTCGCCGCGCAGGTACAGGGCCTGGAAGGTCAGGCCCGGCAGGCCGGCCTGGGCGAAGTCATAGCCGTAGCGGGCCTGCCAGGTACGCTCACCGGCACGCAGGAACTTGCCGATCTGCACGTCGGTGATCAGGTAGGCGGTGGCGCCGTCGCCGTTGTTGATGAACGGGAAGTCGCTGTCGCCGCTGAGCTGCTGGTAGCCGACACCGAAGCTGTGGCCGCTGACGATGTAGGTGAACAGGCCGCTGTAGGCCTTGTTGTCGACTTCGCCCTTGGTCACGCCGTTGCCGTAGTAACCGGAGGTGTAGTAGCGCGAGTCATGGCTGTTCTTGCCGTCGTCGCTGCTGTTGAAGTAGCGCAGGTCGCTCTTCAGGACGCCCGGGCCGATCGCCCAGTTGTGCTGCAGGCCGAGGAAATGCTGTTTGTAGAAGTCCTGCAGGTTGCCGTAGTAGTACTGCAGGGTCAGGTCCTTGGTCAGCTTGTAGTCGACGCCGCCGTAGTAGAACTTGTTGACGAACTCGCCGGTGCGCGCGTTGTTGGCGCCGGCGATGGACAGCCCCTCGTTGTTGCTCGAGCTGCGGCCCTTGGTGTGCTCCAGCTGGCCGCCGATCAGCGTCAGGTCCTTGAACTCGTTGGAGGTGATCTGGCCGCCTTCGAAGGTCTGCGGCAGCAGGCGGCCGTCGTTGTAGGTCACGACCGGCAGCTTGGGCAGCAGGGTGCCGTAGCGCAGCTCGGTGGCGGAAACCTTCACCTTGCCGGTCGCCCCCAGGTGCGAGAAGTCGTCCACTGCGCGGCCATCGCCATCGGTGGGAAACACGGTGCCGGAGAAGCTGGAGCTGGTCGGGTTGTAGTGGGTGCCCTTGCCGCTGTCCAGGCGCACACCCAGCAGCCCCAGCGCATCGACGCCGAAGCCGACGGTGCCTTCGGTGAAGCCGGAGGTGTAGTTCAGCAGGAAGCCCTGGCCCCATTCCTCCTGCTTGCTCGGCTCGGCGGTGCCGTTGCGGTTGTCGCTGTTGATGTAGAAGTTGCGCAGGGTCAGGCTGGCCTTGCTGTCCTCGATGAAGCCGCCGGCGCTGGCCAGCGGAGCATGGGCGCCAAGGGCAGCGGCCGCCACGGCCAACGCCAGGGTGGATTGCGTGATGTTACGACTCTTCATTGGTAATCCCCATTTATTGATCTTGTGTGAAGTCGGCAAAGCGCCACGCGCCGCACGGCGCAAATTCCTCCGCCCAGTCGCACGGCCGGGCACGGCCCGGGCCTGCAGGCGAATGGCGGTCGGTCAGTCGGACGCCCCTAGGCGGGGTCTCTACGTGGGCAAGCAGGCAGGAAGGAACTTGCGGAAAGGCATGGCAGCGTCATGGTGAATGCTCGTGTCTTGTTCTTGTGGGCGAAACCTGAGGCTTCACCCCGACATGGCAATCCCCGGGCCAATCGGCCCGGCATGTCCCGACACGTGGACTGGCGCGGGTTGGCATCCCGTAGCCGGCTCCTTCGCTGCGCGCTGGTCAGCGGAAATTCGCCACCTTCCCCGGCCTGGCTGGCGGTTTGTCGCCATGCTCACCGGACTTCATTGCCTGGACCCTGCGGCCACGCTGGGGCAACGATAAGCAATCGGGAATAAATCCAAAAAGAATTAATTATTAAAATGTAATTTCATTTTGGAATAAATAATGTGCCATCGCGCCCCGCCAATCCATTTCCCGATAGGGGTACGGGACGGGGGCGAAAGAGGTAGCGGCGCGGAAAGGCGCCGCCTCAGGCCTGCTCGATACGGTCCTTGCCGTTGCGCTTGGCCTGGTACAGCGCGGCGTCGGCCCGGCCGTAGAGCGCCGAGAGGTTTTCGTCGTGGGGCAGCAGCAGGGTCAGGCCCTGGCTGACGCTGATACCGAAGGTCTGCTCGTCTTCCTTGAAGCGCAGGCGCTGCACCTCGCGCTGCAGGCGCTCGCCGATCTGCCGGGCGGTCACCTGGTCGCAGCCGGGCAGCAGCACGGCGAACTCCTCGCCGCCGATGCGGCCGAACAGGTCGCCGCGGCGCAGCGCGCCGGAGGCGCACTGGGCCACGCGCTGCAGCACGCGGTCGCCGACCTGGTGGCCGTAGCGGTCGTTGACCTTCTTGAAGTCGTCCACGTCCAGCAGCAGGAAGGCCAGGGCCGCGCCGGCCTGCTTGGATTCGTTGAAGGCCTGTTCGGCGTTGTCGAAGAAGTAGCGGCGGTTGCTGCTCTGGGTCAGCACGTCGGTGGTCGCCAGGCGCTGCAGTTCGCTTTCCAGGTGTTTCTTGTCGGTGATGTCCTCGGCGATGCCGACCACCATCAGCGGCAGGCCGGCCTCGCTGTGCTGGCTGATGAAGCACTTGTCGCTGAGCCAGCGCACCTCGCCGTCGGCGCGCAGGATGCGGTACTCGCGCTGCTCCACGGCGCCACGCTCGAGCACCTGCAGCAGGCTGCTGGCGGCGTAGTCGAGGTCGTCCGGGTAGATGGCGTTGAGCCATTCGTTGTAGTCGGCCAGCAGCAGGGCCGCCGAACGGCCGAAGATGCGCTCGTAGGCGGGGCTGACGTAGACCATGCGCTGGGCCTGCCAGTCGAAGGCCCAGAGCACCGCGTTGACGCTGGCCAGCAGGGCGCTGAAAAGCTGCTCGCGTTCTTTCAGGCGCTCCACTTCGGCGCGGCTGTGCAGCAATGCCAGCAGCGCTTCGTCGAGATCCTGCGGCGCCCTGTACCTGTCGTCCATGTGTCAGCTTCCTACAACTAATCGAGTGGTCTATGACCGCAAAATTAGCCAAGTGCTCGACAAAAAAAGAAAAAGCCCGCCGAACGGCGGGCTTTTTGTGATGGACCTCTCAGATATCGGCCGGGCTCAGACAGCCGGGCGCAGCGAGTAGGTCTTCAGCTGTTCGGCGAAGTCGCGCAGCGACTGGATGCCACTGGCCTCGGCCTCCTGCACCCACTGCTTGATGGCGGCCAGCATGTCGTGGCCGTTGGCGCTGGTCTTCAGCCAGATCTGCTGCAGCGCCAGGCGCTTCTCGTAGATCACCTGCAGGGCCTGGCTGTGCGCCAGCAGGCGCTCGATGCGCGCGTGGTGGCGCTCTTCCAGCAGGCTGGTCTCGCGGGAGAGCAGGCGCTTGCCGCGGCGGAACAGGTGGCGGACGTTGGCGTCGGCCTTGGCCAGCTCCTGCTTGACCAGCGGGCCGATCACCAGCTTGCGGTACTGGGCCATGATCTGGAAGCGGTTGTTGAGGATGGCCATGGCGGTGTCCATGTCCAGGCTGCCCTTGCCTTCCACCCGGTGGGCGATCGGTGCCACCCGCGCCACCTTGGCCAGGCGCAGGAAGCAGAACAGCTTGATCCAGGCCCAGCCCAGGTCGAACTCCCACTTCTTCACCGACAGCTTGGCCGAGTTGGGGTAGGTGTGGTGGTTGTTGTGCAGCTCCTCGCCGCCGATGACGATGCCCCAGGGCACCAGGTTGGTGGCGGCGTCGCGGCACTCGAAGTTGCGGTAGCCCACGGCGTGGCCCAGGCCGTTGATGACGCCGGCGGCCCAGAATGGGATCCAGGCCATCTGCACGGCCCAGACGGTCAGGCCGAGGGCGCCGAACAGGGCGACGTCGACCAGCACCATCAGGGCGATGCCGCCCAGCGGGAAGCGGCCGTAGAGGTTGCGCTCCAGCCAGTCGTCCGGGCAGTTCTTGCCGTAGATGCGCAGGGTGTCCGGGTTCTTCGCTTCCTCGCGGTAGAGTTCGGCGCCCTTGCGCAGCACGGTGCCCAGGCCCTTGTACACAGGGCTGTGCGGGTCTTCGGCGGTCTCGCACTTGGCGTGGTGCTTGCGGTGGATGGCGGTCCACTCGCGGGTGTTCATCCCGGTGGTCATCCACAGCCAGAAACGGAAGAAGTGTTGCAGCGCCGGATGCAGTTCGAGGGCGCGGTGGGCGGAATAGCGATGCAGGTAGACAGTCACGCTGACGATGGTGACGTGGGTGAGCAGCAGCGTGACCACGATCAGCTGCCACAGCGGTAGATCAAGGAAACCGTTGTACCACATGAATGATAATGAACCTCGGCAATGGTCGATGAGCCTGGAACAAGGCCAGCTCGCATTATCACCAAGCGTGGCGGGAAAACCATCCGGTCTTTTTGATATGAACAGGGGCCATTGGCCATCCTCTATACTGCGCAGCCAATAACTCGTCCCCCTCGTCGCAATGAACCCACGCCCGAGTGCCCTCCGCATCTGCCTGCTGTACCTGCTGTTCGCCTGCCTGTGGGGGCTGACGAGCGACCGGCTGCTGCGCCTGGCGGTCGGCGAGGGCAACCTGCTGCCCTGGCTGGTGGCGAAAAAGTATCTTTTCTTTGCCATCAGCGCCGGCGTGCTGTTCCTGCTGATGACCCGGCAGCTGAAGTGGATGCGGCGCACCCTGGCTGCCCGCGAGCGGAGCGAACGGCGCTTCGAGCGGGCCCTGGACGCCCTGGACGACGGCCTCTGGGAGTGGGATATCGAGCAGCACCGGGTGTTCTACTCGCCCGGCTACGCGCGGATGACCGGCCTGAGCGCGGAAGAACTGGGCGACAGCTTCGGCAACTGGGAGCAGCGGCTGCACCCGGACGACCGCGACAGCGTGCTGGCCCAGCACCGCGACCTCCTGCAGCGGCGCAGCGAGCGCCTGGAATGCACCTACCGCCTGCGCCACGCCGACGGCAGCTACCGCTGGGTGCATGCCCGCGCGCGCTTGAGCGGCGGTCACGGCGGCGAGCCGCTGCGCATGACCGGCGTCAGCCGCGACGTCACCGAGCAGCGCAAGGCCAACGACCACCTGCGCCAGGCCGCGGCAGTGTTCGAGGCGACCCAGGAAGGCCTGCTGGTGACCGACGAGAAGGGCGTGATCCTCCACGTCAACCCGTCGTTCCAGCGCATCACCGGCTACAGCGCCGACGAAGTGGTGGGGCGCAACCCCTCGATGCTCAAGTCCGGGCGCCAGGACGATGCCTTCTACCAGCGCATGTGGCAGGCCCTGAACACCGAGGGCCTGTGGTGCGGGGAAATCTGGAACCGGCGCAAGAGCGGCGAGGTGTACCCGCAATGGCAGCACATCTGCGCCGTGCATGACGAGCAGGGGCGCCTGACGCACTACGTCGCGGTGTTCTCCGACCTCAGCAGCATCAAGCGCTCGCAGCACGAGCTGGACTTCCTCGCCCACCACGACCCGCTCACCGGGCTGCCCAACCGCCTGCTGCTGCGCGAGCGCCTCGAACAGGCCCTGGCCCGCGCCGAGCGCGAGCAGGGCGGCGGCGCCCTGCTGCTGCTCGACCTGGACCACTTCAAGCACGTCAACGACAGCCTCGGCCACAGCGCCGGCGACCAGTTGGTCAAGACGGTGGCCGAGCGCCTGCGCGGCTGCCTCGACGAGCACGCCGCCCTGGCGCGCCTGGGCGGCGACGAGTTCGCCGTGGTCCTGGAAAGCCAGCAGCCGCACCACGCCAGCAGCCTCGCCCAGCGCCTGCTGGAAGCCATGCACGCGCCCTTCGAGGTGCAGGGGCAGCCGGTCTACATCTCCGCCAGCCTGGGCGTCAGCCTGTTCCCCGAGGACGCCCGCGACGTCGACCACCTGCTGCGCCACGCCGACGCTGCGCTGTTCCAGGCCAAGGCCAGCGGGCGCAACCTATATGCCTTCTACACTCCGGAACTGACCGCCCGCGCCCGCTCCCACGTGCAGGTGGAGGCGGCCCTGCGCCAGGCGCTGGAGCACGACGAGCTGCGCGTGTACTACCAGCCGGTGCACGACCTGGCCAGCGGCCGGGTGGTCGGGGTGGAGTCGCTGGTGCGCTGGCAGCACCCGCAGCGCGGCCTGGTGCCGCCCTGCGAATTCATCCCGGTGGCCGAGGAATGCGGGCTGATCGCCGCCATCGACACCTGGGTGCTGGACCAGGCCTGCCGGCAGATGCGCCAGTGGCTGGACGAGGGCGTGGCGCTGGAGTTCGTCGCGGTGAACCTGTCCAGCCGCCTGTTCGGCCGCGACGGCCTGGAACAGCGGGTGGCCCGCGCCCTGCAGGAAAGCGGCCTGCAGCCGCGGCACCTGGAGCTGGAAGTGACCGAGAGCGCCATCATGCAGAACATCGACCAGTCGGTGGCCCTGCTGCAGCGCCTGCGCGGGCTCGGCGTGCAGCTGGCGATCGACGACTTCGGCACCGGCTATTCCTCGCTGATGCGCCTCAAGCGCATGCCGGTGCAGAAGCTGAAGATCGACCAGGGCTTCGTCGCCGGCCTGCCCGACGACGCCGAGGATGCCGCCATCGCCCGCGCCATCATCGCCCTGGCCCGCAGCATGGGCCTGCACGTGGTGGCCGAGGGCATCGAGCGTCCGGACCAGGCGGCCTTCCTGCTCGACCACGCCTGCGACGCCGGCCAGGGCTACTGGTACGGCCGCCCGCAGCCCGCCGACGAGCTGCCCTGGGCACGGGCGGCATCGCGCCAGCCAAGTTAAAACCTTGTGGAATATAAAAATTCTTAAATAGTATTTTTAAGAATATTCGACTCCTGCCTAAGATGCGCTCACACCGCACGCGCCGCCCACCCGGGACGGCCCGGCGAAGCCCACCAAGGAGCCCAGATCATGAGCGCAACCCTCCGTAGCCTGGAAGGCCAGGACGAAGCCAACATCCTGCGTGAAGTGCAGAGCGCCCTGCGCGGTCTGCGTTTCGGCGCCGTCGAGATCACCGTGCACAACGGCCAGGTGGTGCAGATCGAGCGCAAGGAGAAGTTCCGCCTGCAGCAGCCCGCCAGCCGCCAGAGCTGATTCCCGGGCCCTGCGGGACCCGTCGCAACGCCCCGATAAGAACACGCCAACAAGCACAACACCAAGATTCGTATCCAGGAGCTGCACATGTCCATCCGCCGTTTCGCCCTGGCCGCCCTGGCCAGTGCACTGGTTTCCACGTTGGTCGCCGGCCCCGCGGCCGCGGCCACCCAACTGCTGAACGTATCCTACGACCCGACCCGCGAGCTGTACCAGGCGTACAACGCGGCCTTCATCAAGCACTGGAAGGCCCAGGGCGGCGACGACCTGACCGTGCAGCAATCCCACGGCGGTTCCGGCAAGCAGGCCCGCGCCGTCATCGACGGCCTGAAGGCCGACGTGGTGACCCTGGCCCTGGCCGGCGACATCGACGAACTGAACAAGCTCGGCAACCTGCTGCCGGCCGACTGGCAGGCGCGCCTGCCGGACAACAGCACCCCCTACACCTCGACCATCGTGTTCCTGGTGCGCAAGGGCAACCCCAAGGGCATCAAGGACTGGGGCGACCTGACCAAGCAGGGCGTCGAGGTCATCACCCCGAACCCGAAGACCTCCGGCGGCGCCCGCTGGAACTTCCTGGCCGCCTGGGCCTGGGCCAAGAAGCAGTACGGCAGTGACGACAAGGCCGAGGCCTACGTCAAGGACCTGTACAAGCACGTGCCCGTGCTGGACACCGGCGCCCGCGGCTCGACCATCACCTTCGTCAACAACAACATCGGCGACGTGCTGCTGGCCTGGGAGAACGAAGCCTTCCTGGCCAAGAAGGAACAGGGCGGCGAGAATTTCGAGATCGTCGTGCCCTCGCTGTCGATCCTGGCAGAGCCGCCGGTGGCGGTGGTCGACAAGACCGTCGACAAGAAGGGCACCCGCAAGGTCGCCGAGGAGTACCTGAAGTACCTGTACAGCGAGGAAGGCCAGCGCATCGCCGCGCAGAACTTCTACCGCCCGCGCAACGCCAAGGTCGCCGCCGAGTTCGCCAACCAGTTCCCGAAACTGGACCTGGTGACCATCGACAAGGACTTCGGCGGCTGGAAGGTCGCGCAGCCCAAGTTCTTCAACGACGGCGGCATCTTCGACAAGATTTACCAGGCGCAGTAAACCGCGTAGCCACAAGCGACAAGCCATAAGCTGCAAACAGCTCGCTTGCCGCTTGTGGCTTTTGGCTTGTAGCTAACCGAGAGGTTTCAATGTCACGACGCATCTCCCCGGTCATACCCGGCTTCGGGCTGACTCTGGGCTACACCCTGGTGTATCTCAGCCTGTTGGTGCTGATTCCGCTGGGGGCCCTGTTCCTCAAGACCACCGAGCTCACCTGGGAACAGTTCTGGACCATCATCACCGCCCCGCGCGTGCTCGCCGCGCTCAAGCTGAGCTTCGGCACCGCGCTCATCGCCGCCCTGATCAACGGCGTGATCGGCACCCTGCTGGCCTGGGTGCTGGTGCGCTACGAGTTCCCCGGGCGCAAGATCATCGACGCCATGATCGACCTGCCGTTCGCCCTGCCCACCGCGGTGGCCGGCATCGCCCTGACCGCGCTCTACGCCCCCAACGGCCTGGTCGGCCGCTTCGCCACCGAGCTCGGCTTCAAGATCGCCTACACCCCGCTGGGCATCACCCTGGCGCTGACCTTCGTGGTGCTGCCCTTCGTGGTGCGCACGGTGCAGCCGGTGCTGGCGGACATCCCCCGCGAGGTCGAGGAAGCCGCCGCCTGCCTGGGCGCCAAGCCGCTGCAGGTGTTCCGCCACGTGCTCCTGCCGGCGCTGCTGCCGGCCTGGCTGACCGGCTTCGCCCTGGCCTTCGCCCGCGGCGTCGGCGAGTACGGCTCGGTGATCTTCATCGCCGGCAACATGCCGATGAAGACCGAGATCCTGCCGTTGCTGATCATGGTCAAGCTGGACCAGTACGACTACACCGGCGCCACCGCCATCGGCGTGCTGATGCTGGTGGTGGCCTTCGTCCTGCTGCTGCTGATCAACCTGCTGCAACGCCGCATCGAGACCCCCTGAGGAGCGCGCCATGAGTTCCGCAACGCTTTCCACCGCACAAGCGGCGAACGCCGCCCGGCGTGGCAACCCCTGGGGCCGCCGGCTGCTCATCGGCCTGGCCTGGCTGGCCTTCGCCCTGTTCCTGCTGCTGCCGCTCTACGTGGTCCTGAGCGAGGCGCTGAAGCAGGGCTTCGGCACCTTCTTCGAGGCCATCCTCGAGCCCGACGCCCTGGCCGCGCTGAAGCTGACACTGATCGCCGTGGGCATCTCGGTGCCGCTGAACCTGGTGTTCGGCGTGGCCGCCGCCTGGTGCGTGACCAAGTTCGAGTTCCCCGGCAAGAGCATCCTGGTGACCCTGATCGACCTGCCGTTCTCGGTCTCGCCGGTGATCGCCGGCCTGATCTACGTGCTGCTGTTCGGCGCCCAGGGCTACTTCGGCCCCTGGCTAAGCGACCACGACATCCAGATCGTCTTCGCCGTGCCCGGCATCGTCCTGGCGACCATCTTCGTCACCTTCCCCTTCGTCGCCCGCGAGCTGATCCCGCTGATGCAGGAACAGGGCACCCAGGAGGAAGAGGCCGCGCGCCTGCTCGGCGCCAACGGCTGGCAGATGTTCTGGCACGTCACCCTGCCGAACATCAAATGGGGCCTGATCTACGGCGTGGTGCTGTGCACCGCGCGGGCGATGGGCGAGTTCGGCGCGGTATCGGTGGTCTCCGGGCACATCCGCGGCGTCACCAACACCCTGCCGCTGCACGTCGAGATCCTCTACAACGAATACAATCACGTCGCCGCTTTCAGCATCGCCACCCTGCTGCTGCTGATGGCCCTGGTCATCCTGCTGCTCAAGCAGTGGAGCGAGTCGCGCCTGTCCCGATTGAAAGTCAAAGCTGACGAGGAATAAGCCATGAGTATCGAAATCCGTAACGTCAGCAAGAACTTCAACGCCTTCAAGGCGCTCAATGACATCAACCTGGACATCCACAGCGGCGAGCTGGTGGCCCTGCTCGGTCCCTCCGGCTGCGGCAAGACCACCCTGCTGCGGATCATCGCCGGCCTGGAGACCCCGGACGCCGGCAACATCGTGTTCCACGGCGAGGACGTCTCGCAGCACGACGTGCGCGACCGCAACGTCGGCTTCGTGTTCCAGCACTACGCGCTGTTCCGCCACATGACGGTGTTCGACAACGTCGCCTTCGGCCTGCGCATGAAGTCGAAGAAGGAACGCCCCAGCGAGGCGCGCATCGCCGAGAAGGTCCACGAGCTGCTGAACATGGTGCAGCTGGACTGGCTCGCCGACCGCTACCCGGAACAGCTTTCCGGCGGCCAGCGCCAGCGTATCGCCCTGGCCCGCGCGCTGGCGGTGGAGCCGAAGATCCTGCTGCTGGACGAGCCCTTCGGCGCCCTCGACGCCAAGGTGCGCAAGGAGCTGCGCCGCTGGCTGGCGCGCCTGCACGAGGAGATCAACCTCACCTCCGTGTTCGTCACCCACGACCAGGAAGAGGCCATGGAAGTGGCCGACCGCATCGTGGTGATGAACAAGGGCGTGATCGAGCAGATCGGCTCGCCCGGCGAGGTCTACGAGAACCCGGCCAGCGACTTCGTCTACCACTTCCTCGGCGACTCCAACCGCCTGCACCTGGGCAACGACGAGCACGTGCTGTTCCGCCCGCACGAAGTGTCGCTGTCGCGCCAGGCGGTGGAAGCCCACCGCGCCGCCGAAGTCCGCGACATCCGCCCGCTGGGTGCCATCACCCGGGTGACGCTGAAGGTGGACGGCCAGGACGAGCTGATCGAGGCCGAAGTGGTCAAGGACCACGACAGCCTGGTGGGCCTGGCCCGCGGCGAGACGCTGTACTTCAAGCCCAAGGCCTACCAGCAGGTGGCGAACATCTGAGCCGCTGCTTCTTCGGGGGGTTGCTTGATGCGGCCTCCAAGGCCCGGGGCTTTTCGTAGGAGCGAGCTTGCTCGCGAATGGCGTGTCCCTCTGGCTACGGTGCTTTGGGTTGACTCCGCCCCTCTCCCCAACCCTCTCCCTTCAGGGAGAGGGTTGGGGAGAGGGAACGGGCTCAAATTCAGCACCCAAGCAACCGGCGAACACCATTCGCGAGCAAGCTCGCTCCTACGAAGAAACCCCATCCACCAACCGCCGCAGCAGGAACGCTTTACTCGACTCGATGATCGCCCGCTGCGTCTCCTCACTGGCCGTCATCCGCGCCAGCACCAGCGCGCCCACGCACTGGCTGAGCATCGCCCAGGCATCCTCCGCACTCCCCAGCTCCTCCGCCCAGGCCTGCTGCAGCCCGAGCATCGCCGCCTCCACCGTGCCGCGCAGTTGCCCGTCGGCGCGGGCGATCTCCGCGCCCAGGGCGGGGATGGCGCAACCGCCATCGACGTTCTGCACGTGGGCCAGCGTCAGGTAGCGCTGCAGGCAGCGCTCCAGGCGCTCGCGGCCCTGGCTGTCGCCGGCCTTGCCCAGGCGTTCGGCGCTGCGCGTCAGTTCGCGTTCGACGATGGCGGCGAACAGCGCATCCTTGGACGGGAAGTGGTTGTAGAAGGCGCCACCGCTCAGCCCCACCGCCTTCATCAGCGCATCCACGCCGACGCTGGCGAAGCCCTCGCGCTTTGCGATGGCGCCGCTGCTCTCCAGCAGGCGCTGGCGGGTTTCTTCCTTGTGGCTGGCTGAGTAACGCATGGCGTGGGCTCCGAAAACGGCTTGACGGCTGTCGGAAGCATAACATAGCGTTCGTTTACCAAACGATCGTTTACCTATAACGAAAAGAGGAAACGGACCATGAGCGCTGCCTCCCCCAACGACAAGAAAGTGGTGCTGGTCATCGGCGCCGGCGACGCCACCGGCGGCGCCATCGCCCGCCGCTTCGCCCGCGAGGGCTACGTCGCCTGCGTCACCCGGCGTTCAGCCGACAAGCTGCAGCCGCTGGTCGACGCCATCCGCGCCGAAGGCGGCGAGGCCCACGGCTTCGCCTCGGACGCGCGCAAGGAAGAGCAGGTGGCGGAACTGGTGGAAACCATCGAGCGCGACATCGGCCCCATCGAGGCCTTCGTCTTCAACATCGGCGCCAACGTGCCCTGCAGCATCCTCGACGAGACCGCGCGCAAGTACTTCAAGATCTGGGAAATGGCCTGCTTCTCCGGCTTCCTCACCGGCCAGGCGGTGGCCCGGCGCATGGTCGCGCGCAAGCGCGGCACCCTGCTGTTCACCGGCGCCACCGCCGGGCTGCGCGGCGCCGCCGGGTTCGCCGCCTTCGCCGGGGCCAAGCACGGCATCCGCGCGCTGGCCCAGAGCATGGCCCGCGAACTCGGCCCGATGGGCCTGCACGTGGCCCACGTGGTGGTGGACGGCGCCATAGACACCGACTTCATCCGCGACAACTTCCCGCAGAAGTACGCGCTGAAGGACCAGGACGGCATCCTCGATCCCGAGCACATCGCCGACAACTACTGGTACCTGCACAGCCAGCCGCGCGACGCCTGGACCTTCGAACTGGATCTGCGCCCCTGGATCGAGCGCTGGTGAATCCCGACTACCACGACAAGAGAGATCGCCCCATGAGCAAGAGCGTCGAGTTCTACTTCGACTTCGGCAGCCCCACCTCCTACCTGGCCTACACCCAACTGCCGGGCATCTGCGCCGAGGCCGGCGCCGAGCTGGTCTACCGCCCGGTGCTGCTGGGCGGCGTGTTCCAGGCCACCGGCAATGCCTCGCCCATCGCCGTGCCGGCCAAGGGCCGTTACACCCTCATCGACATGCAGCGCTTCGCCCGCCGCTACGGCGTGCCGCTGAAGATGAACCCGCACTTCCCGATCAACACCCTGCTGCTGATGCGCGCCGCCACCGGCGTGCAACTGCGCCAGCCGGAACGCTTCGAGGCGCTGCTGGCCTGCGTGTTCAAGGGCATGTGGGTGGACGCCCTGAACCTGGGCGATGCGACGGTGCTGGGCCCGCTGCTGGCCGAGGCCGGCTTCGACCCGCAGGCGCTGCTGGCGCTGAGCGCCGAGCAGGAAGTGAAGGACGCGCTCAAGGCCAACACCGAGGCGGCCATCAAGCGCGGCATGTTCGGCGCGCCGACGGTGTTCGTCGGCGACGAGATGTTCTTCGGCCAGGACCGCCTGGACTTCGTCCGCGAGGCGCTGGCCTGAAGCGGCGGGCGGCCCCGCGGGGCCGCCCTTCGCCCATCACAGGCCATGGGGCACGGCGGAGCGGCGCAGGCCGAAGAACTCCAGTTCGGCGAGCACCCCGACCGCCAGCGCCTGGCCGATGACGAAGGCGCAGCCCAGTACGCTCGGCTGCACCCAGCCGCTGAGCAGCAGGAACAGGCTTTCCAGCACCCACAGCAGGTTGGCGGCGATCACCGCCCAGACGCCGGTGCGCGACAGCAGTTCGCTGTTGGCCATCCAGGCCAGCACCAGGGCGAAGGGCAGCAGCACGATGCCGGCCACCATCAGCAGCGCGGCGGGCAGGCCGAACAGCCCGCTCAGCGGGTTGGCGGCCAGCGCCAGCAGCAGGCCGGTGGCGCCGCTGGCGAGGGCGTCGAGTTGCAGGGAACGGCGGAGCAGCGGGGACGGTTGCAGCAGAGTCATGGCGAATCCTCCTGAACGAAGCGCCGCCGGTCCGCGGCGCCTGGCTGCAGAATCCGCCGCGGCGGGCACAGCGTCGATTACCTGCCAGGTAATGGCCGTGCACCGGCGGCAGGTCTATCGTTCGTTGCCATGGACAGCCAAACCCTCCCCGTCGGCGCCCTGTTGCGCCAGTGGCGCCAGCGCCGCCGCCTCAGCCAGCTCGACCTGGCCTGCGACGCGGACATCTCCACGCGCCACCTGAGCTTCGTCGAGACCGGCCGCGCCCTGCCCAGCCGCGAGATGCTCCTGCACCTGGCCGAGCAGCTGGACATCCCGCTGCGCGAGCGCAACCGCCTGCTCGGCGCCGCCGGTTATGCGCCGGTGTATTCCGAGCGGGCGCTGGACGACCCGGCGCTGACCGTGGCGCGCCAGGCCATCGACCAGTTGCTCAAGGCCCACGAGCCGAACCCGGCGATGGTGGTGGACCGCCACTGGAACCTGCTGGCCTCCAACCACGCGGTGGGCGTCTTCCTCATCGGCGTGGCCCCCGACCTGCTCGCCGCGCCCTGCAACGTGCTGCGCATGAGCCTGCACCCGCGGGGCCTGGCGCCGAACATCCTCAACCTGGGACCGTGGAAGGCCCACGTGATGGCGCGCCTGCAGCGGGACATCGAAGCCAGCGGCGACCCGCAGCTGCAAGTCCTGCGCGACGAACTGGCGGGCTACCCGGCGCCGCCCCACGAGGAACAGGCCAGCGGCGACATGGTGCTGATACCGGTGGAGCTGCGCACCGAACTGGGCGTGCTCAGCCTGATAGGCACCATCACGGTGTTCGGCACGCCGGTTGACGTGACTCTCTCGGAACTGGCGCTGGAGACCTTCTTCCCCGCCGATGCGCGCAGCGCGGACATCCTGCGCCGGCTCACCGGCACGGGCTAGGGCCTCAGGCCGCGGCCTTGCGCTCGCGGATGCAGGTCGGCCCGGCGCGTTCCTCGACGGCGCTGCGCACCTCGTCGCGCAGGCCGAGCAGGAAGGCCGCCTCGGCGGCGACGAACAGCGGGCCGACGATCAGCCCCACCAGGTCGTCGACGAAGGCCGGCTTGCGTCCCTCGTACCAGTGGCCGACGAACTGGATCACCCAGCCCACCACGAACAGGCCGATGCCCCAGGCCAGCCAACTGGCGGTGGTACCCGCGGCCAGCACCGCGCCGGCCCACAGCGACAGCGCCAGGAGCACGCCCATGAGCACGCCGAAGCGCAGGTCCAGGCGCAGGTAGAACACCAGGGAGGCCAGCGCCAGCAGGGTCGCCGGGGCCAGCAGCAGGCCGCCGATCTCCAGGCCCGGGCGCGACAGCAGCACGGCGATGGACAGGACGATCATCGGGATGCCGATGAAGTGGCTGAGGATGTTGCGCCGGTCGCGGTGGTAGGCCGCGTACTGCGCCAGATGGTCGACGAGTGTTTTCATTGTTCTGTCGTTCGCGGGCAAGGTACTGGCATCATGGCTTGGACTGCCGTACCACTCTGTCAACTAGCCGACAAAGCCCATGCCCGACACCACCGACTGCCTGCAACGCATCGCCTCCGGCCGTTGGTTCCACGGCCTGCCCGCCGAACTGCGCGAAGCCCTCGGCCAGGCCGCCATCGTCCGCCGCCTGCCCGCCGGGCAGCGCCTGTTCGCCCGCGGCGACGCCCCCTGCGGGCTGTACTGCGTGGTCGAAGGCCGTATGCGCGTCGGCGCGGTGGGCGCCAGCGGCAAGGAGGCGCTGCTGGCGCTGGTGGAAGCGCCCAACTGGTTCGGCGAGATCTGCCTGTTCGACGGCCAGCCGCGCACCCACGACGCCTACGCCGAAGGCCCCACCACCCTGCTGCAGGTGCCGCTGCCGGCGCTGCAGGCGCTGCTGGCCGAGAAGCCGCAGTACTGGCGCGACTTCGCCCTGCTGATGAGCCACAAGCTGCGCCTGGCCTTCACCGTGCTGGAGGAGCAGGCCCTGCTGCCGGCCGCGCAACGCCTGGCGCGGCGCCTGCTGATGCTGGCCGCCAGCTACGGCGAGGCCCAGGCCAGCCAGCGCGAGCTGCACCTGCCCCAGGAACAGCTGGCGGCCATGCTCGGGCTGTCGCGGCAGACCACCAACCACCTGCTCAAGGAGCTGGAGGCCCGCGGCGTGCTGCGCCTGAGCTATGCCGGCATCGAGATCCTCGACGCCCACGGCCTGCGCCTGGCCGCCGGCGATCCGGCATGACGGCGTTGGCAAATCACTCTTTCGGATGGTTGCACCGGCCCGCCTAGCCGCTAGCCTGTTGCAAGCCCCGGATCACGGGGCGGGGCGCCGGGGGAGCGCGCCCCGGTTCGGCGCCCCCGCGCAGGGCGCCGGCCGGCCAGGCACGGCCGGCGCAATCCGCGAACCCGCCACGCCCATCGCCGGCGTGGCCAGGCGGCCAACAAGAACAACAGGGAAATTCCCGCCATGAACCGCAAGCATCTCCTGCAGTACCTGTTCCTGTGTCTGTTCGCTTTGTTCACCCTGCCCGCCCGGGCCAACCTGCCCAGCGACGAGCTGCAGCTGCAGAGCATGCAGGTCAACGCCTGCCGGGCCCTGGGCAGCCTGATGCTGCTGCGCGGCGAAGGCTTCCAGGAAGTCCACGCCAACCAGCTGAAGGCCGACCTGGCCGCCCTGGATGCCGCGGTCAAGGGCTACACCAAGGCCGACGACGGCCTGCGCAAGGCCTACCAGGAACTGCTGGGCCAGGTCCGCGCCGGCACCACCTACGGGCCCAGGGAAGAGGACCTGCCCTGGACCTACTCCAAGGACCTCAGCCGCGCGCTGCGCGACTTCCTCGGCCAGGTCGAGCGCTTCGTACCGCCGCCGGCCAAGCCCGGCGAGCTGCCGCTGTGGCAACTGCCGGCACGGGTGGAGTACCTCGCCGTGCAATACCTCGGCCGCGCCTACCTGGGCGGCCTGGAAATCGCCCGCGAGGCGCCGCAGAGCTACCTCGGCCAGGACGAGAGCGTGCTGCTGCCGCTGATCGACAAGGACATCGGCCGCCTGCCGCCCGGGGATGCCGAGAAGAAGCTGCACACACGCTGGAACTACCTGGGCACGGCCCTGGGCGACATGAACAGCAAGAGCAACGCCCTGGTCAGCGCCTCCGGCCGGCCCTGGGCGCCGATCATCGTCGAGCGCCACGCCCGCGAGCTGACCGACCAGCTCATGCGGCTCAGCCAGGCCCAGTGAGGCGGGCGCTTGCCCGGCGGCCCCTCAGGCCGCCGGTGCGGGCTCGCCGGCCTCGACCGCCGGCACCGCCGACGGCACGGCATGCGGGCGCGCCAGCTCGTCGCGGTCCAGCTGGGCCGCGCGCCCCACCAGCAGCGGGTCGGGGGCGTGGGCGATGGCCAGGTCCTTGCCGGGGTAGTCCAGCGTGTGCAGGAAGTGGCGCAGGCAGTTCAGCCGCGCGCGCTTCTTGTCGTCGGACTTGACCACCACCCAGGGCGCGTCGGCGGTGTCGGTGTGGAAGAACATCGCCTCCTTGGCCTGGGTGTAGTCGTCCCAGCGGTCCAGCGACTGGATGTCGATCGGCGACAGCTTCCAGTGCTTGAGCGGGTCGTCGCGGCGCGACACGAAGCGCCGCAGCTGTTCCTCGCGGCTGACCGAGAACCAGTACTTGAACAGATGGATACCGTTGCGCACCAGCATGCGCTCCAGTTCCGGCGTCTGCTGCATGAACTCCAGGTACTGGCGCGGCGTGCAGAAGCCCATCACCCGCTCGACGCCGGCGCGGTTGTACCAGGAGCGGTCGAGGAAGACCATTTCCCCCGCGGTGGGCAGGTGCTGGATGTAGCGCTGGAAGTACCACTGGCCGCTTTCGGCGTTACTGGGCTTCTCCAGGGCGACCACCCGCGCGCCACGCGGGTTCAGGTGCTCCATGAAGCGCTTGATGGTGCCGCCCTTGCCGGCGGCGTCGCGGCCCTCGAAGAGCACCACGATGCGCTGCCCGGTCTCCTTCACCCAGCTCTGCACCTTCAGCAGTTCCACCTGCAACTGCGCCTTGAGCGCCTCGTACTCCTTGCGCTGCAGGCGCTTGCGATAGGGGTAGGCCAAGGGCAGGCCGGCAGAGCCGGAATCCTCGTTGCTGCCGCGCGGCGCCATGGCCACGGTGAGGGCGACGGGGCCATGGCTCTGGGCGCGGATTTCCTCGCCGCCGCGGGTCGGCGTAGGGGCCTCCAGGGCGGCGAGGACGGGCGGGGTCTTGGTGTCGGGCTGCGGCATGGTCTCCTCCTGTGAGACGGGCGGGTAATCCCTCCACTGTGCTAGCCGCCGCGCACGGCGTTCTTGATCGACGTCAACGCCAGGCGCGCCCCGCCGGTGCTACAGCCAGCCGCGGTACTTGAACCAGAGGTAGGGGATTATCGCCGAGACCACCATGCCCACCAGCGCCATGGGGTAGCCGGCCGCCCAGGCCAGCTCCGGCATGTGCTGGAAGTTCATGCCGTACACGCTGGCCACCAGGGTCGGCGGCAGGAACAGCACCGCGGCGATGGAGAACACCTTGATGATGCTGTTCTGCTCGATGTTGATCAGGCCCAGGGTGGCATCGAGCAGGAAGGTGATCTCCGCGGACATCTTCGACTGGTAGTCGCCCAGCGAGCGCACGTCGCGCTCCACCGACTTCATGCCCAGGCGCGCCTCCTCGCTGATCCAGGCGTTGCCGTTGCCGCTCTGGCGGAAGTAGGCCAGCGGCCGGCTGACGCTGAGCAGGCTCTCGTTGAGCTTGGACAGCAGCGAGTTCATCCGCCCCAGGTGCTTGACGATCTGCTGCAGGTCGGTCTTGGGCACGCGGGAGCGGGGCAGCTCGCCGTGGTCGGTGAAGATGTCCCGCGACAGCGTGTCCAGCTGGCCCTGCACCGACTCCAGCACGTCGGCGATGCGGTCGACCACCGCGTCCATCAGGCTGACGAACAGCAGGTCGCTGGTGCCCTTGCAGCCGCTGCGCTGCACCCGCGTCTCGAAGGTGCGGAACGACAGCACGTCGGCGTAGCGCACCGTCACCAGCCACTGCGGGGTGAGCACGCAGGTGACCTCCGCGGTGGTCGGCCGGTGCTCGCGGATGCCGCTGACCACCGAGGTGGTCATGTACAGCGCGCCCTTGTTCTCGTAGAAGCGCGAGGAGTCCTCGATCTCGGCCATTTCCTCGCGGGTCGGCACGTCCACTTCGATGAAGGACTCCAGCACGCGCTCCTCCTCCTCGGTGGGGTGCAGCAGGTCGATCCACAGCGTGCCCGGCGGCATGGCCGCGCCGACCTCGCCGGCGTGGCGCTGCAGACGGTCGCCGTCGAGGGTGTAATAGGTGATCATGTCGCATCCGCGTCCTTCTGCGGCCATCCAGGTCAGCGCAGGTTGGACAACTTCCCCCGGCTGCACAAGCCCGCACGGAGCCACCCGGCATGAGCGACATCGACGACAGCGAAGAATCCTTCGCGGCGCAAACCCTGATCCAGGCCATCGAGAACCAGATCGAAGGCGGCGAACCGGCGGCGGCCCGCGCGGTATTCAACAAGCTGACCCTGGTCGGCTACGAGCGCGAGGAGGCCCTGGAGATGATGGCCATGGTGCTGGCCCACGAGATCCAGGCGATGCTCGCCGAGGACCGCGCCTTCGACGGCGCCTGGTACGAGCAGGCCCTGCGCGATCTGCCGCAGCTGCCCGGCGAGGAATGAGCTTGCCGACGGCGGGGTGGCTGTGGCTAAACTGGGGCCACATCGCCACCGAGGAGTCGCCATGGCCTTCACCCAAGAGCTGGTAGCGGAACTGGAATTGCTTGCCCTGTTCGATCTCGAGAACACCCAGGCGGGCCTGAAGATCCACCATGACGCGGGCCCGACGGCCGTCGCCGCGGCCGGGCGGCTGCACGCCAAGGGCCTGATAGACCAGCCCGACGGCGGCTACCTGACCAGCCTGGGGCTGGACGCCGCCGAACACGCCCAGGTGCTGCTGGGCATCCTCAAGCCTGCCTGAGCCGTGTGGCCGCCATCCATCGGCGGCCCTCCCCCAATCCCTTAAGGACAGCCCCGCCGCGGTCGATATACAGTGCAGAGCACAGGGTAATGGCATTCAGCCATGCCCGCCCGACAGCTGACCGCGGCAGGCCATGACCTTCACCCACGAGATTCGTCCGGACATCGACGACGGCATCGACCGCAAGGTCCTGGCGCGCCTGCGCAAGCGCTTCCTGGCGGTCAACCAGGGGCGCCTGGAGCGCGCCATGGCCGCGCTGTCGAGCCGCCAGCAGCTGGTGCTGCGCCTGTTGCCGCTGCTGCTGGACGTCAACCATCCGCTGCTGCCCGGCTACGTCTCCGGCGCCACCCCGGCGGGGCTGTGCGGCTTCGTCCCCGACGACGAGTTGCTGGCCGAGGCCCAGCGCCTGACCCGCTCGTTCGCCTACAAGCCGCGCCGCGGCGAGGCCGACCTGCCGATCCACGGGCTGTTCCTGATGGGCAGCCTGGGCACGGTGGCCCAGGAGGAGCGGAGCGACCTCGACCTGTGGGTCTGCCACGCCCCCGGGCTCGCGCCCGGCGCGGTGGCCGAGCTGCAGCGCAAGTGCGAGCTGCTGGAGCGCTGGGCCGCCAGCCAGGGCGCCGAGGTGCACTGCTTCCTCATCGACCCGCGCGGCTTCGTCAGCGGCGCGCGCAACGCCCGGCTGACCTCCGACGACTGCGGCACCAGCCAGCACTACCTGCTGCTCGACGAGTTCTACCGCACCGCCATCTGGCTCGGCGGCCGCACACCGCTGTGGTGGCTGGTGCCGGTGTACGAGGAAGGCCGCTACCGCGACTACGTCGAGCAGTTGCTGAGCAAGCGCTTCATCCGCCACGAGGAGGTCCTCGACCTCGGCCACCTGGCGCACATCCCGCCCGGCGAGTTCGTCGGCTCGGGCATGTGGCAGCTGTTCAAGGGCATCTCCTCGCCCTACAAGGCGGTGCTCAAGCTGCTGCTCAGCGAGGTCTACGCCAGCGAGCACCCGCAGGTCGCCTGCCTGGCCCTGCGCTTCAAGGCCGAGGTGTACGCCGGGCGCCTGGCGCTGGACGACCTGGACCCGTACATCCTGCTCTACCGGCGCCTGGAGGAATACCTGGCCGCCCGCGGCGAGCAGGAGCGCCTGGAGCTGGTGCGCCGCTGCCTGTACCTGAAGGTCGGCAAGAAGCTCAGCCGCCGCCCGCAGCAGGGCCGCAAGAGCTGGCAGCGCCTGCTGATGGAGCGCCTGGCCGGCGCCTGGGGCTGGGACGAGCGGGTGCTCGGCCTGCTCGACGCGCGCAGCCAGTGGAAGGTGCGCCAGGTCACCCTGGAACGCCGTGCCCTGGTCAACGAACTGACCTTCAGCTACCGCTTCCTGTCGCGCTTCGCCCGCCAGCAGCAGGCCGCCAGCGGCATCGACCCGCGCGACCTGGGCGTGCTCGGCCGGCGCCTGTACGCCGCCTTCGAGCGCAAGGCCGGCAAGGTCGAGCACATCAACCCGGGCATCGCCCCGGACCTGGGCGAAGACCTCCTCACCCTCGCCCGCCTGCCCGCCGGCAACGCCGCCGAGGGCGGTTCCTGGGCGCTGTTCCCGGGCAACCTGACCGGCGCCGAGCTGGCCGACTACGCGCCGCTCAAGCGCGCCCGCGAGCTGGTCGAGTTGCTGGCCTGGAGCCACCGCAACGGCGTGATCGACGGCGGCACCCGGCTGTCGCTGCAGCCCGGCGACAGCGACCTGAGCGAGCACGAGCTGGGCAACCTGCTGCTCGGCCTGCAACAGGCCATGCCCATGCCCCTGGAGGAAGTGGCCGAAAGCGCCCTGCTGCGCCCCAGCGCCCCCGCCAGCGTGCTGATCCTGGTGAACGTCGGCCTCGACCCGCTGCGCCAGCACAGCCAGGCCAACCTGCACATGACCAGCGGGCGCACCGACGCGCTGGGCTATTCCGGGATGCGCGACAACCTGGTGCTGACCCTCGACCAGGTCACCCTGAACAGCTGGAACGAACTGCTGGTCAGCCGCTACACCGGCCCCGGCGCGCTGCTCGACTGCCTGCGCGACTTCCTCAACGCCCTGCCCGCCGACGCCGCGCCGCCGCGCCTGCTGGTGCGCTGCTTCTGCCGCAACCGCGCGGCGGCCATCGCCCAGCGCGTCGAGGCACTGTTCCAGGACGCCTACACCCAGCTGGCCAGCGGCAACGGCGGCCGCTACCTGCTGCAGATCCGCCAGCAGTACCACCTGCTGCGCCTGCAGCCGGGCCAGGTCAGCCACCAGAGCCTGGCCGACCTGCCGGCCCTGCTCGAACACCTGGGCGAGCGCCAGGGCGCCTACAGCCCGCTGCACCTGGACCGCCACGCCCTGGAAGGCGAGGACCTGGCACTGGTGCTGCCGCTCGGCCGCCCCGGCTGCCTGCAGGTGGTCTACCGCCTGGACGAGGGCCAGGCCGCGCTCTACCTGCTGGATGAACGCAATTCCCTGTGGCACGGCCGCCAGGCCTGCGACGACGAGCAGACCCTGCTGGTGCCGCTGCAGCGCTTTCTCCAGGCCATGCTCTACCGGCGCAGCGCGCAGCTGCCGCTGGGCGAGGCGCAGCCGGTGCAGGAAATTCTTTATTACGAATTGCTACCGGCCGGCCGCGGACGGGCTCGCCGGGTGGAGCGCCGCAGCGTACCGCCGAGCGCACAGGAGCGGCCCTACTACAACGTCCAGGCGATCGTCGAGCCGGGGGCCGGGCAGCGGTCGCGCATCACCCTGTACTGCAACCACCGCGAATTCTCCGAACTGGAGTACGGCGCCGGGCTGTTCCAGGCCGTGGCCCGGCACATCCTCGCCCAGCGCCGCGGGCAGGAGCGCTACCCCTGCTACATCACCGACCTCGACCTGTCGGCGGTGGCCGCGGAGCCGGCGCTGCAGAGCATCCATTACCTGCGCTACAAGCAGCGCCTGGAAAGCGCGCTGAACCAGGCCCTGGCCGACGCCTGAGGCGCGGCCCCGGGGCCTGCGTCCATCGCCGGGAGGCCTCAGCGGTTGTAGTCGCCAGCGGCCTCGGGCTGGTAGGTGATGTCCAGCAGGCTCAGCTTGAGGGTCTTGCCGCCCGGGGCCGGCCAGTCGATGCTCTGGCCGACGGTCAGGCCCAGCAGCGCGGTGCCCACCGGCGCCAGGATGGACACCTTGCCTTCGCCGCCGGCGTCTTCCGGGTAGACCAGGGTCAGCAGGTACTCCTTGCCGCTGCCTTCCTCGCGGCAGCGCACCGTGGAATTCATGGTCACCACGCCCGGCGGCACCTCGTCGTGGCCGACCACGTTGGCGCGGGACAGCTCGGCTTCCAGCGCTTCGGCGGCGGGACCGTACTCATCCAGGCTGTCGAGCAGGCGCTCCAGACGTTGCAGGTCGAGACGGGTAACGGTGATGGACGGTGCGGTGGTCATGATGGCCGGCAGACTCCTTGGCAGTGGATCGAAAAAAGAAAAACCCCGCCCAAGGCGGGGTTTTCAGCGGACACTAACACAGTGCCGCGAATAAGCAAGGCCACCCGCTCAGGGGTACGGCCACAGCGGTTTGCGGCGCGCCAGGGCGGCCTCGACGATCTGCCGGCGGCGCGCGCCGTCGGCCTGGTTCCATTCGAGAATCTCCGCCAGGCTGCGGCCGCAGCCCAGGCAGACGTCGCCCTCGTCCAGGCAGCAGCGCCGGCAGCAGGGCGAGGGCACCGGCGCCTCAGAGGCCGGGGAACTCGACATCCGTGCCCGCCTGCTCCAGGGTCGCCCGGTTGAGCAGCGCGCCCAGCGGCTCGCGGGTGCTGTCGCTCAGCCACAGGCTGCCGGACTCGTCGTAGTCGAAGTGGAAACCGCCGGAGCGCGCCGCCACCCACAGCTGGCGCAGCACCGGCTGGCGGCTGAGGATCAGCTGGCTGCCGTTCTCGAAGCGCACGGTCAGCACGCCGCCGGAATTCTCCAGGTCCACGTCCAGGTCACTGTCATCGAAGGCGTCTTCCACCGTGGTCTGTACCTCGTCGACGAGGTCGTGGAAACGGGCTTCGCTCATGCTGCTCATGCATTGTCCTCAGGAATCTGCCAAAGGCTGCAGTGTACGCCGGTATTGCCCGAGACTCTGCCCCGTCCAGCGGCGGAAAGCCCGCGCCAGCGAGCCGGTCTCGCTGAAGCCGACCAGGCTGGCGACGTCGGCCAGCTCCAGCGCCGGGTCGCGCAGGTGGTGCAGCACCAGTTGCTGGCGCGTCTCGTCCACCAGGCGGCTGAACGACAGGCCGCTGTCGCGCAGGCGGCGCTGCAGGGTGCGCGGGCTCAGGGCCAGCTCGCCGGCCAGGGCCTCGAGGTCGACCGCCTGCTCCGGCAGGCGCTCGGCCAGGCACTGGCGGGCCCGCTCGAGCACGCCGTCGCCACGGCGGATGCTCTCCAGCAGGCGCCCGGCGTAGGCGTCGAGGGTACGCTGGATCTGGCTGTCGGCCTGCTCCAGGGGCAGCGCCAGCAGGCGCCGGGGGAACACCAGGGCGTTGTCCGCCTGGCCGAACAGCACCGGGCAGCGGAAGATGCGCCGGTGCTCGGCGATGTCGGCCGGCGCCGGGTGGCGGAAGCGCACCTCCAGCGGTGCCTGGTCGCGGCCGCTGATCCAGTGGCCGAAACGCAGCCAGCAGGCCAGGGTCTCCTCCGCCAATTGGCGCTGCTGGCGCGGCAGCAACGGCTCCCAGCTGTGCCGCACCAGCGGCTCGTGGCCGGCGCGCGGCGGCTCATCGGCCAGTTCGACGCGGCCCAGGCTGCCCACCAGCTCGGCGTAGCGGGCCTGGCGGTGCAGGGCGTCGCCGAGGGTCGCGCAGCTCATCAGCAGGTAGCCGAGCACGCCGAAGTGGCCAGGGCGCACCGCCTCGCCCAGGTGCAGGCCGAGGTCGGCGTCGCCGCTCAGCGCCAGGCCCAGCTCCAGCAGGTCGACATAGACGCTGGCGGCGATGCGCGCCTCGCGCTGGTCGAGGACCGCCGGGTCGAGCTGGACGCCGGCCAGCAGCCGCTGCGGCGCCACGCCGCGACGTTCGAGGTGGTCCACCAGGCCCTGCACGTAGGCGATGGAGATGGAGCCGGCGAGTGGGACGGGGGCTTGCATGGATCCTCCGTTTTTTCCTTCAGATGCTAGGGGCTGGCGGGGGCTGATCGCAAACCGCGTTGCTGCGAAAAATGTCGTCAGGCTAGACGCGGGACGCCGGGAATGGTCGCCCCTTGCCAAGTCCCGCAACGACGCATGGCGACATTTTCCGCGCAACCCGAAGGGACGGGACTGTTCCGGCGCGCCGCCGCCCATCCATCGTATGACTGCGCGACGGGGTCGCGGCAGGTGCCGTACTCGCGCTGGAACAGGCGCCGTCGCGGCTGCGAGCAGCCCCCGCCAGCCCCTTTGCAAGGCCCGCCGGGCGGGAGCCTGGTTGCATAGGCAAGGCGCCGGGGGGCCGGTATACTCCGGGGCAATTACGCTTTGATCACAAGGATTCCGCCATGAAGCGACTGCTTCTTCCCTTCGTCGCGCTCGCCGTGCTCAGCGCCGCGCTCGCCGGCTGCGGCCAGAAAGGCCCGCTGTACCTGCCGGACGACCAGCAAGCCCAAAGCAAGCACAGCAAGGACCGCTACGGTCTGTAAGGGAGCAGCACATGGAGGCATTCAACGTCCGTGACGGGCAACTGTTCGCGGAAGGCGTGGCGTTGTCGGCCATCGCCGAGCGCTTCGGCACGCCCACCTACGTCTACTCGCGCGCTCACATCGAGCAGCAGTTCCGTTCCTATACCGACGCCCTGCAGGGCCTGCCGCACCTGGTCTGCTTCGCGGTCAAGGCCAACTCCAACCTGGCCGTGCTGAACGTCCTGGCGCGCCTGGGCTCGGGCTTCGACATCGTCTCGCGCGGCGAGCTGGAACGCGTGCTGGCCGCCGGCGGCGACCCGGCCAAGGTGGTGTTCTCCGGCGTCGGCAAGACCCGCGAGGACATGCGCCGCGCCCTGCAAGTGGGCGTGCACTGCTTCAACGTCGAATCCACCATGGAGCTGGAGCGCCTGCAGGAAGTGGCCGCGGAACTGGGCGTCAAGGCGCCGGTGTCGCTGCGGGTGAACCCGGACGTGGACGCCCAGACCCACCCCTACATCTCCACCGGGCTGAAAGAGAACAAGTTCGGCGTCGACATCGACGATGCCGAGGCCATCTACGCCCGCGCCGCCGAGCTGCCGAACCTGGACGTGAAGGGCGTTGACTGCCACATCGGCTCGCAGCTGACCCAGCTCGAGCCCTTCCTCGACGCCCTCGACCGCCTGCTGGCGCTGGTCGACCGCCTGGCCGCGCGCGGCATCCTCATCCGCCACCTGGACCTGGGCGGTGGCCTGGGCGTGCGCTACCGCGACGAAACCCCGCCGCCGGCCAGCGACTACATCCGCGCCATCCGCGAGCGCCTGGGCAGCCGCCAGCTGACCCTGGTGTTCGAGCCGGGCCGCTACATCGTGGCCAACGCCGGCCTGCTGCTGACCCGCGTGGAGTATCTCAAGCACACCGCGCACAAGGACTTCGCCATCATCGACGCGGCGATGAACGACCTGATCCGCCCGGCGCTGTACCAGGCCTGGATGGAAGTCAGCCCGGTCGTCCCGCGCGCTGGCGAGAAACGCACCTACGACCTGGTCGGCCCCATCTGCGAGACCGGCGACTTCCTCGCCAAGGGCCGCGAGCTGGCCCTGGAGGAAGGCGACCTGCTGGCGGTGCGCTCGGCTGGCGCCTATGGTTTCGTCATGAGTTCCAACTACAACACCCGCGGCCGCGCCGCCGAGGTGCTGGTGGATGGCGAGCGGGCCTTCGAGGTGCGCCGCCGCGAGACCGTCCAGGAGCTTTACGCCGGCGAAAGCCTGCTGCCGGAGTGAGGCCGAGACCATGTTACTGCGCTTCACCAAGATGCACGGGCTGGGCAACGACTTCATGGTCCTCGACCTGGTCAGCCAGCACGCCCACGTGCTGCCCCGCCACGTCAAGACCTGGGGCGACCGCAACACCGGCGTCGGCTTCGACCAGCTGCTGATCGTCGAGCCGCCGGGCACCCCCGACGTCGACTTCCGCTACCGCATCTTCAACGCCGACGGCAGCGAAGTGGAACAGTGCGGCAACGGTGCGCGCTGCTTCGCCCGCTTCGTGCTGGACAAGCGCCTGACCATGAAGAAGACCATCCGCGTCGAGACCAAGGGCGGCATCATCGAGCTCAGCGTCGCCAACGACGGCCAGGTCACCGTGGACATGGGCGCGCCGCGCCTGGCGCCGGAACAGGTGCCCTTCGTCGCCGACGCCGAGGCCACCAGCTACACCGTGGACGTCGACGGGCAGAGCGTCGAACTGGCCGCCATCTCCATGGGCAACCCCCACGGCGTGCTGCGGGTGGACAACGTCGACACCGCCCCGGTGCGCACCCTGGGCCCGCAACTGGAGGTGCACCCGCGCTTCCCGGCCAAGGCCAACATCGGCTTCCTGCAGGTGCTCGACGCCAACCATGCGCGCCTGCGCGTGTGGGAACGCGGCGTCGGCGAGACCCTGGCCTGCGGCACCGGCGCCTGCGCCGCCGCGGTGGCCGGCATCCGCCAGGGCTGGCTGCGCTCGCCGGTGCAGATCGACCTGCCGGGCGGCCGCCTGAACATCGAGTGGGCAGGCCCCGGCCAGCCGGTTATGATGACCGGGCCCGCCGTGCGGGTGTACGAAGGCCAGGTCCGCCTGTAACCCGAGACGCCAAGCCGAGACGCCCATGACCGAGAACAGCCCGGAACACCGCCCGCCGCTGGATGCCGAACAGGTCGCCGAGTACCTGCGCCAGCATCCCGAATTCTTCGTCGAGCACGACGAGCTGATCCCGGAGATGCGCATCCCCCACGAGAGCGGCAACGCCGTCTCGCTGGTGGAGCGCCAGGTGCGCCTGCTGCGCGAGCGCAACATCGAGATGCGCCACCGCCTGGCGCAGCTGATGGACGTGGCCCGCGACAACGACCGGCTGTTCGACAAGACCCGCCGCCTGGTGCTCGACCTGCTCGACACCACCAGCCTGGAAGACGTGGTCAGCACCGTGGAAGACAGCCTGCGCCACGAATTCCAGGTGCCCTACGTCAGCTTCATCCTGTTCAGCGACAACAACCTGCCGGTGGGCCGCTCGGTGAGCAGCGCCGAGGCGCACCAGGCCATCGGTGGCCTGCTCTCCGGCGGCAAGACCGTGTGCGGCGTGCTGCGCCCCCACGAGCTGGCCTTCCTGTTCGGCGAAGCCGAGCGCGACGGCGTCGGCTCGGCGGCGGTGGTCTCGCTGAACTACCAGGGCCTGCACGGCGTGCTGGCCATCGGCAGCCCGGACCCGCAGCACTACAAGAGCTCCCTCGGCACCCTGTTCCTCGGCTACGTGGCCGAGGTCCTGGCCCGCGTCCTGCCGCGCTTCTCCACGCCGCTGCGGTCGGTACGCTAGAAAGGCGGCGGCAAGCCTCAAGTTTCAAGCCGCAAGCAGAGCGACGCGGTGGAAGCCGGGCTTTTCACTTGGAGCTTGAAGCTTGAAGCTTGTAGCTGACATCGATGCCTTTCTCGAACACCTGCGCAGCGAGCGCCAGGTGTCCGCGCATACCCTCGCCGGCTACCAGCGCGACCTGCTCAAGGTGGTGGCGCTGTGCGAGAAGAACGGCATCGCCGACTGGGCCGACCTGCAGGTGCGCGAGCTGCGCGCGCAGGTCGCCCGCCTGCATGCACAAGGCCTGGCCAGCCGCAGCCTGGCGCGGCTGCTCTCGGCGGTGCGCGGGCTCTACCAGTACCTGATCCGCGAGGGCCGCTGCCGGCACAACCCCGCCGACGGCCTGGCCGCGCCCAAGGCCGCGCGCAAGCTGCCGCGCACCCTCGATGCCGACCGCGCCGGGCAACTGCTCGACGGCGCCCTGGAGGACGACTTCATCGCCCGCCGCGACCAGGCCATGCTGGAGCTGTTCTACTCCTCCGGCCTGCGCCTGTCCGAACTGGTCGGCCTGGACCTCGACGGCCTGGACCTGTCCGCCGGCCTGGTGCGGGTGCTCGGCAAGGGCAACAAGGTCCGCGAGCTGCCGGTGGGGCGCGCCGCGCGCCAGGCCATCGAGGACTGGCTGCCGCTGCGCGAGCAGGCCCGCCCGGCCGACCGCGCGCTGTTCGTCGGCCACAGCGGCAAGCGCCTGACGCCGCGCGCCGTGCAGCTGCGCGTGCGCCAGGCCGGCGTGCGCGAGCTGGGCCAGCACCTGCACCCGCACATGCTGCGGCATTCCTTCGCCAGCCATATCCTGGAATCCTCCCAGGACCTGCGCGCGGTGCAGGAGCTGCTCGGCCACGCCGACATCGCCACCACGCAGATCTACACCCACCTGGACTTCCAGCACCTGGCCAAGGTCTACGACCAGGCCCACCCCCGCGCCCGGCGCGGCAGGAAAGACAGCGATACAGGAGCCGAGGAATGAGTATCCAGCTGGTCACCTTCGACCTCGACGACACCCTCTGGGATGTCGCCCCGGTGATGAACAGCGCCGAGGCCACCCTGCGCGAGTGGCTGGCGGCGAACGCCGCGCAGCTCGGCCCGGTGCCCATCGAGCACCTGTGGGCGATCCGCGCACGGCTGATGCAGCAGGACCCGATGCTCAGGCACCGCCTGAGCGAACTGCGCCGGCGCATCCTCCTGCACGCCCTGCTCGACGCCGGTTATCCACAGGCGGAAGCGGCGGACCTGGCCGAGGCCGGTTTCCAGGTCTTCCTCCACGCGCGCCACCAGGTCAGCCTGTTCCCCGAAGTGCACCCGACACTGGAAGCCCTGGCCAACCGCTTCATCCTCGGCGTGCTCACCAACGGCAACGCCGACGTGCGCCGCCTGGGCCTGGCCGACTACTTCCAGTTCGCCCTGTGCGCCGAGGAACTGGGCATCGGCAAGCCCGACCCGAAACCCTTCCAGGAAGCGCTCAAGCGCGCCGGCGTGGCACCGCAGCAGGCAGTGCACATCGGCGACCACCCCAGCGACGACATCGCCGGCGCCCGCCGCGCCGGCCTGCAGGCCATCTGGTTCAACCCGGCGCGCAAGGCCTGGGAGGGCGAGGAAGCCCCCAGCGCGATCATCCACAGCCTCGCGGAACTGCCCGGGGTGCTGGCGCGCCTGTAGGGCGGATGACGCCCCAGGCGATATCCGCCGTTTCCGCGAACTCGGAAACCCAATTGGCTTGAGGCTTGGTGTAGCGCGCCGCACCGAGTGCGTTGATATCTCTCGTTTCGCCCCCTCGGGCGAGTCCCTTTTGTCAAACGCCACAAAAGGAACCAAAAAGGCTTGCCCCGACATACGGGCCCGATGAAGCCGGGCTACCCTCGCGAATTCCCCCGCCACGGAGGCCCGCCCCGACAGCACGTCCCTGTGCTGATCGGGGCTCT
>NZ_JAZAQP010000027.1:20708-92501 GCF_036231725.1 Pseudomonas sp. JH-2 | reverse complement strand
CCGGCTATCGCGGACAAGGTCCGCTCCTACGGTGGGCCCCACCTCGACTGTAGGAGCAGGCCCTGCCTGCGATTCGCGCGCAGGGCGCGCTCCTACAAAGGCACGGTGTCGGGGCAACCCGTAGGAGCGGATCTCATCCGCGAATCGCGCCGGAACCTCCGGCTATCGCGGACAAGGTCCGCTCCTACGGTGGGCCCCCTCGACTGTAGGAGCGAGCTTGCTCGCGAACCGACTCCGCAGCGGGGCCAGGTTCGCGAGCAGGGGCTAGGCGCCCCCTCGATCCTACGAAAAGCGTAATCCGCAGGAGTACAGCATATGAGCACCGATATCCCCCGCATCGCCCAGGCCCTCGACCAGGCCGCGCGGCATGCCGAGCCCCTGGCGCAGTTCAGCGCCAGCGCGCCATTCAGCCTGGACGACGCCTACCGCATCCAGCGCGCCTCCATGCAGCGCCGCTATGACGACGGCGAGCGCGGCATCGGCGTCAAGCTGGGCTTCACCAGCCGCGCCAAGATGGTCCAGATGGGCGTCGACAGCCTGATCTGGGGCTGGCTCACCGACGCCATGCTGGAAGAGGACGGCGGCCTGGTGGACCTGGCCCGCTACATCCACCCGCGGGTCGAGCCGGAGGTCTGCTTCCTCACCCGCCGCGCCATCGACCGCCCGTTGACCCTGCTGGAAGCGGCCGACTACCTGGAGGCCGTGGCCCCGGCGCTGGAGATCATCGACTCGCGCTACCAGGCCTTCAAGTTCAGCCTGGAGGACGTGGTGGCGGACAACTGCTCCTCGGCCGGGCTGACCATCGGCCCCTGGTCGCGGGACTTCGCCGGGCTGGCCAATGCCGGCGTGGTGCTGCGCCTGGATGGCCGGGTGGTCCAGGCCGGTTCCAGCGCCGCCATCCTCGGCAACCCGCTGCGCAGCCTGGTGCAGGCTTCGCGCCTGCTGCACCAGGCGCAGATCGAACTGCCCGCCGGCAGCCTGGTGATGGCCGGCGCCGCCACCGCCGCCGAGGCCCTGCGGCCCGGCATGCACGTCAGCGTCGAGGTCCAGGGCCTGGGGCAGAGCAGTTTCAGCGTGCGCAACGATCAAGGAGCAGCAGCATGAGCGACAACAAAGCCACCGTGGTCGCCGGCAAGGCCACCCCGCGCGGGCGCTTCCCGCACATCAAGCGTGCCGGCGACTTCCTCTTCGTCTCCGGCACCAGCTCGCGGCGCCCGGACAACAGCTTCGTCGGCGTCGAGGTGGACGCCATGGGCACCACCAACCTGGACATCCGCGCGCAGACCCGCGCGGTGATCGAGAACATCCGCGACATCCTCGCCAGCGAACACGCCAGCCTGGCGGACGTCGTCGAGATCAGCGCCTTCCTCGTCGATATGAACGACTTCGGCGGCTACAACCAGGTCTACGCCGAGTTCTTCGACGAGAGCGGCCCGACCCGCACCACCGTGGCCGTGCACCAACTGCCGCACCCGCACCTGCGCATCGAGATCAAGGCCGTGGCCTACGCGCCGCGCCCCCGTTGAACCGCTGGGAGACAACAACAATGGACAAGCACCACTTCAGCGCCCCCTTCAATTTCAAGCGTTGGCTCGACGAGCACGCCCACCTGCTGCAGCCGCCGGTGAACAACCAGCAGATCTGGCAGGGCAGCGACTACATGGTCACCGTGGTCGGCGGGCCCAACCAGCGCACCGACTTCCACGACGACCCGGTGGAAGAGTTCTTCTACCAGTTCAAGGGCAACGCCTACCTGAACATCTGGGACCGCGGCCGCTACGAGCGGGTGGACCTCAAGGAAGGCGACATCTACCTGATGGCCCCGCACGTCATCCATTCGCCGCAGCGCCCCGAGCCCGGCAGCCTGTGCCTGGTCATCGAGCACCGCCGCCCGCAGGGCCGGCACGATGCCCTGCAATGGTCCTGCGCGCGCTGCGGTTGCCTGGTCAAGCGCTACGAGATGCAGCTGCAGAGCATCGTCGCCGACCTGCCGCCGGTGTACGAGCAGTTCTACGCCACCTCCGACGAGGAACGCCGCTGCCGCGAATGCGGCGAGATCCACCCGGGCCGCGACTGGCAGGCCTGGCACAAGACACTCAACGAGTTCCACAGCGTATGAAGATCGACATCCACTCGCACTTTTTCCCCACCATCACCCAGGCCGAGGCCGCGCGCCTGCACCCGCAGCGCGCGCCCTGGCTGCGCACCGAGGGCCGGCACGGGCAGATCATGCTCGGCGACAAGCCGTTCCGCCCGGTGCACGACGTGCTCTGGGACCCGCAGCGGCGCCTGGAGCACCTGGACGAACAGGGCCTGGACGTCCAGGTGATGTGCGCCACCCCGGTGATGTTCGGCTACGACCAGCCCATCGAGCGTGCGCTGCCCTGGGCGCAACTGATGAACGACCGTGCCCTGGAGATGGCCGCCATCGCCCCGGAGCGTCTCAAGGTGCTGGCCCAGGTGCCGTTGCAGGACATCGACGCCGCCTGCCGCGAGGCCAGCCGGGCCAAGGCCTGCGGCCACGTCGGCGTGCAGATCGGCAACCACGTCGGCGAGCGCGACCTGGACGACTCCGGGCTGGAGACCTTCCTGCGCCACTGCGCGCAGGAGGGCATCCCGCTGCTGGTGCACCCCTGGGACATGCTGGGCCGCGAGCGCATGAAGAAGTGGATGCTGCCCTGGCTGGTGGCGATGCCGGCGGAGACCCAGCTGGGCATCCTCTCGCTGATCCTCTCCGGCGCCTTCGAGCGCCTGCCCGAGTCGCTGCGCATCTGCTTCGCCCACGGCGGCGGGGCCTTCGCCTTCCTGCTCGGGCGGGTGGACAACGCCTGGCGCCACCGCGACATCGTCCGCGAGGACTGCCCGCAGCTGCCCTCCAGCTACGTGAAGCGCTTCTTCGTCGACTCGGCGGTGTTCGACCCCGGCGCGCTGCGCCTGCTGGTGGAGGTGATGGGCGCCGACCGGGTGATGCTCGGCTCCGACTCGCCCTTCCCGCTGGGCGAACAGAGCATCGGCGCCGGCGTGCTGGAGCACCCGCTGCTGGGCGAAACCGACAAGGCGCGCATCTGCGCCGGCAATGCGAGGGCCTTCTTCGGCCTCTGAGAGCGTCCATGGCAGGGTGTCGGCGCAACGGCCGGCCAGAGCGAGGTGCCAGATGAAATCCAGCGTCGTATCCGTCGCGCGCAAACTGAAGTTCTACCAGCTGGTGGTGTTCGACCAGGTAGCGCAGAGCGGCTCGCTGCTGCGGGCCGCCCAGGTGCTGAACATGACCCAGCCGGCGGTGACCAAGGTCATCCACGAACTGGAGTCGTACTTCGACGCGCCGCTGCTGGAGCGCGGCAACCGTGGCGTCAGCGTCACCGAGCTCGGCGAATTGGTATTGCGCCGGGCGCGCTCGATGCTCGCCGAACTGCGGGCGCTGAGCGACGAGGTCGAGGCTTTCCGGGACGGTACCTCCGGGCACGTGGTGGTGGGCACCCTGATCTCCGCTTCCACCTCGCTGCTGCCACGCGCCCTGCGCCTGCTGAAATCGCGCGCACCGCGTGTGCTGGTGTCGGTGCGCGTCGGTCAGTTCGACCAATTGTTCCCGGCGTTGATCGGTGGCGAGGTCGACCTGGTGGTGGGCCGGGTGCCGGACGATTGGCTGGCGCGTGGCGAGGCGCAGGCGCTGGGCGTGGACGTGCTCTACGAAGAGCGCCTGTGCATCGTCGGCGGCCGCCGTCACCCGCTGCATGGCCAGAGCGCGCTGACCTTCGCCGAGCTGCACGCCTGCCCCTGGGTGCTGCCACCCCCCGGTTCGCTGCTGCGGCAGACCGTCGACCGGCTGTTCGCCGAAGCGGGGTTGCCGCTACCCGGGAACGTCATCGAGTCGCTGTCGGTGCTGACCAACGTGGCCCTTATGCAGGACCAGCAGACCGTCGGCCTGCTGCCGCTGGAGACCGCCCAGCAACTGGGCGAGCCCGGTGGCGTGCAGGCCTTCGACCTGGGCGTGGCGTTGCGCTTTGGCGATATCGGCTGCTTCCACCCCAGCGGCCGCGAGCTGGGGCCCGCCGCCCGGCTGTTCCGCGAATGCCTGGCGCGGGCCAGCGCGGAGCAGGGCGATGGGGCCGATGTATTCACCCGGCCAATGGAAACCTGAGTGTCGAACGGCGCTGCGAACGCAACGGCACTCAGCGGATTGAAGCCGCCGACTATGCGGATAGACCGGCAGGGCCGCTCGGCCATTAATGGCTGAGCGTGCCGGGCCTGGGCCCGTCCAGCGGTCAATAACAACAACAGAAGGTAGAACGCGATGAAATCCCTACGCATCCTCGGCGCCGTGGGCGCCTTTCTGCTGGCTCTGCACGGCGCGCCCGCCGCCGCCGACGAGCAGAGCATGAAGGTGACCCTGCTGGGCACCGGGACCCCCATCCTCAACATCAACCGCTTCGGCATGAGCACCCTGGTCGAGGCCGGCCGGCACAAGCTGCTGTTCGATGCCGGGCGCGGCGTTTCCATGCGCCTGCACCAGCTGCAGGTGCCGCTGCGCGATATCGATGCGGTGCTGATCACCCACCTGCATTCCGACCACTTCACCGGCCTGCCCGACCTCTACGCCAGCGCGCCGCTGCCCACGGACGACGGACGCAGCACGCAGGCGCTGGCGGTCATCGGCCCGAAGGGCATCGACGACGTCGCCCGGGGCATCGAGCGCATGTTCAGCGAGAACAACCGCATTCGCGTGGGTGGCAAGGAGGTTGCCGAAGCGGCTACCCGCATTTCCGACCGGACCCTGCCCGCCGAAGGCGGCGTGGTATTCGACAAGGACGGGCTGAAGGTCACCGCCTTTCTCGTCGACCACGGCCACGTGAAGCCCGCCTATGGCTACCGCGTCGACTATGCCGGGCGCTCGCTGGTGCTGTCCGGCGACACCACCTACGCGCCGAACCTGGTGCAGCAGGCCAAGGGCGTGGACCTGCTGGTGCACTGCCTGTCGGTCGCCAGCCATCAGCTGGAACAGGCGCACCCCGACTACGTGAAGCACTTCTACGACTACCTGGCCAACCCGGAAAAGGTGGCGAAGGTGCTGAACGAGACCCGTCCCCGTGACGCGGTGTTCTCCCACATCTCACTGTACAGCCGCGGCGAGATCGGCCGTGCCTCCGAAGAGGAGATTCGCACGCGGGTAGCCCAGGGTTACACCGGGCCCTTCGTCATCGGCCAGGACCTGATGGCTTTCGAGCTGACGCCGCAGGGCGTGGTGCGCGAGCCCTACGACGCCGCGCTGCGCCAGCGCGAACCGGTGAACTGACGACGCGCCGCCGCTGCGGGCGGCCTTTCACCATCGAACCACCCCAGGCTGCCGGGCTGCCGGCGGCAGGGAACGCTTTGCCTACAACAACGATAAGAGTGCAAGCAACATGAGCAATCAGCACAAACTGTCCCTGGCGGTGCTCGCCTCCGGCACCCTGGCGGCGCTACCGCAGGTAGAGGCCGGCGAGGGCCTGGTCGAGGGCGCCAGCGCCACCTTGCAGGCGCGCAACTACTACTTCAGCCGCGACTACTCGGACATCGTCGGCGCCAACCCGCAATCGAAGACGGAGGAGTGGGCCCAGGGCTTCATCCTCGACTTCCGTTCCGGCTACACGCCGGGGCCCGTGGGCTTTGGCCTGGACGCCATCGGCCTGCTCGGCCTGAAGCTGGACAGCAGCCCGGAGCGGACCAACAGCGGGCTGCTGCCGGTGGACGGCGACGGTCGCGCGCCGGACGACTACAGCCGCCTGGGCGTGGCGCTGAAGGCGAAGGTCTCGCGCAGCGAACTCAAGCTCGGCGAGCTGCAGCCCAACCTGCCGGTGCTGCCGGCCAGCGACAACCGCCTGCTGCCGCCCACCTACCAGGGCGCCATGCTGGCTTCCGCCGAGATTCCCGGCCTGGCCCTGCAGGCGGGCCGGTTGAAGTCCTACAGCGTGCGCAACGAGGCCGGCACCAGCGACCTGCAGGCGATGGTCGGCGCGACACCCTACCGCCAGGTGGAAAGCGACGCCTTCAACTTCGCCGGCGGCGACTACGACTTCAACGCCAAGCGCACCCGCGCCAGCCTCTGGTACGGCCAGCTGGAAGACATCTACCGCCAGGGTTTCCTCGGCCTCAGGCACAGCCAGCCCGCCGGCGACTGGGTGCTGGGCGGCAACCTCGGCTTCTACGACGCCAAGGAGGATGGCAAGCGCCTGCTCGGCAACCTGGACAACCGCGCCTTCTACGCGCTGCTCTCGGCCAGGCGCGGCGGGCACACCTTCTACGTCGGCTACCAGGGCATGTTCGGCGACGACGGCTTCCCGCGGGTGTTCCCCAACGTCGCGCCGCTGGGCAACGAAGTGCCCACCTTCCAGTTCGCCTCGGCCGACGAGCGTTCCTGGCAGGTGCGCCACGACTACGACTTCGCCGCCCTCGGCATCCCCGGCCTGAGCACCACGCTGCGCTACCTGCGCGGCAGCAACGTCGACACCGGCAGGGGCTTCGAGGGCCGTGACCGCGAGCGCGACCTGGAACTGGCCTACACGCTGCAGGGCGGCCCGCTGGCCGGGCTGAACATCCGCCTGCGCAACGCCATGGCCCGTTCCAACTACCTCACCGACATCGACGAGAACCGCCTGATCCTCAGTTACACCTGGAAGCTCTTCTGAGCCGGCCCACCCCTAGCAACGAGAAGAACCCCATGAACAGACAAACCCTGCGCGTCAGCGACGTGATCGACAACAGTCCTCTGTCCGCCCTGCAGATCCGCGTGTTGCTGCTGTGCTTCCTGGTAGTGGTGCTCGATGGTTTCGACACCGCGGCCATCGGTTACATCGCCCCCGAACTGGTGCGTGACTGGGGCATCGAGCGCGCCCAGCTGGCCCCGGCCTTCGCCGCCGGGTTGTTCGGCATGCTGCTGGGCAGCGTCGGCTTCGGCCCGGTGGCCGACCGCCACGGGCGCAAGCTGGTGCTGATGCTGAGCCTGCTGATCGTGGCCCTGGGCACCCTGGCCTGCGCCCTGGCGCCGAACATCGAGGTGCTCACCGTGCTGCGCTTCTTCACCGGTATCGGCCTGGGCGGCGTGCTGCCCAATGCCATTACCCTCAGCTCGGAATACTCCCCGGCGCGGCGGCGCATGCTGCTGGTGACGCTCAGCTATTCCGGCTTCACCCTCGGCCTGGCCCTGGGCGGCTGGGTGGCGGCCATGCTGTTGCCGCTGGTGGGCTGGAAGGGGCTGTTGCTGTGCGGCGGGCTGGCGCCGCTGGTGTTGCTGCCGGCGCTCTGGCTGGCGCTGCCGGAGTCGATCTGCTTCATGGCCGGCAAGCCGGCGCTGGTCGAGCGCCTGCGGGCCATTCTCGAGCGTATCGGTGGCAGCCGCGACTGGGCGGCCGTCGAGCTGATCGGCGACGAGCCCCGCGGCCAGGCGCGTTCGCCGGTGTCCTCGCTGTTCACCGACGGTCGCGCCCTGCGCACCCTGATGCTGTGGCTGACGTTCTTCTGCTGCCTGTTCGTCTTCTACCTGCTGACCAGCTGGCTGCCGACCATCCTCCGCGACAGCGGCTACGCCCTCGGCCAGACCGCGCGCATCGCCTCCATGCTGCCGTTCGGCGGGGTGGTGGGCGGCATTGCCATGGCCATGCTGATGGACCGCGTCGGCGCGAACCGGGTGCTGCCGCCGCTGTGCCTGGCCGCGGCCGTCGCCCTGGCGCTGACCGGCACCCAGCTGGGCCATGCCACGGCGCTGCTGCTGATGGTCTTCGTGGTTGGCTTCACCCTGACCGGCGCGCTGAACAACCTGAGCATCCTCGCCGCCACCTTCTACCCGACCCACGCCCGCGCCACCGGCGTGGCCTGGGCCCTGAGCGCCGGGCGCGCCGGATCCATCATCGGTTCCTCGCTGGGCGCCTGGCTGTTCGCCGCGGCGGGTGGCCTGCAGCTGTTCTTCCTGTGGATCGCAGTGCCGGTGCTGCTGGCCGGCCTGGCGCTGTTCGCCATGACGCTGACCCGCTCCCGCGCGGCGCAGATGGCCTGACGCCAGGTCCGATCGGATAACGCCGGGCTCGACCATGACGTAGGGCGTATAACCGTTCGCGGTTATACGCCGATACACCCATGCCACAGCCCACGCCAAGGCCAGCCCCGAAGCCGCCTGGGGCCCAGGCCAAGCGGCGGATAACGCCGTAGGCGTTATGCGCCCTACGCCGGGTTCGACCGTGATGTAGGGCGTATAACCGTTCGCGGTTATACGCCGATACACCCATGCCACAACCCACGCCAAGATCAGCCCCGAAGCCGCCTGGGGCCCGGGCCAAGCGGCGGATAACGCCGTAGGCGTTATGCGCCCTACGCCGAGGGCGTATACGCCGAACCTCGGAGCCGCCGTAGGAGCGGACTCCGTCCGCGATAAACCGCTCCGCGCGGCGCATGAAAAAAGGCCCGCGAGCGGGCCTTTTCGTTGCTACCGGAACTCAGCTGTTGCTCTGGGTGAACTTCTCCAGGTACAGCCGGCCGTTCTCCAGCCCCTGCGCCTGCAGCCAGTCCTTCACCGACTCGACCATCGGCGGTGGGCCGCACAGGTACATGTCGAAGGGCGCATCGCGCAGGGCCGCGGCGTCGAAGTGCCCGGTGACGTAGCCGCGCCTGCCGTCCCAGCCGTCGTCGTCGCTGATCACCGGGGTGAAGGCGAAGCCGGGGATGCGCTCGGCGTAGGTGGCGATGCGCTCCAGCTCGCAGAGGTCCGCCGCCTGGCGCACGCCGTAGTACAGGTGCACCGGCTGGCCGCAGCCGCCGCTTTCGGCCAGTTCGTCGAGCATGCCGAGGAAGGCCGACAGGCCGGTGCCGCCGGCCACCAGCAGCAGCGGGCGTTCGACGTGGCGCAGGTAGAAGGTGCCCAGCGGCGCCTCGAAGGGGATGACGTCGCCCACCTGGCAGCGTTCGCGGATGTAGTTGCTCATGGCGCCGTCGGGCAGCAGGCGGATGAGGAACTGCAGCGGGTTGCCGGGGCCCGGCCGGTTGGCGAAGGAGTAGGAGCGCACCGCGTCGGTGCCCGGCACGTGCAGGCGGGCGTACTGGCCGGGCAGGTAGTCCGGCGCCGGGCCCTCCACCTGCAGGCGCAGGATGGCGGTGCTCGCCGAGACCTGCTCGACGCCGCTGACCACGCCGCGATGGCTGGCCGGGCCCGCGGCGCTGCACAGGCTGGAGTCGAAGTCGAAGTAGAACGCGGCGTCGGATTGCACGCGGGTCTGGCAACTGAGGATCTTGCGCTGGGCCAGGTCCTCGGGGGAGAGGGTTTCCTCGTCGGCGTAGTCCATTTCGTAACGGCCGGACTCGCAGCGGCCCATGCAGGTGCCGCAGACGCCCTCGCGGCAGTCCAGGGGGATCTTGATGCCGTTGCGCAGCGCGGCGTCGAGGAGGATCTCGTTGCCCTGCACGGGGAAGAACAGCGTCTTGCCGTCGGCGAAGCTGAAGGCGACCTTGTGGTTCATCGGGCCATCCTCACAGGTGGTAGAAGTCGAGCACCGAGTCGATGCGGTCGTTGAGCAGCAGCACGTGCTTGCGGGCGATCAGCCAGCTCTCGCCGGCCGGGCGCAGGCGGTAGGTGGCGTGGCCGAAGAACTGCCCGGGGCTTTCCAGGCGGTAGAACAGCGTGTGCCAGTTGGCGCGCACTTCCAGCTCGCCGCCGTCCAGCTCGCGGAGGCGCACGTTGTCGATGCCGTGCAGGGTGCGCGGCATGGGGATGGTGGAGGCGGCCTTGCCGGTGCGGATGCGGAACACCCGGTCCTCCAGGCCGGCGCGGCTGGCGTAGTAGATCAGCGACATGCCGCGCCTGGGGTCGGTGGTGTAGACGTGCTCGGAATCCCACTGCGGGACGTGGAACTCGCTGTCTTCGCTGAACATCGCCAGGTAGCCGTCCCAGTCCTGGGCATCGCACAGCTCGGCGTTGCGGTAGAGGAACTGTTCCACCCGGTATTGCAGTTGCGCGTTCATGCCTGCACCTCCTTCGGTTGCAGGGCCTTGCGTTCCAGGCCGTCGAGCAGGAAGCGCTGCCAGTGCTGGTGCTGGTTGACGTAGAGGCCTTCGTGGGTGAGTTCGGTGCCGGTGAGCACGGGCGCGATGCCCAGGGTTTCGCTGTTCGGCGTGGCCCCCTCGAGCCATTTGCCCTGGCCGCGGGAGATGTCGCTCCAGCGTTCCAGGCGGCCCTGGAAGCCGCGCTGCTGCTCGCGGAATTCCACCAGGTCGTCCGGCGTGCCCATGCCGGAGACGTTGAAGAAGTCCTCGAACTGGCGGATGCGGTTCTCGCGGTCCTGGTCCGACTCGCCCTTGACGCCGATGCACTGGCTGATGACTTCGGTCCTGTTCCAGGCGATGGGGCGGACGATGCGCAGCTGCGAGCTGATCTGGTCCATGAAGAACAGACTGGGGTAGATGTTCAGGTTGCGCAGGCGGTGCATCATCCACTCGGCCCTGGCCTGGCCGTGTTCGGCGACCAGGCGCGGCATCACGCTGGCGTAGCCGGGGCGCACGCTGGGGTTGGGCATGTCGCTGAACAGCACGCTGTGGCCGTTGCGGAAGCTGAACCAGCCGTCGTCGGTCTGCGCGTCGCCGGCGCCGAGCTTGCTGTAGTCCAGGGTGCCGCTGGCCGTGCCGTTCTCGACGTTGACCTGCTGGCGGTGCTGCACGGTGGCCACGTAGTTGTAGTGCACGGTACTGACGTGGTAGCCGTCCAGGCCGTTCTCGTTCTGCAGCTTCCAGTTGCCCTCGAAGGTGTAGGCGGAGCGGCCCGGCAGCACTTCCAGCTCGCCGCTGGGGGACTGCGCCACCATCATGTCGAAGAAGACCTTCGCGTCGCCGAGGAAATCTTCCAGGGTGTCGGTGGCATTGACGTCGAGGCTGATGAAGACGAAGCCCTTGTAGCTTTCGATGCGGGCCTTCTTCAGGCTGCGGCTGGCCTTGTCGAAGTCCGCCGGGTACTCGCCGGGGGCCTTGACCTTCACCAGGCGGCCGTCGCTCTTGTAGCACCAGGCGTGGAAGGGGCAGGTGAAGGTGGACTGGTTGCCCTTGCACACCCGGGTGAGGGTGGCGCCGCGGTGCTGGCAGGCGTTGATCAGCGCGTTCAGCTGGCCGCCGGCGTCGCGGGTGATGATCATCGGCTGGCGCCCGGCGCGCAGGGTGACGAAGTCGTTGGGGTTGGCGATCTCGCTTTCGTGGCAGGCGTAGATCCACTGCTTCTCGAAGATCAGCTCCATCTCCAGGTCGAACAGTTCCGGCTCGGTGAACATGTCCCGGGCGATGCGGTACACCCCTTCGGCGGGGCGGAAGTCCAGGCAGCCACGGATGTAGTCCTGCCACTGTGCAAGGCTCTTGCTTGGTGCGTTCATTGTTGTTGTCCCATCGGGCGGATCGGTGGTTCCATTTCACGGCCGGCGCGCCCTGGCGGTCTATCCGCCCAGTGAGGGAAGGCGATCCGCAAAATTGGCGGCCTGGTAACACCGCGGCGCACGGGCTGGGTAGATGCTGCCCAGCTGCGGTGCGCCGGCTGGCAGCGGAGGGCGCGGGCGGGGTGCCGGAAGGAGGGTGATGGTCCGGAAAGTGGGCGAACACTATCCGCATACTGAGGCTTTGCCGACGATCCGTGGCCCGCAGGTACGCGTCTTGCTGCACACTGGGCGCAAGCGCCGCCAGAGCCGCCCCGAACAAGCCGTGAGTGCCCAGCGATGAACCCGAAGAACCCCGCTCGCTTCCGTGACATCCACGCCGACCGTCTCGACCTCACCGCCGCCCGCAACTGGATGTCGAGCATCTGCGGGCCCCACCGCCTGCACGCCGGGCGGCCCGAGGCGGTGCGCTTCCAGCACAGCGGCAGCGTGCTCAAGGGCATGTCCACCACCCTGGGCTGCATCGAGTACGGCACCGAGGTGACCATCGGCATCGTCGAGACCGAGCGCTTCAACAGCTACAGCCTGAGCCTGCCGCTGGTCGGCGAGCAGGAGCTGAGCGTGGCCGGGCGCTACCTGCAGTCGAACCCGCAGCGCGGGGTGATCGTCTCGCCCAACCAGAGCCAGGAGCTGAACATCACCGGCGACTGCCGCAAGCTGCAGGTGGTGATCCCGCTGCTGGCCATGCGCCGCACCCTGGAGGAGATGCTCCAGCGCCCGGCCGAGCGGCCCCTGGTGTTCGAGCCGGAGATGGACGCCCGGGACGGCGCGGCGGCGGCCTGGTGGCGCATGGTCCGCCACCTGAACGAGGAGATGGAGCTGAGCGAGCTGTTCGGCCAGGCCTTCTTCAGCCGCGACCTGGAGCGCGCGCTGCTCAAGGGGCTGATCCTCGCCCAGCCGAACAACTACAGCGAGGCGCTGCGCCAGTGCCTGGCCGAGAAGGTGCCGCACTACCTGCTGCGCGCCCGCGAGCACATCCACGCCCATGCCCGCGAGGCCCTGTGCCTGGACGACCTGGAAGCGGCCGCCGGGGTGTCGCGCTTCAAGCTGTTCGAGGGCTTCCGCAAGTACTTCGGCAGCGCCCCCATGACCTACCTGAAGCACTACCGCCTGCACGGGGTGCGCCAGGACATCCTCGCCAGCGGCGCTTCCCGCAGCATCTCCGAGATCGCCCTGGGCTGGGGCTTCGCCCACCTGGGCCGCTTCGCCGGCGACTACCGCAAGCTGTTCGGCGAGACGCCCAGCGCGACGCAGCAGCGGTTGCATGGCTTGAGTGGGAGAGGGGGGATGTAGGCGCGAGCTTGTTCGCGAAGGGTGACCCACTGGTGGTTTCGGTGTTTGGCTTGACCTCGCCCCTCTCCCCAGCCCTCGGCTGCGCGCCCCGCCCTGAAGGGAGAGGGGGCTTGTCCGTGCGGAGAGAGGGCCAGGTTTCAGCCGGTAACTTTCGGGGCTGCCGGCTAACTCCAGAGCACCAGCGTCTGCCCAACGGTCCCCTCTCCCTTCAGGGAGAGGGTTAGGGAGAGGGAGCAGAGGTAAGCGTGGCAGCGGAGTCGCCGGGATAGTCCATTCGCGAGCAAGCTCGCTCCTACATTGCATTCCACCAATAAAAAACCGGCCCCAGGGGCCGGTTTCTTCAAACACCGCTCGAACTCAGCGATATTCGCACAGGTAAGCGGTATCCACCGCGACCTTCAGCTGGAACTTGCTGTTGCCCGGTACGGTGAACTGGCTGCCCGCGGCGAAGGTTTCCCACTCGTCGCTGCCCGGCAGCTTGACGGTCAGGGCGCCGGCGACCACGTGCATGATCTCCAGCTGGCTGGTGCCGAATTCGTACTCGCCGGGGGCCATGACGCCGATGGTGGCCGGGCCTTCGTTCATGCCGAAGGCGATGGATTTGACGGTGCCGTCGAAGTACTCGTTGACCTTGAACATGGGGGCTGCTCCTGCAACAGGGGGTAGGGGAGGGCGAAAAAAGGAGCGCCAGTATGCCCAAGGTGGTGGGCAGCGTCACTACGCGGCCTTCACAGCGCCAGGGGCAGCAGCCGGGCGGTGTTGCGGGCGTCTTCCAGGGCGCGGTGCTGCTGGCCCTGGAAGTGCAGGCCGGCCAGTTGCAGCGCGGTGTTCAGGCCCACCGGGCGCTTGAGCTGGCGGGCCTGGGCGAAGCGCTGCTTGAGGTTCAGGTGCGGCACCTGGCTGAGGTGGCTGGCGATGCGCTGGTTGCGCCATTCCAGTTCCAGCTGGTGGCGGTCGTAGTCGCCCCAGCTGGCCCAGCCGGCCAGGCGCGGGCTGTGCTGCGCCAGCCAGCGTTCGAACTGCGGCCAGACCTCGGCCAGCGGCGCGGCGCCGTCGACGTCGGCCTGGCTGATGTGCGTGAGTTCGCGGCAGAAGCTGGTCAGCAGCGGACGGCGCTGCGGCCGCACGAAGCGCTGGAAGTGGTCCTGCTCGCGACCGTCTGCGGCGGCCACCAGGGTCGCGCCGATCTCGATGATCTCCATTTCCTCGACCGGCCAGCCACCTTCCTCGGTGGTGGCTTCCAGGTCGATCACCAGCCAGTGGGGCATAGGGCCTGCTCGCGCGAGTGGGACGGTGGGGCCGCAGGGGCGGCGCCTGGCATGCAGTATGGAAGGCCTTTCGGGGCTCGGCAAACCGCTGCTAGGCTAGCCCGATCGACAACAGGGAGCTGGAGCCATGGCGAAAGTCGCGTTCATCGGCCTGGGCGTCATGGGCTACCCCATGGCCGGGCATCTGCAGGCCAAGGGGCATGAGGTCTGCGTCTACAACCGCACGCCGGCGCGCGCCGCGCAGTGGGTCGCCGGGCACGGCGGCAGTTCCGCGCCGACGCCGCGCGAGGCTGCGGCGCAGGCGGAATTCGTGATGTGCTGCGTGGGCAACGACGACGACCTGCGCAGCGTGGTGCTGGGGCCCGACGGCGCCCTCGCCGGGATGCAGCCGGGCAGCGTGTTCGTCGACCACACCACGGCCTCGGCGGCGGTGGCCCGCGAGCTGGCGGTGCAGGCCGCCGAGCGCGAGCTGGGCTTCCTCGACGCGCCGGTGTCCGGCGGCCAGGCCGGCGCCGAGAACGGCGTGCTGACGGTGATGGTGGGCGGCGAGGAGGCCTTCTACCGGCGCGCCGAGCCGGTGATCGCCGCCTATGCGCGGATGGTCCGGCTGATGGGCCACAGCGGCGCCGGGCAACTGACCAAGATGGTCAACCAGATCTGCATCGGCGGCCTGCTCCAGGGGCTGTCCGAGGCCCTGCATTTCGCCCGGTGCGCCGGCCTGGACGGCGAGGCCGCCATCGAGGTCATCAGCAAGGGCGCGGCGCAGTCCTGGCAGATGGAGAACCGCCACAAGAGCATGCTGGAAGGGCGCTTCGACTTCGGCTTCGCCGTGGACTGGATGCGCAAGGACTTCGCCATCGTGCTCGACGAGGCGCGGCACAATGGCGCGCAGTTGCCGGTGACGGCGCTGGTCGACCAGTTCTACGCCGAGGTGCAGGCCGCCGGTGGCGGGCGCTGGGACACCTCGAGCCTGATCAGCCGGCTGAAGCCGCGCGCCTGAATCAGCTGCGGAAGATGAAGTAGACCGCGCCCAGCAGGCACAGGCCGGCCCAGAGGTAGTCCAGCTTCAGCGGCTGCTGCATGAAGAACACGCTGAAGGGCACGAATACCGCCAGGGTGATGACCTCCTGCATGATCTTCAGCTGGCCCACCGACAGCGCGGTATAGCCGATGCGGTTGGCCGGCACCTGCAGCAGGTACTCGAACAGCGCGATGCCCCAGCTGACCAGGGCGGCGATGATCCAGGGCTTGGTGTTCAGCGTCTTCAGGTGGCCGTACCAGGCGAAGGTCATGAACAGGTTGGAGAACGCCAGGAGGGTGGCGGTTTGGGCCCAGACCGGCATGGGGAGCTCTCGGAGGTGAGGAGGGCGCCAGCCTAAATCGCCGCGCCCGCGCCGCCAAGGGGCAGCAGGCGATGCAAGGCCCTTGGCGGCGGGCGCCGCTGGGCTTATCCTCCGCGCCGCGCACCGGCCCTGCGGTGCGCCATCCCTGTCGCACCCTTCCGAGAGCCCTGCAACGATGCAATGCCGTGCCGGTTGTGGCGCCTGCTGCGTGGCGCCGTCGATCTCCTCGCCCATCCCCGGCATGCCCGGCGGCAAGCCCGCGGGCGTGCGTTGCGTGCAACTGGACGAGCGCAACCTCTGCCGCCTGTTCGGCCGGCCCGAGCGCCCGGCGGTCTGCGCGGCCTTCGACGCCGATGCCGAGGTCTGCGGCAGCAGCAACGGGGAAGCCCTGCGTATCCTCGCCGAATGGGAACGGATCACCGCCGCCTGAGTGACTTGGAAGTCACGTTTTCAGGGGCCATACTGGCGCCCATCCTGACTGCCGAACCGCTCAGGATCGCGGATTTGCACGGGCCCGGCGCTTGGCCGGCCCGGCCAGACCAACAATAACCAGAGGAAGATGACGATGCGTGGCATCCTGCGTATGACCCTGTTGAGCGCCGCCCTGCTGGGCGCCTGTGGCGCCGCCATGGCCGAGGATTGGCAACTGGCCAAGGACGAGGACGGCGTCAAGGTCTACCTGAGCAGCGTCCCGGGCTCGAAGTACAAGGCCTATCGCGGCGTGGTCGACATCAAGGCCGACGTGGCCAGCATCAACGCCCTGCAGGAAGACGTGAAGGGCTCCTGCAAGTGGATCCACGCCTGCGCCGAGATGCGCCTGCTCAAGAGCGAGGGCGACAACTCCTGGACCTACTCGAAGATCGACATGCCCTGGCCGGTGACCGGCCGCGACGTGGTGATCCACGTGAGCACAGAGAAGACCGCCGACGGCGGCCTCATCCGCCACCTGCAGGCCGAGCCGACCTACATCCCCGAAGAGAAGGGCGAGATCCGCGTGCCCAAGCTGGTCGGCGAATGGAAGCTGGTGCCCAAGGGCACGGGCGTCACCGAGGTGACCTACCAGGTGCAGACCGAGCCGGGTGGCAGCATCCCGTCCTGGCTGGCCAACAGCTTCGTGGTGGACGCGCCGATGAACACCCTGAAGGGGCTGCGCGCGGCTGCCGAGAAGCGCTGAGGCTGGGGGCGCGTCGAAGAGGCCGCCTTTGGGCGGCCTTTTGTATGGTGGGGGTTACCGGATGGTCCGGCGCAGCCTGGGGGCAATCGCGGACGGAGTCCGCTCCTACAGGGAAATGCCGTGCCTTCTGGCAACCGGTAGGAGCAAGCTTGCTCGCGAATAAACTCCGCTGCAGAGTCCGTTCGCGAGCAAGCTCGCTCCTACGAAAAACATTGTCAGGGCCAGCCGGAATGCCGGAGCCCGGCAGGACGGCGGATAACGCCGTAGGCGTTATGCGCCCTACGGGGCGCATGGCTCGGCGCCATAAAAGAAAAAGGCTGCCGAAGCAGCCTTTTCCTATCCCGGCGGGACTTACTTGCGAGCGCCGAGCTCGACGAAGTCGCGCTGGGTGTAGCCGGTGTACAGCTGGCGCGGGCGGCCGATCTTGTACGGGCCGGAGAGCATTTCCTGCCAGTGCGAGATCCAGCCCACGGTACGTGCCAGGGCGAAGATCACGGTGAACATGCTGGTCGGGATGCCGATGGCCTTGAGGATGATGCCCGAGTAGAAGTCCACGTTCGGGTAGAGGTTGCGCTCCACGAAGTAGGGGTCGTGGCGGGCGATCTCTTCCAGCTTCATGGCCAGTTCCAGCTGCGGGTCGTTGATGCCCAGCTCGCTGAGCACCTCGTCGCAGGTCTGTTTCATGACCTTGGCGCGCGGGTCGAAGTTCTTGTACACGCGGTGGCCGAAGCCCATCAGCTTGAACGGATCGTTCTTGTCCTTGGCCTTGGCCACGAACTTCTCGATGTTCGAAACGTCACCGATCTCGTCCAGCATGCGCAGTACCGCTTCGTTCGCACCACCGTGGGCCGGGCCCCAGAGGGCGGCGATGCCGGAGGCGATGCAGGCGAACGGGTTGGCACCGGAGGAGCCGGCCAGGCGCACGGTCGAGGTCGAGGCGTTCTGCTCGTGGTCGGCGTGCAGGATGAAGATGCGGTCCATGGCCTTGGCCAGCACGGGGCTGATCGGCTTGGTCTCGCAGGGGGTGTTGAACATCATGTGCAGGAAGTTTTCTGCGTAGCTCAGGTCGTTGCGCGGATACATCATCGGCTGACCCATGGAGTACTTGTACACCATGGCGGCGATGGTCGGCATCTTGGCGACCAGGCGGTGCGCGGAAATCTCGCGGTGCTTGGGGTTATTGATGTCCAGGGAGTCGTGGTAGAAGGCGGAGAGGGCGCCGATCACGCCGCACATGATGGCCATCGGGTGGGCATCGCGGCGGAAGCCGTTGAAGAAGGTCTTCAGCTGCTCGTGAACCATGGTGTGGTTCTTGATGGTGCCGACGAACTGTTCCTTCTGCTCGGCGGTGGGCAGTTCGCCCTTGAGCAGCAGGTAGCAGGTTTCCAGGTAGTCGGATTTCTCGGCCAGTTGCTCGATCGGATAGCCGCGGTGCAGCAGCACGCCCTTGTCGCCGTCGATATAGGTGATCTTCGACTCGCAGGAGGCGGTGGACATGAAGCCAGGATCGAACGTGAAGTGGCCCGTGGAGGTCAGACCCCGCACATCCACTACATCGGGGCCCAGCGTGCCGGAGAGGACGGGCAGTTCGACGGGGGCTGCGCCCTCGATGATCAACTGCGCTTTCTTGTCAGCCATGATTAGGCCTCCTATTAATGCTTGAAATCATCTGTACGACCCCCCACGCAGGGCCCGCACCACTATAGAGAGATAAATCCGATTGTCAATTTGCAAGAAGTGGTGCCTGACAGCCCCTCCAACTGCCTGTTTTGGCGAAAAAAATCGCCTATTTACGCCTTTTCCCGGGGTGCGGCAATAAGTCCTTAGGCGAAGGCGATTCCGTTGTCATTAGGAGCCTAACTGTCTATACTCGGCGACCAGCCGCTGGGGCCCTCCAGGCCTCGCTCCACAGGCGGTTGTCACTCCCGAAGGTGATGGGTACCTGACAAGTGCACCTCCCGACAACTAGCCCTGCAATTCGAAGGGCTCTCAGTGTGAAAAAAGCCGTGAATAGCAAACGACCTGTAAACCTAGACCTAAGGACCATCAAACTCCCTGTCACTGCTTACACGTCCATTCTCCACCGCATCTCTGGCGTCATCCTGTTCGTGGGCATTGCCGTGCTGCTGTTCGCGCTCGACAAGTCCCTGGCATCGGAAGACAGCTTCGAGCAGGTGAAGGCGTGTCTGGCCCATCCGTTGGCCAAGCTTGTGATCTGGGGCCTGCTCTCCGCGCTGCTGTACCACCTGGTAGCCGGCATTCGTCACCTCGTCATGGACGCAGGTATCGGCGAGACGCTGGAAGGTGGCAAGCGTGGTTCGAAAATCGTCATCGCCATTGCCGTGGTGCTGATCGTTCTGGCGGGGGTCTGGGTATGGTAACTAACGTCACTAACTTCTCGCGTTCCGGCCTCTACGACTGGATGGCCCAGCGCGTTTCTGCGGTCGTTCTCGCGGCTTATGTGCTTTTCCTGCTGGGTTACCTGATCGCGCACCCGAACATCTCCTACGAGGAGTGGCATGGTCTGTTCTCCCACGGCCTGATGAAGATCTTCAGTCTTCTCACGCTGGTTGCCCTGAGCGTGCACGCCTGGGTCGGCATGTGGACCATCACCACCGACTACCTGACTCAGATGGCGCTGGGCAAGCCCGCGACCATCGTGCGTTTCCTCGTCCAGGCGGTATGCGGCATGGCCATGTTCGCATTCTTCGTCTGGGGTGTGCAGATTCTCTGGGGTAACTGATCCATGGCAAGCATTCGTACTCTCTCCTTCGACGCCATCATCGTCGGTGGCGGCGGCGCCGGCATGCGCGCCGCGCTGCAACTGGCCCAGGGCGGCCACAAGACCGCCGTGGTGACCAAGGTCTTCCCGACCCGCTCGCACACCGTTTCCGCCCAGGGCGGCATCACCTGCGCCATCGCCTCGGCCGACCCGAACGACGACTGGCGCTGGCACATGTACGACACCGTCAAGGGCTCCGACTACATCGGTGACCAGGACGCCATCGAATACATGTGCTCCGTCGGCCCGGAAGCCGTGTTCGAGCTGGAACACATGGGCCTGCCGTTCTCCCGTACCGAGCAGGGCCGCATCTACCAGCGTCCGTTCGGTGGCCAGTCCAAGGACTTCGGCAAGGGTGGCCAGGCCGCCCGTACCTGCGCCGCGGCCGACCGTACCGGTCACGCCCTGCTGCACACCCTGTACCAGGCCAACCTGAAGAACGGCACCTCCTTCCTTAATGAGTGGTACGCCGTCGACCTGGTGAAGAACCAGGACGGCCACGTGGTCGGCATCATCGCCATCGACATCGAGACCGGCGACACCATCTACATCCGCTCCAAGGCCGTGGTCCTGGCCACCGGCGGTGCGGGCCGCATCTACGCCTCCACCACCAACGCCCTGATCAACACCGGCGACGGCGTGGGCATGGCCCTGCGTGCCGGCGTGCCGGTGCAGGACATCGAGATGTGGCAGTTCCACCCGACCGGCATCGCCGGCGCCGGTGTACTGGTCACCGAAGGCTGCCGTGGCGAGGGTGGCTACCTGATCAACGCCCATGGCGAGCGCTTCATGGAGCGTTACGCACCGAACGCCAAGGACCTGGCCGGCCGCGACGTGGTCGCCCGTTCCATGGTCAAGGAAGTGATCGCCGGCAACGGCGTGGGCCCGAACAAGGACCACGTGCTGCTGAAGCTGGACCACCTCGGCGAGGAAGTCCTGCACAGCCGCCTGCCCGGCATCTGCGAACTGTCCAAGACCTTCGCCCACGTCGACCCGGTGGTCGCGCCCATCCCGGTCATCCCGACCTGCCACTACATGATGGGCGGCGTCGCCACCAACATCCATGGCCAGGCCCTGACCATGGACGCCAACGGCAACGACACCATCATCGAAGGCCTGTTCGCGGTCGGCGAAGTCGCCTGCGTATCGGTGCACGGCGCCAACCGCCTGGGCGGCAACTCGCTGCTCGACCTGGTGGTCTTCGGCCGCGCCACCGGCCTGCACCTGGAAAAGGCCCTGAAAGAGGGCATCGAGCACCGCGGCGCCTCCGAGTCCGACCTGGAAGCCTCCTTCAAGCGCCTGAACGGCGTGAACGAGCGCACCAGCGGCGAAGAAGTCGCCCCGCTCAAGCGCGAACTGCAGCAGTGCATGCAGAACTACTTCGGTGTATTCCGTACCGGCGAATACATGCAGAAGGGTATCGCCCAACTGGCTGACCTGCGCGATCGCATCGCCAACGTCAAGATCAACGACAAGAGCCAGGCTTTCAACACCGCGCGCATCGAAGCGCTGGAACTGCAGAACCTCCTCGAGGTGGCCGAAGCCACCGCCATCGCGGCCGAAAACCGCAAAGAGTCCCGCGGCGCCCATGCCCGCGAAGACTTCGAGGAGCGCGACGACGAGAACTGGCTGTGCCACACCCTGTACTTCCCGGGTGAGAAGCGCGTTGCCAAGCGTGCCGTCAACTTCGCGCCGAAGACCGTTCCGGCATTCGAACCCAAGGTTCGTACTTACTAAGGGTGCCCGTCATGTTGAAAGTAAGTGTTTACCGCTACAACCCGGAGAAGGACGCTGCACCGTACATGCAGGACTTCGACGTCGATACCCAGGGCAAGGACGTGATGGTCCTGGACGTGCTGGCGCTGATCAAGGAACAGGACGAGGGCTTCTCCTACCGTCGTTCCTGCCGCGAGGGCGTCTGCGGCTCCGACGGCATGAACATCAATGGCAAGAACGGCCTGGCCTGCATCACTCCGCTGTCGGCCGCCGGCCTGAAGGGCGGCAAGCTGGTGCTGCGTCCGCTGCCGGGCCTGCCGGTGATCCGTGACCTGGTCGTCGATATGCGCATCTTCTACAAGCAGTACGAGAGCGTTAAGCCGTACCTGCAGAACAAGTATGCCGCGCCGGCGATCGAACGCCTGCAAACCCCCGAAGAGCGCGAAAAGCTGGACGGTCTGTACGAGTGCATCCTGTGCGCCTGCTGCTCGACCTCCTGCCCGTCGTTCTGGTGGAACCCGGACAAGTTCCTCGGCCCCGCCGCGCTGCTGCAGGCCTATCGTTTCCTGGCCGACAGCCGTGACACGGAAACCCAGGCTCGCCTGGCCAGCCTGGACGATCCGTTCAGCGTGTTCCGTTGCCGTGGAATCATGAACTGCGTGAATGTCTGCCCGAAAGGCCTGAACCCGACCAAGGCCATCGGTCACATTCGCAACATGCTGCTGCAGAGCGGGACCTGATCCCACTCGCTGCCGCATGAGGCAAGAGCAATACCCGTACCGCCGGAACATTGTCCGGCGGTACGGTTGCAACGGGCCCCAGCCCACAAAGCCGGGGTTCTGACTCTGAAAACGTATATATGACCAGCAGGGGCATCCGGGCTGGTACCCGGACTATCTGCGGGAACCTTTTGTGGCTACCAGTCGCTGCACAGGGCTGGGTCTCCCGAGAGTTCCATCAGGTGGAGTCCCCTTACCGAGGGTGACCAAGCATGCACGAAAGCGTAATGCAGCGGATGTGGAACAGTGCCCATCTATCCGGTGGGAACGCTGCCTACGTCGAAGAGCTCTACGAGCTCTACCTGCACGACCCGAACGCTGTGCCAGAAGAGTGGCGCACGTACTTCCAGAAGCTCCCTGCCGACGGCAATCCCGCCCCCGACGTCTCGCATTCCTCCATCCGTGATCATTTCGTGCTCCTGGCCAAGAACCAGCGCCGCGCCGCGCCTGTTTCCGCCGGCAGCGTCAGCACCGAGCACGAGAAGAAGCAGGTCGAAGTCCTGCGCCTGATCCTGGCGTACCGGCTGCGTGGACATCAGGCCGCGAAGCTCGATCCGCTGGGTCTCTGGGTGCGTACCGCGCCTTCGGACCTGTCGCTGGATCACTACGGGCTGACCGCCGCCGACCTCGACACCACCTTCCGCACCGGTGAGCTCTACATCGGCAAGGAAGAGGCCACCCTGCGTGAAATCCTCGATGCGCTGAAGCAGACCTACTGCAGCACCATCGGCGCGGAGTTCATGCACATCGTCGATTCCGAGCAGCGCCACTGGTTCGCCCAGCGCCTGGAAAGCGTGCGCGGCCGTCCGGCGTATTCCGCCGATGCCCGCGCCCACCTGCTCGAGCGCCTGACGGCGGCCGAGGGCCTGGAGAAGTACCTGGGCACCAAGTACCCGGGCACCAAGCGTTTCGGTCTTGAAGGCGGCGAAAGCCTGATTCCGATGGTCGACGAGATCATCCAGCGCTCCGGCTCCTACGGCGTCAAGGAAATCGTCATCGGCATGGCCCACCGTGGCCGTCTGAACGTCCTGGTCAACACCCTCGGCAAGAACCCGCGCGACCTCTTCGACGAGTTCGAAGGCAAGAAGCTGGTCGAGCTGGGCTCGGGCGACGTGAAGTACCACCAGGGCTTCTCTTCCAACGTCATGACCAGCGGTGGCGAAGTCCACCTGGCGCTGGCCTTCAACCCCTCGCACCTGGAGATCGTCTCCCCGGTGGTCGAGGGTTCGGTACGCGCCCGCCAGGACCGTCGCAAGGACGGCAACGGCGACAAGGTGGTACCGATTTCCATCCACGGCGACGCCGCCTTCGCGGGGCAGGGCGTGGTCATGGAAACCTTCCAGATGTCCCAGACCCGTGCCTACAAGACCGGCGGCACCATCCACATCGTGATCAACAACCAGGTCGGCTTCACCACCAGCCGCCAGGACGACGCGCGCTCCACCGAGTACGCGACCGACGTTGCCAAGATGATCCAGGCGCCGATCTTCCACGTGAACGGCGACGACCCGGAAGCGGTGCTGTTCGTCACCCAGCTGGCCGTCGACTACCGCATGCAGTTCAAGCGTGACGTGGTCATCGACCTGGTCTGCTACCGCCGCCGCGGCCACAACGAGGCCGACGAGCCCAGCGGCACCCAGCCGCTGATGTACCAGCAGATCGCCAAGCAGCGCACCACCCGCGACCTGTATGCCGACGCGCTGATCGCAGCCGGCGTGCAGACCGCCGAGCAGGCCCAGGAAAAGGTCGACGAGTACCGCGACGCCCTGGACAACGGCCAGCACGTGGTGAAAAGCCTGGTCAAGGAGCCGAACAAGGAGCTCTTCGTCGACTGGCGTCCGTACGTCGGTCACGCCTGGACCGCGCGTCACGACACCCGCTTCGACCTGAAGACCCTGCAGGAGCTGTCCAACAAGCTGCTGGAGACCCCGGACGGTTTCGTCATGCAGCGCCAGGTGCAGAAGATCTACGAAGACCGCGCCAAGATGACCGCCGGCGGCATGCCGATCAACTGGGGCTTCGCCGAGAACCTGGCCTACGCCACCCTGCTGTTCGAAGGCCACCCGGTGCGCATGACCGGTCAGGACGTCGGCCGCGGCACCTTCTCGCACCGCCATGCGGCGCTGCACAACCAGAAGGACGACTCGGTCTACATCCCCCTGGCCCACCTGTTCGACGGCCAGCCGCGCGTCAGCCTGTACGACTCCTACCTCTCGGAAGAGGCGGTACTGGCGTTCGAATACGGCTACGCCACCACCACGCCGAACGCGCTGGTGATCTGGGAAGCCCAGTTCGGTGACTTCGCCAACGGTGCGCAAGTGGTGATCGACCAGTTCATCACCAGCGGCGAGACCAAGTGGCAGCGCCTGTGCGGCCTGACCATGCTGCTGCCGCACGGCTACGAAGGCCAGGGCCCGGAGCACTCCTCCGCGCGTCTGGAGCGTTACCTGCAGCTGTGCGCCGAGCAGAACATCCAGGTCTGCGTGCCGACCACCCCGGCGCAGGTCTACCACATGCTGCGCCGCCAGGTGATCCGCCCGCTGCGCAAGCCGCTGATCGTCATGACGCCGAAGTCGCTGCTGCGCCACAAGCTGGCCATCTCGACCCTGGAAGATCTGGCCAACGGCTCGTTCCAGACCGTCATCGACGAGATCGACGGCCTGGATCCGAAGAAGGTCGACCGCATCGTCCTGTGCAGCGGCAAGGTGTACTACGACCTGCTGGAGAAGCGCCGTGCCGAAGGCCGCGAGAACATCGCGATCGTCCGCCTGGAACAGCTGTACCCGTTCCCGGAAGACGACCTGGCCGAGGTCCTGTCCAAGTACAAGAACCTCAAGCACATCGTCTGGTGCCAGGAAGAACCGATGAACCAGGGTGCCTGGTACTGCTCGCAGCACCACATGCGCCGTGTCATCGCCGCGCACAAGAAGGGCCTCAACCTGGAATACGCCGGCCGCGACGGCTCGGCCGCCCCGGCTTGCGGCTACGCTTCGATGCACGCCGAGCAGCAGGAAAAACTGCTGCAAGACGCCTTCACCGTTTAACGCCAACGCGCAGTAGATACCGAATTTAAGGAAACACACACAATGGCTATCGAAATCAAAGCCCCAACCTTCCCGGAATCGGTCGCCGACGGCACCGTCGCCACCTGGCACAAGAAGGTCGGTGAAGCCGTCAAGCGTGACGAACTGATCGTCGACATCGAGACCGACAAGGTGGTCATCGAGGTGCTGGCCGAGGCCGACGGCGTACTGGCCGAGATCATCAAGAACGAAGGCGACACCGTCCTCTCCAACGAACTGCTCGGCAAGCTGAGCGAAGGCGGCGCCGCTGCTGCCGCTCCGGCTCCGGCCGCCGCCGCTCCGGCGGCTGCCCCGGCTGCCGCTGCCGCTCCGGCCGCCGCCGGCGAAGACGCCATCCTCTCGCCGGCCGCGCGCAAGCTGGCCGAAGAGAACGGCATCGACCCGAACAGCATCGCCGGCACCGGCAAGGGCGGTCGCGTCACCAAGGAAGACGTGGTCGCCGCCGTCGAGGCCAAGAAGAACGCCCCGGCTGCCGCTCCGGCCGCCGCCAAGCCGGCCGCTCCGGCCGCCGAGGCCCCGGTGTTCGCCGCCGGCGACCGCGTCGAGAAGCGCGTGCCGATGACCCGCCTGCGCGCCAAGGTCGCCGAGCGCCTGGTCGAAGCCCAGTCCTCCATGGCCATGCTGACTACTTTCAACGAAGTCAACATGAAGCCGATCATGGACCTGCGCAACAAGTACAAGGACCTGTTCGAGAAGAAGCACAACGGCGTGCGCCTGGGCTTCATGTCCTTCTTCGTCAAGGCTGCCACCGAAGCCCTGAAGCGCTTCCCCGGCGTCAACGCCTCGATCGACGGCAACGACATCGTCTACCACGGCTACCAGGACATCGGTGTCGCCGTGTCCAGCGACCGCGGCCTGGTGGTACCGGTACTGCGTAACGCCGAGTTCATGAGCCTGGCCGAGATCGAGAACGGCATCGCCACCTTCGGCAAGAAGGCCAAGGACGGCAAGCTGTCCATCGAAGACATGACCGGTGGTACTTTCACCATTTCCAACGGTGGCGTATTCGGTTCTCTGCTGTCGACGCCGATCGTCAACCCGCCGCAGACCGCCATCCTCGGCATGCACAAGATCCAGGAACGCCCGATGGCCGTTAACGGCCAGGTGGTGATCCTGCCGATGATGTACCTGGCGCTGTCCTACGACCACCGCATGATCGACGGCAAGGAAGCGGTGAGCTTCCTGGTCGCCATGAAGGACCTGCTGGAAGACCCGGCTCGTCTGCTGCTGGACGTCTGATTCGTCATTTCACCCGACGGCCCCGTACTACACGACGGCCCCGAAAGGGGCCGTCCGCTTCACCGGAATAAGGATTGAGATATGAGCCAGAAATTCGACGTGGTTGTGATTGGTGCCGGCCCCGGCGGCTACGTGGCTGCCATCCGTGCCGCCCAGCTCGGCCTGAAGACCGCTTGCATCGAGAAGTACATCGGTAAAGAGGGCAAGGTCGCTCTCGGCGGTACCTGCCTGAACGTAGGCTGCATTCCGTCCAAGGCGCTTCTGGACAGCTCCTGGAAGTACAAGGAAGCCAAAGAAGGCTTCGACGTCCACGGTATCTCCACCGGCGGCGTGAAGATGGACGTTCCGGCGATGATTGCCCGCAAGGCCAACATCGTGAAGAACCTGACCGGCGGCATCGCCACTCTGTTCAAGGCCAATGGCGTGACTTCCTTCGAAGGCCACGGCAAGGTCCTGGCCAACAAGCAGGTCGAAGTGACCGGCCTGGACGGCAAGACCCAGGTTCTGGAAGCCGACAACATCATCATCGCCTCCGGCTCCAAGCCGGTCGAGATCCCGCCGGCCCCGCTGACCGACGACATCATCGTCGACTCCACCGGCGCCCTGGAATTCCAGGCCGTGCCGAAGAAGTTGGGCGTGATCGGCGCCGGCGTCATCGGCCTGGAGCTGGGTTCGGTCTGGGCCCGCCTGGGTGCCGAAGTCACCGTCCTGGAAGCCCTGGACAAGTTCCTCCCGGCCGCCGACGAGCAGATCGCCAAGGAAGCCCTGAAGGTCCTGACCAAGCAAGGCCTGAACATCCGCCTGGGCGCCCGCGTCACCGGCACCGAGGTGAAGAAGAAGCAGGTCACCGTGACCTTCACCGACGCCAACGGCGAGCAGAAGGAAACCTTCGACAAGCTGATCGTGGCCGTGGGCCGTCGCCCGGTGACCACCGACCTGCTGGCCGCCGACAGCGGCGTGACCCTGGACGAGCGTGGCTTCATCTTCGTCGACGACCAGTGCAAGACCAGCGTTCCGGGCGTGTTCGCCATCGGTGACGTGGTCCGCGGCGCCATGCTGGCGCACAAGGCCTCGGAAGAGGGCGTGATGGTCGCCGAGCGCATTGCAGGCCACAAGGCCCAGATGAACTACGACCTGATCCCGTCGGTCATCTACACCCACCCGGAAATCGCCTGGGTCGGCAAGACCGAGCAGCAGCTCAAGGGCGAAGGCGTCGAAGTCAACGTCGGCACCTTCCCGTTCGCCGCCAGCGGCCGCGCCATGGCTGCCAACGACACCACCGGCCTGGTCAAGGTCATCGCCGATGCCAAGACCGACCGCGTGCTGGGCGTCCACGTGATCGGCCCGAGCGCCGCCGAGCTGGTCCAGCAGGGCGCGATCGCCATGGAATTCGGCACCAGCGCCGAAGACCTGGGCATGATGGTCTTCTCCCACCCGACTCTGTCCGAGGCGCTGCACGAAGCGGCCCTGGCGGTGAATGGCCACGCCATCCACATCGCCAACCGCAAGAAGCGCTGAGGCGGTAGGACCACGGCGGGGCAGGGCGGCAGTCATTCGCGAGGGGCTGCCGCGACCATCCCGCCGGATTCCCGCCCGCAAGGGCGGGAGTCACAGGTGGTGCGGCGCCACGAGCGCTGCGCCGAATGCGCAATACCCAAGACGAAAAAACGGTAGACAAGCATGAATCTCCACGAGTATCAGGGTAAGCAGCTGTTCGCTGAGTACGGCCTGCCCGTATCCAAGGGCTATGCCGTCGACACACCCGAAGAGGCCGCAGAAGCCTGTGAGAAAATCGGTGGCACCGAGTGGGTCGTCAAAGCCCAGGTGCATGCCGGTGGCCGCGGTAAAGCGGGCGGTGTGAAGCTGGTCAAGAGCAAGGAGGACGCCAAGGCGTTCGCCGCCAACTGGCTGGGCAAGCGTCTGGTGACCTACCAGACTGACGCCAATGGCCAGCCGGTCAGCAAGATCCTGGTGGAATCCTGCACCGACATCGACAAGGAGCTGTACCTCGGCGCCGTTGTCGACCGTTCCAGCCGCCGTATCGTGTTCATGGCTTCCACCGAAGGTGGCGTGGACATCGAGAAGGTCGCCCACGACACTCCCGAGAAGATTCTCAAGGCTACCATCGACCCGCTGGTCGGCGCCCAGCCGTTCCAGGGCCGCGAGCTGGCCTTCCAGCTGGGCCTGAAGGGCGACCAGATCAAGCAGTTCACCCACATCTTCGTGGGCCTGGCCAAGCTGTTCCAGGACTACGACCTGGCGCTGCTGGAAGTGAACCCGCTGGTGATCAAGAAAGACGGCAACCTGCACTGCCTGGACGCCAAGATCAACATCGACTCCAACGCCCTGTACCGTCAGCCCAAGCTGCGCGCCATGCACGACCCGTCCCAGGACGACGCCCGTGAAGCCCATGCGCAGAAGTGGGAACTGAACTACGTCGCGCTGGAAGGCAACATCGGCTGCATGGTCAACGGCGCCGGCCTGGCCATGGGCACCATGGACATCGTCAACCTGCACGGCGGCAAGCCGGCCAACTTCCTCGACGTTGGCGGCGGCGCGACCAAAGAGCGCGTGACCGAAGCGTTCAAGATCATCCTCTCCGACAGCAACGTCGCTGCCGTCCTGGTGAACATCTTCGGCGGCATCGTCCGCTGCGACATGATCGCTGAAGGCATCATTGGCGCCGTGAAAGAAGTCGGCGTGAAAATCCCGGTTGTCGTTCGTCTGGAAGGCAACAACGCCGATCTCGGCGCCAAGGTCCTGGCCGAAAGCGGTCTGAACATCATCGCGGCGACCAGCCTGACCGACGCTGCCCAGCAAGTCGTCAAGGCCGCGGAGGGTAAGTAATGAGCGTCCTGATCAATAAAGACACCAAAGTCATCTGCCAGGGCTTCACCGGCTCGCAGGGTACCTTCCACTCCGAACAAGCCATCGCCTACGGCACCAAGATGGTTGGCGGCGTGACCCCCGGCAAGGGCGGCACCACCCACCTGGGCCTGCCGGTGTTCAACACCGTCAAGGAAGCCGTGGAAGCCACCGGTGCCGACGCATCGGTCATCTACGTTCCGGCTCCGTTCTGCAAGGACTCGATCCTGGAAGCGGCCTTCGGCGGCATCAAGCTGATCGTCTGCATCACCGAAGGCATCCCGACCATCGACATGCTGGAAGCCAAGGTCAAGTGCGACGAGCTGGGCGTACGCCTGATCGGCCCGAACTGCCCGGGCGTGATCACCCCCGGCGAGTGCAAGATCGGCATCATGCCGGGTCACATCCACCTGCCGGGCAAAGTGGGCATCGTGTCGCGTTCCGGCACCCTGACCTACGAAGCCGTGAAACAGACCACCGATGCCGGCTTCGGCCAGTCCACCTGCGTGGGCATCGGCGGCGACCCGATCCCGGGCTCCAACTTCATCGACATCCTGAAGCTGTTCCAGGAAGACCCGAAGACCGAAGCCATCGTCATGATCGGCGAGATCGGCGGTTCGGCTGAAGAAGAAGCCGCTGCCTACATCAAGGCCAACGTGACCAAGCCGGTGGTGTCCTACATCGCTGGCGTCACCGCACCGCCCGGCAAGCGCATGGGCCACGCCGGCGCCATCATCTCCGGCGGCAAGGGCACTGCGGACGAGAAGTTCGCCGCCCTGCAGGACGCCGGTGTGAAGACCGTGCGTTCCCTGGCCGACATCGGCAAGGCCCTGGCCGAGCTGACCGGCTGGGCGACCAAGTAAGCGTTTCGCTTACCTGAGCGTCCGCAAGAGGCCACCTTCGGGTGGCCTCTTGCATTGCCGCCTCGTCGCAAGAAGTGTCGTTCATGCGACACGCCCTTTCATCCCGCGGACGAGCTGACGTATGTCAGTGCAGTTCATCGGGATAGATCGTTAGGCTAGCAACTATCTCCAGCGTTGCGTTCCCCACAAGGGAAGGCGCGCTGACCGCCAGCTCCTACCCGGAGCGGCGGCGATTCCTGACCGTCAAGGATGGCGGGGCAACCAGAATGCAGGAGCATACGGGCCACGAGCTCATGGAAAACCTCTGCTATCGGACTACCAAGAACAATCTCCCGTACAGGCATGAACGCAGGCATCCCCGATGCGGCTGCGCCGTGCCCGTTCGGCCGTTGTGCCCTGGCAGGCCACGAAACCGTTTCAGCACTGTGGTATTCCCCTGAATGAACGTCTTGAAAGGCCAGGACATCCTGGCGCTCGGCTTTATGACCTTCGCCCTGTTCGTCGGGGCCGGCAACATCATCTTCCCGCCCATCGTCGGCCTGCACTCGGGCCCGCACGTATGGATGGCGGCCCTCGGCTTCCTGATCACCGCGGTCGGCCTGCCGGTCATCACCGTGGTCGCCCTGGCCAAGGTCGGCGGCGCCATGGACACCCTCAGCCACCCCATCGGGCGCGTCGCCGGCGGCCTGCTGGCGGCGGTCTGCTACCTCTCCGTGGGCCCGCTGTTCGCCACCCCGCGTACCGCCACCGTGTCCTTCGAAGTGGGCCTGGCGCCGTTGACCGGTGACGGCGCGCTGCCGCTGTTCCTCTACAGCCTGGTGTACTTCCTGGTGGTCCTGGTGATCTCGCTGTACCCGGGCAAGCTGCTGGACACCGTGGGCCGCTTCCTCGCCCCGCTGAAGATCATCGCCCTGGCGGCGCTGGGCATCGCCGCCTTCATGCTGCCGGCCGGCACCATCGGCCAAGCCGAGCCGAGCTACGAGCACGCAGCCTTCTCCCAGGGCTTCATCAACGGCTACCTGACCATGGACACCCTGGGCGCCCTGGTCTTCGGCATCGTCATCGTCAACGCCATCCGCTCCCGCGGCGTGCAGTCGCCGCGCCTGATCACCCGCTACGCGGTGATCGCCGGGCTGATCGCCGGGGTAGGGCTGGCGCTGGTGTACATCAGCCTGTTCCGCCTGGGCTCGGGCAGCCACGACATCGCCGCCGGCGCCAGCAATGGCGCGGCCGTGCTGCACGCCTACGTGCAACACACCTTCGGCTCCCTGGGCAGCGGCTTCCTCGCCGTGCTCATCGCCCTGGCCTGCCTGGTCACCGCCGTGGGCCTGACCTGCGCCTGCGCCGAGTACTTCTGCCGCATCCTGCCGCTGTCCTACCGCAGCCTGGTGGTGATCCTGGCCGGCTTCTCGCTGCTGGTGTCCAACCTCGGCCTGACCAAGCTGATCCAGTTCTCGGTGCCGGTGCTGACCGCCATCTACCCGCCGTGCATCGTGCTGGTGGCGCTGAGCTTCTGTGCCGGCCTGTGGAAGTCGCAGGCACGCATAGTCGCGCCGGTGATGGCGGTATCGCTGGCCTTCGGCATGGTCGACGCGCTCAAGGGCGCCGGCTTCAACCTGCCCCAGTGGCTGGCCCACCTGCCGCTGTCCGAGCAGGGCCTGGCCTGGCTGATCCCCTCGGTGGCCATGCTCGCCGTGATGGTGGTGGTCGACCGCCTGCTGGGCGAGCCCAGCGAAGCCGTGGCCTGACCCGGCCCGCCGAAACGAGAAAGACCGCCCACGAGGCGGTCTTTTTCGTTGTGCTGTCTTGCCCACTGTGCGAACCGGTTTTCGTAGGATGGGTTGAGCGAAACCCATGCGGCCACGGCGATGGGTATCGCTTCGCTCAACGCCATCCTACGGGACATCGTGTTTGTCTGTGGGGCGGGAGCGTAGGGCGCATAACCGTTCGCGGTTATCCGCCGTTGGCCGTGCCACCGGGGCATCCGGCGTGGCCGGTGAATCCAATCGCGGACGGAGTCCGCTCCTACGCCCGTGTTTCATCGGAACCGTAGGAGCAACTGTCTTGCAGGCCGTGCCGAGGTTGCTCTTCGTAGGAGCGAGCTTGCTCGCGAATAAGCCCCGCAGCGGAGCCTGTTCGCGAGCAAGCTCGCTCCTACGAGAAGCAGTGCCCGCCGGCAGGGTAGTAGCGGATTCATCCGCGATTCACGCGCAGGGCGTGCTCCTACAGGGTGTCATGGGACATTTCCGCAATCGGAAGCGATCACGTGTCTTCCCGCGAATATCCAGCGTCTATCTGCCGCGTTCTCCCGCCATTACCCCATCAACAGGCCGGGCCCGCCGACAGGGCCCGCCAAGGAAGACCATGACCGACGTCGTCGACCTCTTCGATATCCAGTACCTGTGGAACCTGCTGGCCATGCTCTGGTTCGCCCTCTGCTGGGTCGGCTATGCCCGCTACGCCAGCCACAGGGCCCGCGACACCGCGTGCCTGGCCAGCGTGCTGCACCTGTACCGCAAGGACTGGATGCGCCGCCTGCTGCTGCGTGACAACCGCGTGGCCGACGCCAGCGTGATCGGCAACCTGGAGCGCAACGCCTCGTTCTTCGCCTCCAGCACCCTGATCATCCTGGCCGGCATCCTCACCCTGCTGGGTTCGGCCGAGCGCACCGTGTCGCTGCTGGCCGACCTGCCTTTCGTGGCCTCGCCGACCCGTGGGCTGTCGGAGCTGAAGCTGCTGTGCCTGGCGGTGGTGTTCGTGTATGCCTTCTTCACCTTCAGCTGGTGCATGCGCCAGTACAACTTCGCCGCCGTGCTGGTGGGCTCGGCGCCGATGATCGGCGAGCGCCACGTCGGCGAGCAGGAGCGCAACGCCTTCGCCGAGCGCGCCGCGCGGGTGGTGTCCATGGCCGCGCACCAGTTCAACCAGGGCCTGCGTTCCTACTACTTCGGCCTGGCCATGCTGGCCTGGTTCATCAACCCGTGGATCTTCATGCTGGTCACCGCCGGGGTGGTCGGGGTGCTGTACCAGCGCGAGTTCCACTCCGACGTACTCAAGGTGATGGTGTTCACCCCCACGCCCCAGGCGGAGCCGGCGAAGGAGCCGGAGTGAAGAAACGACAAGGCCCGCGAATGCGGGCCTTGTGCGTTGTACGGGGAGCTTACTGTTGCTTCTGCTCCTCGTTGGACGGTGCCGGCGCGGTGTCCGGAGCCGGGGTGGTCGGCGCCGGAGCGGCTTCGTTGGCCGGCGGCGTGGTCGGCGCCGGGGTCGCCGGCTGCTCGGTGCTCGGCTCGGCCGGCGGGGCCTTGGGCTCTTCTTTCTTGTTGCAACCGGCCAGCGTCAGGCCTGCAACCAGCATCAGAGCGAAGGGAAGGGTTTTTTTCATCGTGGAGCCTCCATGTGCGGCGTTCCTGGTGTTAGCCCTTTGAGCTGAGGCTTGCCTCAGAAGTTCAACGCAAGTTTGCGCCGGCACTACGATTATTCACTGCAGAGCCCGTAGACGGCGGAGTATCATTCGCCATCGAGCATCCCGGGGCCCCGATCCGCATGACTGAAATGTCCATTCTAGAGCGCGCGCAACGCTTCCTCGCCGTCCTGCGCCATTGCCAGGTGCTGGGTATCGCGGCCCATGCCGCGGATGAAAAGGGCCTGACCCTGCGCCTGCCTTATAGCGAAGCGATCGTTGGCAACCCGGAAACCGGCGTGATCCACGGCGGCGCCATCACTTCCCTGATGGACACTACCTGCGGCATCTCGACGATCTGCGTGCTGCCGCAGTTCGAGATCTGCCCGACCCTCGACCTGCGCATCGACTACATGCACCCGGCCGAGCCGCACAAGGACATCTTCGGGTTCGCCGAGTGCTACCGCGTCACGCCCACCGTCATCTTCACCCGCGGCATCGCCTACCAGGACGACCCGCAGGAGCCCATCGCCCATGTGGTCGGCACCTTCATGCGCCTGGGCAAGGGCGCCGTCGGCGGCCCGGCGGGCGGCAAGGGGGAGGGCGCATGAGCACCCCGAACATCGAGAGTCTGCTGCGCCAGATGCACCAGGACAACGACTTCAGCCCGCTGCTGGAGATGATCCCCTACGCCCGGCTGATCGGCATCCGCTGCCTGCGCCTGGGCGAGGAGGTGATCTTCCACCTGCCGGCCAGCCGCGACAACATCGGCAACCCGACCCTGCCGGCGCTGCACGGCGGGGTGATCGCCGGCTTCATGGAACACGCGGCCATGCTGCACCTGCTGATGCTCATGGGCGTGCCGCACCTGCCGAAGATCATCGACTTCTCCGTCGACTACCTGCGCGCCGGGCACTTCCGCGACACCTACGCCCAGTGCCAGGTGTGGCGCCAGGGCCGGCGCGTGGCCAACGTCGCCATCACCGCCTGGCAGACCAGCCGCGCCGAGCCGATCGCCACCGCGCGGGCGCATTTCAAGGTCGACGGCGCCTGAGGCCCGGGGCGCGATGGACACGCTGCTGATCCTCGGCGGGCTGCTGCTGGCGCTGGCCGGCTACGCCTGGCTGGTCATGCTGGCATTCGAGCGCGGCCCGCTGTGGGGCCTGGCCTGCCTGCTGCCGCCCCTGGCGCCGGTGTTCCTGGCGCGGCACTGGGGCTTCGCGCGCAAGGCGCTGTTCCTCGGTGCCCTGGGCTGCATCCCCCTGGTCGTCGGCCTGGCCATGCTCGCCAGCCACGACAGCGCGCGGCTGGAAGCCATCCTCAGCCTGCAATGGCTGCGCAGCGGGCCCGTGGCGGCGCCGGAGCTGGACATCGCCCTGCGCGGTGAGCTCGACGGCCAGGCCTTCGCGCCGCAGCAGGCGGAACTGATCGACGGCGTGCTCAGCCTGCGCGAGGGCCAGGACTTCTATGCCCACCGCGAGGTGCGCATCCGCCTGCCGGCCCAGCCGCAGGGCGCGCTGCGCCTGGACGTGCTGCCGGACGACCGCGGGCCGCGGCCCGCGGTGGAGGTCAGCTGGCTGGCGCCGGGCGCCGACCTGCCCGAGGCCGTGCGCCTGGGCAGCGGCTACAGCCTGCACCTGGACCTGCGGCCCGAGGCGCCCAACCGCCTGCGTGGCGACTTCCACCTGGTACTGCCGACGGAGTACCACACCACCCTCAGCGGCCGCATCGAGCTGTACACCGACCGCCTGCGCTACCGCGACGGCCAGGTGGATACCCGTTTCGACTCCGCCGACACCCTGGCCTACGTCCTGCGCGACTATCTGCAGCGGCGCTTCCCGGACCGCCAGCTGGAACTGCCCGAGACGCGCCTGGAGCCCCTGGACCCGATCCTGCAGGTGCCGCTGGACTTCAGCCTGGACGGCGAGCCCCAGCACCTGGACCTGGAACTCAGGCGCAGCGCCAGCCGCGGCTGGACGGTGCGCGGCGACCGCTACCCGAAGCTGGCGCCGCGCGCCGAGGCCAGCGCTCCGGCGGCCGAACCCCAGCCCGTCGCGCCCCCGCCCGGCAACGCGGCGCGGCCGTTGAGCCTGGAGCGCCTGCAGGCCGAGCCGCAGCGCTACGTCAACCGCGGCATGCGCGTGACCACCGAGCGCGGACGCGTGGCCGAAGGCGTGTTCACCGGCCTCGACCCGAACGGCCGGGTGGTCATCCGCCACCTGCTCACCGGCGCCGGCCAGGCCAGCTACAGCCTGCGGCCCTCGGAGATCAGCGCCATCGAGTTGCTGCCGCAGTGACGCCCGTCGCGGCAAACCCTTGAAAAGCTTCAGGAAGCCCCCATCTCGCTGACATCCGCCGCCCGCTGCGGCTTTTGTCATCCTCGGAGCGAGAACCTATGAGCGTGGAGACGCAGAAAGAGACCCTGGGCTTTCAGACCGAAGTGAAGCAACTGCTTCACCTGATGATCCATTCCCTGTATTCGAACAAGGAAATCTTCCTCCGCGAACTGATTTCCAACGCCTCCGACGCGGCCGACAAGCTGCGCTTCGAGGCCCTGGCCAAGCCGGAACTGCTCGAAGGCGGCGCCGAACTGAAGATCCGCGTCAGCTTCGACAAGGACGCCAGGACCGTCACCCTCGAAGACAACGGCATCGGCATGAGCCGCGAGGAAGTGATCGCGCACCTGGGCACCATCGCCAAGTCCGGCACCGCCGACTTCCTGAAGAACCTGTCGGGCGACCAGAAGAAGGATTCGCACCTGATCGGCCAGTTCGGCGTGGGCTTCTACAGTGCCTTCATCGTCGCCGACAAGGTCGACGTGTTCAGCCGTCGCGCCGGCGCCCCGGCCAGCGAGGGCGTGCACTGGTCGTCGAAAGGCGAGGGCGACTTCGATGTCGCCACCATCGACAAGGCCGAGCGCGGCACCCGTATCGTCCTGCACCTGAAGGATGGCGAAGACGAGTTCGCCGATGGCTGGCGCCTGCGCAACGTCATCAAGAAGTACTCCGACCACATCGCCCTGCCCATCGAGCTGCCAAAGGAATTCCATGGCGAAGAGAAGGACAAGCCGGCCGAGCCGGAATGGGAAGTGGTCAACCGCGCCAGCGCCCTCTGGACCCGTCCGCGCACCGAGATCAAGGACGAGGAATACCAGGAGTTCTACAAGCACATCGCCCACGACTTCGAGAACCCGCTGAGCTGGAGCCACAACAAGGTCGAAGGCAAGCTGGAATACACCTCGCTGCTCTACGTGCCCGGCCGCGCCCCGTTCGACCTGTACCACCGCGAAGCCCCGCGCGGCCTGAAGCTGTACGTGCAGCGCGTGTTCATCATGGACCAGGCCGAGCAGTTCCTGCCGCTGTACCTGCGCTTCATCAAGGGCGTGGTCGACTCCAACGACCTGTCGCTGAACGTTTCCCGCGAGATCCTCCAGTCCGGCCCGGTGATCGACTCGATGAAGTCGGCGCTGACCAAGCGCGTGCTGGACATGCTGGAGAAGCTGGCGAGCAACGACGCCGAGGCCTACAAGGGCTTCTGGAAGAACTTCGGCCAGGTGCTCAAGGAAGGCCCGGCGGAAGACTTCGCCAACAAGGAGAAGATCGCCGGCCTGCTGCGCTTCTCGTCCACCAGCGACGAATCCGGCGAGCAGAGCGTGTCGCTGGCCGACTACCTGGGCCGGGTGAAGGAAGGCCAGGACAAGATCTACTACCTCACCGGCGAGAGCTACGCGCAGGTGAAGAACAGCCCGCACCTGGAAGTCTTCCGCAAGAAAGGCATCGAGGTCCTGCTGCTCACCGACCGCATCGACGAGTGGCTGATGAGCTACCTGTCGGACTTCGACGGCAAGGCCTTCGTCGACGTCGCCCGCGGCGACCTGGACCTGGGCAGCCTGGACTCGGAAGAGGACAAGAAGGCCCAGGAGGAAGTGGCCAAGGCCAAAGAGGGCCTGGTGGAGCGCCTGAAGGCTGCCCTCGGTGACGAAGTGGCCGAAGTGCGCGTGTCGCACCGCCTGACCGACTCGCCGGCGATCCTCGCCATCGGCGAGGCCGACCTCGGCCTGCAGATGCGCCAGATCCTCGAGGCCAGCGGGCAGAAGGTGCCGGAATCGAAGCCGATCTTCGAGTTCAACCCGGCCCACCCGCTGATCGAGAAGCTGGATGCGGAGTCGGACGAGGACCGCTTCGGCGAACTGGCGCACATCCTCTTCGACCAGGCCGCCCTGGCCGCCGGCGACAGCCTCAAGGACCCGGCCGCCTACGTGCGCCGGCTGAACAAGCTGCTGGTGGAACTTTCCGCCTGAGCCGGTAACCTCACACAAAGCCCGCCTACGCGGGCTTTGTGCTTTTCCTACTCCCACTGAAGGAAGTCACCCATGAGTCAGATCAGCGTCCAACCCGTCGCTTACGAAGTCGACGGTGTGTCCTTCGAAGGTCAGCTCGTCTTCGACGCCTCCAGCACCGTGCAGCGCCCCGGCCTGCTGATGGCGCCCAACTGGCTGGGTGTCAGCCAGGGCGCGCTGGACATCGCCCGCCAGGTCGCCGGCCACGGCTACGTGGTGCTGGTGGCCGACCTCTACGGCAAGGACGTGCGCCCCGACGGCCCGGAACAGGCCGGCGCCGCCATGATGCCGCTGAAGAACGACCGCGCTGCCCTGCGCCGCCGCATGCAGGGGGCCTTCAAGGCACTGCAGGCCCAGGCCGGCAAGGCACCGCTCGACAGCGCCAGGCTGGCCGCCTTCGGCTTCTGCTTCGGCGGCTGCTGCGCCCTGGACCTGGCCCGCGACGGCGCGCCGCTGGCCGCGGCGGTGTCCTTCCACGGCACCCTGGATTCGCCCAACCCGGCGGATGCGAAGAACATCAAGGGCTCGGTGCTGGTCCTCGACGGCGCCATCGACCCGCTGGTGCCGCGCGAGCAACTGGCCGACTTCGCCAGGGAAATGAACGACGCCGGCGTGGACTGGGCCCTGACCAGCTACGGCGGCGCGGCGCACTCCTTCACCGACCCGCAGGCGCAGATCCCGGGCAAGATGCAGTACGACGCCAAGGTGGCCCGCCGGGCGTTCCAGGCGATGTACGACCTGCTGGACGAGAAGTTCGGCGAATAAGCGCCGGTATAGTTGGTAGGGCGCATAACGCCTACGGCGTTATCCGCCAAATCGCGGACAGAGTCCGCTCCTACGGTTTCAGGAAGCACGGACGTAGGAGCAACTGTCTTGCGGCCCGCGCCGAAATGCTCTTCGTAGGAGCGAGCTTGCTCGCGAACAAACCCCGCTGCGAAGTCCGTTCGCGAGCAAGCTCGCTCCTACAGGTTGCCGGAAGGTGTGGCATTTCCCTGTAGGAGCGGACTTTGTCCGCGATTGGATTCACCCGCCACGCCGGACACCCCGATGGCACGGCCAACGGCGGATAACCGCGAACGGCTATTCGCCCTACGGTCGACTGCCTCCGCCACGCGGAACCATCCGGTGGCACGGTCGTAGGAGCGGACTCCGTCCGCGATTGGTTCCCGGCCGCGCGAGACGTCCGGCATGGGTATTCCGCCCTGCGGGGGCCGGACGGCACCACCCTGTAGGAGCGGGCCCTGCCCGCGATTTCGCGCGCAGGGCGCGCTCCTACAGTGGAATGGCGTGGGTGGGCGGCGTAGGACTCCGTCCGCGATTGGATTCACCGGCCATGCCGGACGCCCAGGTGGCGCGGCCAACGGCGGATAACCGCGAACGGTTATTCGCCCTACGAGTTTGCCGGCTGACTCTGCATCATCCGCCCACGCCGAACGGCCCCCTCTCCCTTCAGGGCGGGCCGCGTAGGCGAGGGTTGGGGAGAGGGTGACGGACTTCGCCCAGGCACCTCTGCCACCCCTGACGCCTCACCCCCTCCCTAACCCTCCCCCGCAAGCGGGAGAGGGAACCGTTCGGTGTGATGCGAAACCCCGAAGCTCCCGGGCTCCCCGTAGGGCGCATAACGCCTATGGCGTTATCCGCCGTTTGCGTCGCGCATCGGCCAACGGCGGATAACCACGCACGATCATCCGCCCTACGGTTGCGCCAACCGCGTCGCCCTGGCCTCGTCCGCCCGGTAGCCGCGGGCGCCGAACCAGCAGATGTACAGGTAGCACACCAGCGGAATGGCGAAGGAATGCAGCAGGCCGATGTGGTCGGCGAAGAAGCCCTGCACCAGCGGCACCAGGGCGCCGCCGACGATGGCCATGCACAGCAGGCCCGAGCCCTTGCTGGTCAGGTTGCCCAGGCCTTCCAGGGCCAGGGAGAAGATGGTCGGGAACATGATCGAGTTGAACAGGCCGATGAGGATCAGCGCCCACATCGCCACGTGGCCGCCCACACCGATGGCCACCGCCAGCAGCACGGCGTTGGTCACCGCGTTGAAGGCCAGGATGCGGTTGGGGCGGATGCTGCGCATCAGCACGCTGCCGATGAAGCGGCCGACCATGGCGCCGCCCCAGTACAGCGAGAGGAACTTGCTGGCCTGCTCGCCGGGCAGGCCGGCGATGTCCGGCTGGCCCATCAGGCTGACCAGGTAGCTGCCGATGGCCACCTCGGCGCCGACGTAGGCGAAGATGCCGACCACCCCGAATATCAGATGCCGGTGGGCGAGCAGCGAATGCCTGCCGGCGGCCGCGCCGTCGCTGGGCGCGTCGTGGGTGATCTGCGGCAGGCGGAACAGGCCGATCAGCACGGCGATGGCGAACAGCAGGGCGGCCAGCACCAGGTAGGGCGTCTTCACCGAGTCGGCCTCGGCGGCGGCGCTGCCCAGCCCGCTGGCGGCGCCGGCGCCGATGGCGAGGATGGTCACCGAGCCCACCAGCGGGCCGACGGTGGTGCCCAGGGAGTTGAAGGCCTGGGTCATGTTCAGCCGGCTGGCGGCCGACTGCGGGCTGCCGAGCACGGTGACGTAGGGGTTGGCCGCCACCTGCAGCAGGGTGATACCCGAGGCCAGGATGAACAGCGCGGCGAGGAACGCCGGGTAGGACTGCGCGCCAGCTGCCGGCAGGAACAGCAAGCAGCCGAAGCCTGCAGTGACCAGGCCGAGGATGATCCCGCGCTTGTAGCCCAGGCGCTCGACCAGGCGGCCGGCCGGGAAGGACATGACGAAGTAGGCGGTGAAGAAGCTGAACTGCACCAGCGACGCCTGCACGTAGTTGAGGGTGAACACCGCCTTCAGGTGCGGCACCAGCACGTCGTTCAGCGAGGTGATCAGGCCCCACATGAAGAAGAGCACGGTGAGCACCGTGAGTGCGCTGGCGTGACGATTCTGCTCTGGCATGGCAGCTCCAGGTCGTGGAGGGAAAGGGGGAGGGCCGCGGCTCAGCGCGGCAGCTCGATGCGCTCGCTTTCGCCGGGCACCTTCGGCCAGTCGCCGGCGGCCCAGCGCCGGCGGGCGTCGTCGATCAGCGCGGGGTCGCTGGCGACGAAGTTCCAGTTCATCCGCCGCGGGCCGTCCAGCGGCGCGCCGCCGATGAGCACCGCGCGGCAGTCGGCGCAGGCGCTCAGCACCGGGCTTTCGCCCTCGGGCAGGACCAGCAGCTGGCGCAGCGGCACGGGGTCGTCGTCCAGCAGGGCCTCGCCCTCCAGCAGGTAGAGCGCCCGTTGCGGATGCTCGGGCGGCAGCGTCAGGGTGCTGCCGGCGACCATCCCGATGTCGGCATACAGCGTCGGCGACAGCACCGGCACCGGCGAGGCCAGGCAGAAGCCGCTGCCGGCGATCAGGCGGATGCGCACGCCCAGGCTCTCGCTCTGCGGCAGGCTGGCCACGGGGTGGTGGCTGTAGCTCGGCTCGCGGCCTTCCTCGGCCTGCGGCAGGGCCAGCCAGAGCTGCAGCCCGTGCAGGCGCGAACCGCGCTCGCGCAGGGCCTGCGGGGTGCGTTCGACGTGGGCGACGCCGCGCCCGGCGGTCATCCAGCTGACGTCGCCGGGTAGCACCAACTGGTCCGAGCCCAGGCTGTCCTTGTGCTGCACCTGGCCTTCGAACAGGTAGGTGAGGGTGGACAGGCCGATGTGCGGGTGCTGGTTGATGTTCATGCCCTGGCCCGGCGCGAAGTCGGTGGCCAGCATGTGGTCGAAGAACACGAAGGGGCCGATGCTGCGGAACTGCGCGGAGGGCAGGGCACGCAGGATGGGCATGCCCTCGACCTCGTCGGCGTGGGGGCGGATGGCGAAGGGGGCGGCGGTCATGGCGAGGCTTCCGGTGGGCTATGGCCATAGGATAGCCGCTCGCCGCCGCACCGCTGCGCCTGGGCGCGGGCCGGCACCGCCCGTACCTTTCGGTCGCCGACGGCCTGCCGTGGTCGTCCCAATGGTCAGATTTGTGAGTCGCAGTGGCGCGACCTGTCATTGCGGAGCCTTCGTTGCCTGAAGTCCAATCCGTCTGGATCGCGCTTTCGTGCGATGGCCGGCGGCATGGGCGTTCATGCTTTCGGGTTGGCAAGTGGGGAAACAGTTTGTTACCTTGCTTGCACGATAGTGCCAAAATCCGCGTGCAGGGGATTCGCCAGAGGAGCCAGCGGGCGCCGGCAAGCGCCACTGTGGAGCTGTACTGCTGGGCCACTGGCCAGCAGCCGAGAAACGAATAAGAACAGCGCCGGACGCAATGCCCGGGGCGATAAATCTTGGCCGTCATGGAGGTAATGCTTCGATGAACCGTCGTACGTGCATCGAAAGGGGTTGGGGCTGCCAGGCGTTCTGGGCGCCCAGGCGAGCCGGCGCGCTCATGGGGCTGCTGCCGTTGCTGGTGGCGGGCAGTGCCCAGGCCGTCGAATTCAGCTTCGCCGACAACCAGCTCACCGGCTCGCTGGACAGTACCCTGTCGTATGGCGCCATGTGGCGCGTGCAGGGCCGCGGGACCGAGAACATAGACGACATCAACACCGACGACGGCAACCGCAACTTCGACAAGGGCCTGGTCTCCCAGGTGTTCAAGATCACCTCGGACCTCTCGGCCAAGTACCAGAACTACGGCCTGTTCATGCGTGGCACCGCCTACTATGACACGCAGATCATGGACAAGCGCAACGACTACCTGAGCACCACCGACGGCGTCGAGCGCCCCAGCCAGTCCTACCCCGACGACGACCGCTTCACCCAGGACACCCGCCATATAGCCGGGCGCAAGGCCGAGCTGCTCGACGCCTACCTCTCGGGCGACTGGGACGTCGCCGAGCACCCGGTCACCGGGCGCGTCGGCCGCCAGGTGCTGAACTGGGGCGAGAGCACCTTCTACCGCGGTGGCATCAACACCATCAACCCGGTGGACGCCTCGCGCTTCCACCTGCCGGGCTCGGAGCTCAAGGAAGTGCTGGTGCCGGTGGAGGCGCTGAGCTTCAACCTCGGGTTGAGCGACAACCTGTCGATGGAAAGCTACTACCAGTGGAAGTGGAAGGAGACGCGCCTGGACCCGGTGGGCACCTACTTCTCCGACACCGACCTGTTCGCCGACGGCGGTGACATCGCCTACACCACCGAGGACAGCCCGGAGTTCAAGCAGCTGCTGGCCGGCTACCCGCTGGTGGCCGGGCTCGGCCTGCTCGGCAATGGCCCGGCCGGCCCGAACGCCTACCTGAACCCCAACACCGGCACCTTCAAGGTGGCCAGCGTCGGCAAGGACCTCGACGCCCGCGACAGCGGCGAATACGGCGTGGCCTTCCGCTACATCGCCGAGCAGCTCAACTCCACCGAGTTCGGCCTGTACTTCGTCAACTACCACGCCAAGGAACCCCAGGTGGCGGTGGACCTGCGCAGCTACCAGGGCGCCGACATCGCCGCCCTCAACGGCGTGCTCGGCCCGCTGGGCCTGGGCGAGGCGGTGCCCGGCCTGGCCACCCTGGACCTGGCCAGCAACGCCCAGGCGCGGCGCGACTACGTCGAAGACATCCGCATGTACGGCTTCAGCTTCAACACCACCCTGGGCGACGCCTCGGTGGCCGGCGAGCTGGCCTACCGGCCGAACATGCCGATCAGCATCTCGGCCACCAACGACCTGCTCGGCGACCTGCTGACCCAGGGCGTGCTCGGCCTGACCAACCTCTACGACGCCAACACCCCGGCCGACCAGGCCTGCGCGGCGGTGTCCGGCAAGCAACTGTGCCGTGGCTCGCTGTTCCAGAACTACGAGCGCGCCGAGACCTACAACGCCTCGCTGACCGGCATCTACAACTTCGGCCCGCACATGACCTTCGACTCGGTGGTGGGCGTGGCCGAGGTCGCCGGCGAGTTCATCCGCGGCAGCAGCCTGGAATACACCGCCTGGGACGGCAGCAAGCGCAAATTCGTCGGCGCCCAGGACAAGTCCTACGTCGGCGGCTCCGACGACGGCGACCAGATCAGCCGCGACAGCTACGGCTACACCCTGCTGCTCAGCGGCACCTGGAACGACGTGTTCGCCGGCGTGAAGCTCAGCCCCTACGTGGTCTACCAGGACGACTTCAAGGGCAACTCGGACCGCACCGGCAACTTCATCGAAGGGCGCAAGGCCTACACCCTGGGCGCCGACGCCACCTACCTGAACAGCTTCCAGGTGGGCATGCAGTACACCAACTACTACGGCGCCGGGGTGAACAACTCCATGCGTGACCGCGACAACGTCTCGGTCAGCGCCAAGTACTCGTTCTGATCAGCCAGGTGATGGAGACTCGCATGATCGCCAAGAAACCCATGATCGCGCTGCTGGCCCTGGCGGCCCTGGCGGCGACCGATGCCCGCGCGGCGGTGAGCGCCGACCAGGCCGCGCAGCTCAAGAGCAGCCTGACCCCCCTGGGCGCCGAGAAGGCCGGCAACGCCGCCGGCACCATCCCCGCCTGGAGCGGCGGCCTGACCCAGGCCCCGGCCGGCTACAAGGGCCCGGGCAGCCACCACGTCGACCCCTTCGCCGGCGACAAGCCGCAGTTCACCATCACCAAGGCCAACCTGGAGCAGTACAAGGCGCACCTGACCCCCGGCCAGGTCGCCCTGTTCAACACCTACCCGGACAGCTTCCAGATGCCGGTGTACCAGACCCGCCGCAGCGGCGCGGCGCCGCAGTGGGTGTACGACAACACCTTCAGGAATGCCACCAGCGGCAAGCTGGTGGAAGGCGGCAACGGCTTCGCCGACGCCTACGGCGGGGTGCCGTTCCCGATTCCGCAGAGCGGCCTGGAAGCGCTGTGGAACCACATCGCCCGCTACCGCGGCAGCTACATCGAGCGGCGCTCGGCGCAGACCGGCGTGCAGCGCAACGGCGCCTACTCGCTGGTCACCAGCCAGGACGCCGCGCTGTTCCGCTTCTACGACCCCAAGGGCAGCTTCGACCAGTTGGGCAACACCCTGTTCTACTACATGACCTTCACCACCGCCCCGGCGCGCCTGGCGGGCGAGGGCGCGCTGGTGCAGGAGACCCTCGACCAGGTCAAGGAACCGCGCCAGGCCTGGGGCTACAGCCCCGGCCAACGCCGCGTGCGGCGCGCGCCGACGCTGGCCTACGACACCCCGATCGAGGACTCCGACGGCCTGCGCACCGCCGACGACACCGACATGTATAACGGCGCGCCGGACCGCTACAACTGGACTCTGGTAGGCAAGAAGGAGATCTACATCCCCTACAACAACTATCGGGTCACCAGCCCCGAGGTGAAATACAAGGACCTGCTCACCCCCAGCCACATCAACCCGAAATACACCCGCTACGAACTGCACCGGGTGTGGGTGGTGGAAGGCAAGCTCAAGCCCGGCGCGCGGCACATCTACAGCAAGCGCACCCTGTACCTCGACGAGGATAGCTGGGGTGCGGCGGTGGTCGACCAGTACGACGGCCGCGGCGAGCTGTGGCGCGTCTCCATGGCCTACCTGAAGAACTTCTACGAGCAGCCCATGGTCTGGACCGCCCTGGACACCTTCCACGACCTGCAGTCGCGCCGCTACAGCGTGCAGTGGCTGGACAACGAGGAGCCCGGCACCGCCGACTTCAGCAAGCCGGCCCCGGACGTGGCCGAGTTCAGCCCGGCGGCGCTGCGGAGGAAGGCCTCGCGCTAGGGCTCTTCGTAGGAGCGAGGGGGACGCCTAGTTCTTGCTCGCGAATGGAGTTTCCCGGAGGCTGCGGTGTCTCGGGTTGACTCCGCTCCCTCTCCCTAACCCTCGGCTGCGCGCCCCGCCCTGAAGGGAGAGGGGACCGTTCGGAGCTGGGCGATAGTCAAGCGTCAGCCGGTAATTACAGGAGTACTCTGTTATTTCAGCTGGCAGAGGACTAGCCCCCTCTCCCTTCAGGGAGAGGGCTGGGGAGAGGGTGCTCTCGCATCGCACAACCCCCCCGGCAAGCGTAGGGCGTACAACCGTTCGCGGTTGTACGCCGTTACACCCATCTCGCTCCCGGCTTCGAGGCCGAGGCCGGAGCTGCGTGGGGCCAAGGTCAGGCGGCGAATAACCGCGAACGGTTATTCGCCCTACGATCCCGCGGGCTCCTGCTCCCAGCCGCCACCCAACGCCTTATAAAGCAGCGCCAGATTCACCCCCACCGCCTCGCTACTGCGCACCTGGCGTTCCTCGCTGGCCAGCAGCTCGCGCTGGGCGCTCAGCACGTTGAGGAAGTCCACCGCGCCGGCCTTGTACTGCTCGCGCGCATTGGCCAGGGCCGTGCGGCCGTGTTCCACCGCCTCGTCCAGGGCCGCCAGCTCGCGCTGGTCGGCGGCGTAGTCGTTGAGCGCGTCGTCCACCTCGCGCCAGGCGTTGAGCACCGTGCGCCGGTAGGCGATGGCCGCTTCCTGCTGCTGCGCCTCGCGCAGGGCGAGCGTGCCCTTCAGCCGGCCGCCCTCGAAGATCGGCAGGTGCAGGCTGGGGCCGATGCCGAAGGTGCGGCTGTTCCAGTCGCCGAAATTGGCCAGTTGCAGGGCCTGGAAGCCGAAGTCGCCATTGAGGCTGATGCGCGGGTAGAAGTCCGCCCGGGCCACGCCGATGCTGGCGGTGGCTGCGTGCAACATGGCCTCGGCCTGGCGGATGTCCGGGCGGCGCCGGGCCAGCTCCGCGGGCAGGCCTACCGGCACCGCTTGCGGCGGGCGCGGGATGGGCCTGGCCTGCGCCAGCTCGCCGGCCAGGGCGCCGGGTTCCTCGCCGAGCAGGTAGGCCAGGGCGTTGAGCAGGCGCGCCTGGCGCTTCTGGCTGCCGGGCAGCTGCGACTCGATCACCGCCACCTGGGCCTTGGCCTCGGCGACGTCCAGCTCGGTGGCCACGCCCTCGGCGCGGCGCAGCTGGGTCAGCTCCAGGCTGTGCCGGGCGATCTCCAGGTTGCCGCGCAGGATTGCCTCGCGGCCCTGTTCGCCGCGCAGCTGCACGTAGTCGCGGGCGCTTTCGGCCAGTACCGCCACCAGCACGTCATGGCGGCTTTCCTCGCTGGCCCGCACCTGCGCGTCGGCGGCCTCCAGCTCGCGGCGCACGCGGCCCCACAGGTCCAGCTCCCAGGACAGGGTGAAGCCGGCGTCGAGCTGGTTGAAGTTGTGCCGGCCGCCCTCGCCGGACGGGTCGGACAGGCCCACCTCGCTGTTGCGCTGGCGGGCGTAGCCGGCGTTGCCGTCTACCTGCGGTACGGCATCGGCGCCCAGCGCCTGGCGGATTGCCCGGCTCTGCTCCAGGCGCGCGGCGGCGGCCTGCAGGTCGAGGTTGCCGGCGGCCACGCGGGCCTGCAGGCGGTCCAGCTGCGGGTCGTCGAACAGGCGCCACCAGCGGCTTTCCACGGCGCCGTCGGCGGGGCGGCTGGCGACGTCGTCGCCCTTGGCGTTCCAGGCGGCCGGCGCCTGGGCGTCGGGCCGGCGGAAGTCCGGGCCGAGCGTGCAGGCGCCCAGGGCCAGGCAGGCGAGCAGGAGCGGGGCGTGCTTCATTGCGCGGCCACCCGTTCGCCGCCGGCGGACGCGGTGTCGATGCTGGCGACCACCGACATGCCCACGCGCAGGCGGGCCAGCAGCGCCTGGTCCGGTTCCAGGACGATCTTCACCGGGATGCGCTGCACCACCTTGGTGAAGTTGCCGGTGGCGTTGTCCGGGGCGATGGGCGCGAAGCTCAGGCCGGTGGCCGGGGCAATGCTGTCGACGTGGCCGCGCAGCACCGCGCCGGGGAAGGTGTCGACGCGCACGCTGACGGCCTGGCCGGGGCGCACCTCGGTGAGCTGGGTTTCCTGGAAGTTGCCGACCACGTAGGCCTGCTGCAGCGGCACCACCGCCAGCAGCGGGCTGCCCGGGGTGACGTAGGCGCCAACGCGCACGCCGCGGCGGCCGACCATGCCGTCGAAGGGCGCGCGGATCTCGCAGTAGGACAGGTTCAGCTGCGCCTGCTCGAGCTGCGCCTGGGTGCGCTGCACCGCGCTCTGCGCCTCCATCTGTTGGGCCTGCAGCACTTCCAGCTGCTTGCGTGCGGCCAGGTGGGCGGCGCGGGCCTTGTCCAGGGCGGCCTGGGCGTTGTCCAGGCGCGAGCGCGCCTGCTGGGCGTTCTGCAGGGTACCAGCGCCCCGGCTGGCGAGGCTCTGGTAGCGCTCCAGTTCCTGGCGGGCGAAGCGCTGGCTGGCCTGGTCGGCCTCGACCTGGGCGGCGCTCTGGGCGATCACCGCCTGCTGGCGCTCCAGGTCGGCGCCGACGTGGCGCAGGCGCGCCCGCGCCGAGAGCAGGTCGGCCTCGGCGGCGGCCAGCGCGGCCCGGTAGTCGCGCGCATCGATGCGCGCCAGCAACTGGCCGGCCTTCACCGGCTGGTTGTCTTCCACCCGCACGCTTTCCACGGTGCCGGCGACCTTGGGCGCCACCAGGGTGAAGTCGGCATGCACGTAGGCATCGTCGGTGCTCTGTTCGCGCTCCGGGCCGAGCAGGCGCAACAGCAGCCAGGCCAGGGCGGCGAGCAGCACGACCGCGGCCAGCAGCAGGCTGGCGCGGCGGGGGGTGAGGGCGGTCTTGGACATGGTGTCTTTTCCGGATTTCAGTGAACGGGGGCGACCGGGCGCGGCGGGTAGACCCGCAGCGGCATCACGGCGATCAGCGGGAGCAGGGCGGCGGCCAGCCAGGCCATGCACCAGAGGGTGTCGGCGGCGGCCAGCACGCTGGCCTGGCCGTGGACCTGGGCGGCCAGGCGCGGCAGCTCGCCGTCGAGCTGCCCGAGGCGCAGGTCCAGGGCCTGGGGCGCGGTTCCGAGGTGGTCGACCAGGCGGTTGGAGTGGTAGTGCTCGCGCCAGGTCATGAGGATGCCCACCAGGCTGCTGCCGACCACCGAGGCGAAGGCCCGCACGCTGTTGAACCAGGCCGAGGCGAAGGGCCCTTCGATGGGCGCCACCACACTGGTGGCGGACATCAGCAGTGGCACCACCGCCATGGGCTGGCCAACGATCTGCAGGCTGAGCAGCAGGTAGAAGTTGTCCCGCGTCCAGTCGCTGGTCAGCTGGCTCATGCCGTAGGCGGAGAGGCCGCACAGGGCGATGCCGATGGCCAGCACCCAGCGGCAGTCGACGCGGGGGATGTTGCACAGCCCGGCCACCAGCGGCAGCGTCAGCAGCTGCGGCAGGGCCACCAGCAGGGCCATGGGCGCGCTCTGCAGCGGGCGGTAGCCGTGGGCGGCGGCCAGGTACGAGGCCGGCACGCCGGCGCAGGCGCCGAGCACCACCAGGATGCCGCCGAGGGTCAGCAGCGAGTGGCTGAGGTTGCGCCGCTTGAGCAGGTCCAGGCGGAAGAACGGCAGCGGGTGCGTCCATTCGTTGAGGAAGAAGGCCACCAGCAGCGCTGTGCCGCCCACTACCAGCAGGGTGGCCAGGTCGGACTCGAACCAGTCCAGGCGCTCGCCCTGCAGCAGGCCCAGCACCAGCATGAGGATGCCCGGCAGGCCGAGGGCCACGCCTATCCAGTCGAACTGGCGGAAGCGTTCCAGGCGCGGCGGGTCCTGGGGGATGCCCCAGGCCACCGCGGCCAGGGCGAAGGCGCACAGCGGGATGACCTGCCAGAACACCCACTGCCAGCCGACGTACTCGGTCCACAGCGCCGCCAGCGGCATGCCCAGGTTGGGCGCGAAGGTGGCGGTCAGGGCATAGGCGCCCAGGCCGTAGAGCTTGATGCCCGGCGGCAGGAAGCGCAGCGCCACGGTCATCAGCATCGGCGGCAGGCAGCCGCCGGCCAGGCCCTGCAGGGCACGCAGCAGGTACAGCGTCTGCACGTTGGGGGCGAAGGGGCAGAGCAGCGCCAGCAGGGCGAAGGCGACGATGGCGCCGAGGGTGAAACGGCGCAGCGAGAAGGTCACCGAGAACCAGGGCGCGAAGGCCATGGCGGCGACCTGGAAGGCGGCGTACAGCGCCAGCAGCCAGGTGCCTTCGTCGTGGCCGATGGCGAGTGCCCCGCGCACGTCGGTCATCGCCAGGTCGGTGACCTTGTCGTTGAGCCCGGCGCTGAGCGAGGCGACCAGCACGCCGAGCATGCCCACCAGGATGCGCGGGCCGAAGGGCTGCGCGGCGGGCCTGGCCGGCTGGGCGGCGGACGGGTTGGCGAGCGGTGTGAGGGCGGCGGTCATGGCCGGGCCTCGCGAAGGAGGCCGCGGGTCGCGCACGGGGTCGGGCAAGGCATGGCGTCACTGGATTCTGGTGTTTGGCCCAGTCTAGGGAGCGCCGATCAGTGTGAAAATTGAAATGTCCAAAACAAATCAGTGCGTTTTATGCACTAATTGGCCATCACGGCAGCACGCCCGAGCTTTCCCGCAGCTCGGTGCACACCCGCTTCACCGTCTGCCGCAGCCAGCGGTGCGCCGGGTCGTTGTCGAAACGCGGGTGCCAGGCCTGGATCACCACCACCGTCTTCAGCGGCAGCGGGATGTCGAACTTGCGCAGGGCCAGGCCCAGGCGGTCCAGGCGCCACAGCGAATGCTCGGCGATGGGCAGCACCAGGTCGGATTCCAGCAGGGCGAAGATCGAGGAATGGAAGGTCGGGGTGATCAGGCGGATATCGCGGCGCAGGCCGAGGTCGGCCAGGGCGTCGTCCAGCGGCCCGGTGGCGCGGCCGCGGCGCGACACGCTGATCTGCGGGTAGGCGACGAAGCGCTCGGGGGTGATCTCGCCGTCGAAGATCGGGTGGTCGCGCCGGGCCAGGCCGACGAAGCTGGTGGTGAACAGCGTCTGGGTGCGGATTTCCGGCTCCAGGGTGGAGGTGGCGCCGAGGTAGAGGTCGATGCGGTTCTGCCGCAGGGCCTCGTCGTCGATGTCCGCCTCCGGGACCAGGCGCAGGGTGCAGCGCGGCGCCTCCTCGCGCATCACCGCCAGCATGCGCGCGGCGAAGCCGCCCACCAGCACGTTGTTCGAGCGCAGCACGAAGCAGCGCTCCAGCTGGTCCATGCGCAGGTTCTCGCGGGCATTGAACAGGCGGGTGGCCTGCTCCACCAGGTGCGCCACTTCCTCGCGCAGCTGCAGGGCCCGCGGGGTGGGCACCAGGTTGCGCCCGGCGCGGACCATGATGGGGTCGCCCACCGCCTCGCGGATGCGCCCCAGGGTACGGCTCATGGCCGGCGGGCTGAGGTGCAGGCGGCGCGCGGCGCCGACCACGCTGCCTTCTTCGAGCAGCACGTTGAGGGCGACCAGCAGGTTGAGGTCGGGCAGGGCCATGGCGCCTCCGGAAGCGTTCGTTGCCGGGGATGCTCGGCCATACGTGCGTCTGGTGCAACTCTGGCGTGCAGCCAAGGTGCCTTTACGCACCCGCCATGGGGCCGAAGAATGACCGGCGTTCGCCGTTACAGAAGAGGAAGGCTCCATGTTCGAACGCATCCTGGTCGCCATCGATGGCGCGTCCCAGTCGCAGCGGATCGTCGCCCTGGCCGCGGAGATGGCCGAGGTCGGCGCGCCGCATCTGGAGGTGGTCTGCGTGGTCGACCGCGCCTTCGCCCTGCCGCAGCCGGACGTGCTCGACTACCCGCCGGCCGAGCACGAGCAGCACGAGGCCCAGGCACTGGTGGAAGCCGCCATCGCGCAACTGCCGGCGGGCCGCGCCACGGGGAGGGTGCTGGCCGGCGACCCGGCGCGGACCATCCTGCGCGAGGCCGAGCGCCTGGGCTGCGACCTGATCGTTATCGGTCATCGCCACCTGGGGCGCATCGAGCGGCTGCTGGACCCGTCGGTGGGGCAGCGGGTGATCGAGCGGGCGCCCTGTCCGGTGCTGGTGGAGGTGCGGGAGTAGCGCGGGGCTTTTGTAGGAGCGGACTCCGTCCGCGATGGACCGGGTGCAGGCGCGGATCGCGGATGAATCCGCTCCTACCGTTGCCGGCGAGCACGACTTCTCGTAGGAGCGAGCTTGCTCGCGAATGGTGTTTCCCGGTGGCTGCGGTGTTCTGGGGGGATTCCGCTCCCTCTCCCTAACCCTCTCCCTGAAGGGAGAGGGGACCGTTGGGCAGGGTTGGGTATTCTGGCGTTAGCCGGCAGCTCCAGCGGTTTCCAGCTGAAACCATTCCTCCTCTCGGCACGGACAAGCCCCCTCTCCCTTCAGGGAGAGGGTTGGGGAGAGGGGCTCTTGCATGGCACGAAGCCCCCGGCAAACGTAGGGCGAATAACCGTTCGCGGTTATCCGCCGCCTCACCTTTCTCATCGCTGAATGCGCCGCTGGGCCGGGGGGCTTCGTGCTCGACGCCGAGCGGCCCGGGACCAAGGCCAAGCGGCGGATAACGCCTGGGGCGTTATGCGCCCTACGGTTCGGCTCCGGGGCGGCGGGATAAAAGCGGCCCCGCCGGCGGGTGGTCCTGAGCAAGGGCCCGGCCGGCGCGACCGTAAGGCTCAGCCGCGCTGGTGCACCGCGCGGCCGTGGGCGTAGGTCGCGCGCACCGCGCGGTCGTCACCGAGGATGATCAGGGCGAAGAGCTTTTCTTCCAGGCTCTTCGCCTGGCGCAGGCGGTAGTCCAGCAACGGGGTGGCCTTGTAGTCCAGCACCACGAAGTCCGCCTCGTTGCCCTGGGCGAAGCTGCCGACCTTGTCCTGCAGTTCCAGCGCGCGGGCGCCGCCGAGGGTGGCCAGGTACAGCGACTTGAAGGGGTCGAGCTTGATGCCCTGCAGCTGCATCACCTTGTAGGCCTCGTTCAGCGACTGCAGCTGGGAGAAGCTGGTGCCGGCGCCGACGTCGGTGCCCAGGCCGACCTTGACCTTGTGCTTCTCAAGCTTCGCCAGGTCGAACAGGCCGCTGCCGAGGAACAGGTTGGAAGTGGGGCAGAAGGCCACCGCCGAGCCGGTCTCGGCCAGGCGCTGGCACTCGCCGTCGCACAGGTGCACGCCGTGGGCGAACACCGAGCGCGCGCCGAGCAGGCCGTGGTGGTCGTAGACGTCCAGGTAGCCGCTGCGCTCGGGGAACAGTTCCTTCACCCACTCGATCTCCTTGCGGTTCTCCGACAGGTGGGTGTGCAGGTACACGCCCGGGTGCTCCCTGAGCAGGCGCCCGGCGGCGTCCAGTTGTTCCGGGGTGCTGGTCGGCGCGAAGCGCGGGGTCACCGCGTAGAGCAGGCGGCCCTTGCCGTGCCAGCGCTCGATCAGCGCCTTGCTGTCGCGGTAGCTGCTCTCGGCGGTGTCGGTCAGGTAGTCCGGGGCGTTGCGGTCCATCATCACCTTGCCGGCGATCAGCCGCAGGTCGAGCTTCTCGGCAGCGCCGAACAGCGCGTCCACCGACTGCGGGTGCACGCTGCCGAACACCAGGGCGGTGGTGGTGCCGTTGCGCAGCAGTTCCTCGAGGAAGATGCCGGCGACGTCGGCGGCGTGGGCCGGGTCGGCGAACTGCTTCTCGGTGGGGAAGGTGTAGGTGTTCAGCCAGTCCAGCAGCTGCTCGCCATAGGAGGCGATCATGCCGGTCTGCGGGTAGTGGATGTGGGTGTCGATGAAGCCGGGGGTGATGAGCGCGTCGCGGTATTCCACCACGTCCACGCCGCCCAGTTGCGGCAGCAGTTCGGCGGCGTGGCCGAGGCGGGCGACCTTGCCGTCCTCCACCAGCAGGATGCCGTCCTCGAAGTACTGGTAGGACTTGTCGACGCCGACTTCGGCCGGGTCGGCGACGCTGTGCAGGATGCTGGCGCGGTAGGCTGTGGTTGTCATGCTGTTCTCTCGATCTGGGAATCGACACGGTCTTTATGTCAGGCACCGCTCTCGGCGGTACGGGCCCGGCGGCTGCTGGGTAGCAGCCGGGATACGCTGTTCTCGCCGCTGGCCTTTTCCTGGCCGAAACTGGCGTTGTAGGTGGCTATCACTTCGCCGGCGATGGACACGGCGATCTCCACCGGCAGCTTGCCCTTCACCTCGGCTATGCCCATGGGGCAGCGCATGCGCTGTACGGTTCCGGCGGCGAAGCCGCGGTCGCGCAGGCGGTGTTCGAACTTGGCGCGCTTGGTGTCCGAGCCGATCAGGCCGAAATAGCCGAAGTCGTTGCGCTTGAGTATCGCCGCGGTCAGCTCCAGGTCCAGCGCGTGGTTGTGGGTCATGACGATGTAGTAGCTGCCCGCCGGCATATTCTCGACCTCATCGAGCACTTCGTCATTCAGTACCTTCTCCACCCCGGCCGGAATCGCCTCGGGGAATTCGGCGTCGCGCGAGTCGATCCAGCGCACCTTGCACGGCAGGCTGGCCAGCAGCGGCACCAGGGCGCGGCCGACGTGGCCGGCACCGAACACCGCGATGTGCGCCTGGGGCTGGCCCATGGGCTCGAACAGCAGCACGGTGGCGCCGCCGCAGCACTGGCCGAGGCTGGCGCCCAGGCTGAAGCGCTCCAGGCGCGGCTGCTGGCTGCGCTGTTCGAGCATCTCGCGGGCGATCTGCAGGGCCTTGAACTCCAGGTGGCCGCCGCCGATGGTGTCGTACAGCCTGTCGGCGCTGACCACCATCTTCGAGCCGGCATTGCGCGGCGTGGAGCCGCGTTCCTCGATGATGGTCACCAGCACGGCGGCTTCGCCGCGTTGCTGCAGGTCGGCGAGGGCGCTGATCCAGTTCATGGCGTCTACCTCGGAAGGTTCATGGAGCGTAGGGCGTACAACCGTTCGCGGTTGTACGCCGATACACCTTGTTTATCGTCAACTTCGTGGTCGAGCCTGGCGCGGCCTGCAACAGGTGTTTCGGGCTGGCTTCGAGCGAGGTGTGGCCACGGTCAAGCGGCGGATAACCGCGAACGGTTATCCGCCCTACGGGTCATGCCGGTTCGGCGGTGGTTTGTGGTTCAGCGGCCTGCTCGGCTTTCAGCCTGCGCATCTGCTCCACCCCCCAGAGCACCCGCTCCGGCGTCGCCGGGGCGTCGATCTGCGGCTGCACCCGGTAGTCCGCCAGGCTGGCCACGGCGTCCTTGATGGCGCAGAACACCGAGATGCCGAGCATGAACGGCGGCTCGCCCACGGCCTTGGAGTGGAACACCGTCTGCTCCGGGTTCTTGCGGTTCTCCACCAGCTTCACCCGCAGGTCCAGCGGCATGTCGGCGATGGCCGGGATCTTGTAGCTGGCCGGGCCATTGGTCATCAGTTTGCCCTTGGCGTTCCACACCAGCTCTTCCATGGTCAGCCAGCCCATGCCCTGGACGAAGCCGCCTTCCACCTGGCCGATGTCGATGGCCGGGTTCAGCGAGTCGCCCACGTCGTGGAGAATGTCGGTGCGCAGCATGCGGTACTCGCCGGTGAGGGTGTCGACTATCACCTCCGAGCAGGACACGCCGAAGGCGAAGTAGTAGAACGGCCGGCCGGCGGCCTTCTCGCGGTCGTAGTAGATCTTCGGCGTGCGGTAGAAGCCGGTGGAGGACAGCGACACCTGGCCGAAGTAGGCCTGCTGGATCAGCTCCTCGAACGGCAGGATCAGGTCGCGCACGCGCACCTGGTTGTTACGGAACTCGACATCCTCCTCGGTGACCTTCCAGTGCCTGGCGGCGAACTCCACCAGGCGCTGTTTGATGGTCTCGGCGGCGTTCTGCGCGGCCTTGCCGTTGAGGTCGGCGCCGCTGGAGGCGGCGGTCGGCGAGGTGTTGGGCACCTTGTCGGTGTTGGTCGCGGTGATCTGCACGCGGTCGATGTCGACCTGGAAGACTTCCGCCACCACCTGCGCCACCTTGGTGTTCAGGCCCTGGCCCATCTCGGTGCCGCCGTGGTTCAGGTGGATGCTGCCGTCGGTGTAGATGTGGATCAGCGCGCCGGCCTGGTTGAGGAAGGTGGCGGTGAAGCTGATGCCGAATTTCACCGGGGTCAGCGCCAGGCCCTTCTTGAGCACCGGGCTGTTCGCGTTGAACGCGCGGATTTCGGCGCGGCGCCTGGCGTACTCGGCGCTGGCTTCCAGCTCGGCGGTCATTTCCTCGATGAGGTTGTGCTCCACCTGCTGGTGGTAGTGGGTGACATTGCGCTCGTCCTTGCCGTAGTAGTTGCGCTTGCGCACTTCCAGTGGGTCCTTGCCCAGGTGGCGGGCCACGGCGTCCATGATCTCCTCGATGGCGACCATTCCCTGCGGGCCGCCGAAGCCGCGGTAGGCGGTGTTCGATGCGGTGTTGGTCTTGCAGCGGTGGCCGTTGATGGTGGCGTTGCCGAGGAAGTAGGCGTTGTCCGAGTGGAACATGGCGCGGTCGACGATGGAGCCGGAGAGGTCCGGCGAGTAGCCGCAGTTGCCGGCCAGCTCGATCTGGATGCCGTGCAGCAGGCCGTCGTCGTCGAAGCCGACGTCGTACTCGACGTAGAAGGGGTGGCGCTTGCCGGTCATCTGCATGTCTTCCACGCGCGGCAGGCGCATCTTCGCCGGGCGCCCGGTCAGGCGCGCGATCACCGCGCACAGGCAGGCGGGCGCCGCGGCCTGGGTTTCCTTGCCGCCGAAGCCGCCGCCCATGCGGCGCATGTCGATCACCACCTTGTTGAAGGAGATGCCCAGCACCTCGGCCACCAGCTTCTGCACCTCGGTGGGGTTCTGCGTGGAGGTGTAGACGATCACGCCGCCGTCCTCGCTGGGCATCACCGAGGAAATCTGCGTTTCCAGGTAGAAGTGCTCCTGGCCGCCGATGTGCAGGGTGCCCTGGATGCGGTGCGGCGCGCTGGCCAACTGGGCGGCGGAGTCGCCGATCCTGTGCTGGTGGCTGTCGAGCACGAAGTGCTTCTTGCGCAGCGCCTCGACCACGTCGAGCACCGGTTCCAGGTCCTCGTACTCGATGATCGCCGCCATGGCCGCCTTGCGCGCGGTCTCCAGGCTGTCGGCGGCCACCGCGATGACCATCTGGCCGAGGTACTCGACCTTGCCGTCGGCCAGCAGCGGGTCGCCGGCGACCACCGGGCCGATGTCCAGTTGGCCGGGCACGTCGTCCTTGGTGATGGCGATGGCCACGCCGGGGAAGTCGTAGCAGGGGCTGACGTCCAGCCGGGTGATGCGTGCGTGGGCGCGGTCGCTCATGCGGGCGTAGACGTGCAGCTGGTTGGGGAATTCCAGGCGGTCGTCGATGTACACCGCTTCGCCGCTGACGTGCTTGGGCGCGCTCTCGTGCTTGACGCTCTTGCCCACGCCGGTGGTGAGGTCGGCGCGGAACAGCGCCTGGAGTTCTTCCTGGGTTTTCTTGTGCTTATGCATAGGCGGTCACCCGAGTCACGGCCTGGGGCGCTTCCAGTTCGAGGAAGCATTTGCGCAGCAGGTTCTGCGCGGTGAGCAGGCGGTATTCCTTGCTGGCGCGGAAGTCCGAGAGCGGGGTGAAGTCCTCGCCCAGGGCCTGTGCGGCGCGTTCGAAAGTGGCGGCATTGAACGGCTGGCCGAGCAGCGCCGCCTCGCAGGCGCGGGCGCGCCTAGGGATCGCCGCCATGCCGCCGAAGCCGCTGCGCACGGCGCTGATGCGGCAGTCCTCGACGGTGATGCTGAAGGCCGCGCAGACTGCGGAGATGTCGTCGTCCAGGCGCTTGGACACCTTGTAGGCGCGGAACGCCTGGTTGGCCTGCGGGCGCGGGATGATGACCTTCTCGATGAACTCGCCTTCCTGGCGCGCGGTGACCTTGTAGTCGATGAAGTATTCGTCGATCGGCAGCTCGCGGCTTTCGCTGCCGCGGCGCAGCACGATGCGCGCGCCCAGGGCGATCAGCAGCGGCGGCGAGTCGCCGATGGGCGAGGCGTTGCCGATGTTGCCGCCGAGGGTGCCCTGGTTGCGGATCTGCAGCGAGGCGAAGCGGTGCAGCAGCTCGCCGAAGTCCGGGTAGTCGTGGGCCAGGGCCTGGTAGCAGTCGGTCAGCGCGGCGGCGGCGCCCAGTTCGATGCGGTCGGCGAAGACCTCGACGCGCTTCATCTCCTCGACATGGCCGACGTAGATCATCACCGGCAGCTCGCGGTGGAACTGGGTGACTTCCAGGGCCAGGTCGGTACCGCCGGCCAGCAGGCGCGCCTGCGGGTTGGCGCTGTAGAGGTCGGCCAGGTCGGCGATGGTCAGCGGCAGCAGGCAGCGCTTGTCGCCGCTGTTCAGCTCGGCGGTCTCGCGCGGGGCGATGGCCTTGAGCTGGGCGATGGTCTGCTCCTGCGCGGCGTCGAACTGGTCCGGGCGCTTCTGGCAGCAGGCCTGCTCGGCGGCGTCGAGGATCGGCCGGTAGCCGGTGCAGCGGCACAGGTTGCCGGCCAGCGCTTCGTGGGCCTCGGCCTTGCGCGCTTCGTGGGTTTCGCCGGTGCTGTTCTTCTGCAGGGCGAACAGCGACATGACGAAGCCGGGGGTGCAGAAACCGCACTGCGAGCCGTGGCAGTCGACCATGGCTTGCTGCACGCCGTGCAGCTCGCCGCGGTGCTTGAGGTCGTCGACCACGATCAGCTGCTTGCCGTGCAGCGCGGAAACGAAGGTCAGGCAAGAGTTGAGGGTGCGGTAGCGGATGCGTTCGGCGCCCTCGGCACCGACCAGCTCGCCGACCACCACGGTGCAGGCGCCGCAGTCACCGGAGGCGCAGCCCTCCTTGGTGCCGGTCTTGCCGAGGTGCTGGCGCAGGTAGTTGAGCACGGTGAGGTTGGGGTCGAGGCGGTCTTCGACACGCAGCTCGCGGTTGAGCAGGAACCTGATCAAGGCATGCCTCCAGGCTTTCTTGTTGTTGGGCGGGGCGCGATGGAGCTGAATCTAGGAAAAGCTGACTTTTAAGTCAACAAAAATTCTGATTTTTCGGTCAGCTATTTCGTAGGAGCGGAAGGGGTGGGGCGGATAACCTGGGTCACAGACCGCCCTGATCAACCTCGGAGCCGCCGGGAACCAAGGCCAAACGGCGGATAACGCCGTAGGCGTTATGCGCCCTACGCCAGGCCCGCCCGTAACGTAGGGCGGATAACCGTTCGCGGTTATCCGCCGTTTGACCTTGGCCACACCTCGCCCGGAGTCAGCCCGAAGCGCCTGTTGCAGGTCGCTCTACGCTCCCGGAGGCGCAAAAAAAACGGCAGCCGGGGGTACTCGGCTGCCGCAAAGGCGTGGAACTCGGTGGGATCAGGCGCGCTGGGTGTCGCTCAACTGGTATTCCTCGCCGGCGTAGTAGGCGCGCACCCGGGGGTTCATCACCGCGCGCCACAGCGGCGGGAACAGCGCCAGGACGATCATCCCGGCGTAGCCATTGGGCAGTTGCGGGCTGGCGTCGTAGTGGCGCAGCACCTGGTAGCGGCGCTTGGCGTAGGCGTGGTGGTCGGAGTGCCGCTGCAGGTGGAAGAGGAACAGGTTGGTCAGCAGGAAGTTGCTGTTCCAGGAATGCTCGTGGGTGGTGCGCTCGTAGCGGCCGTCGTCCAGGCGCCGGCGGTGCAGGCCGTAGTGCTCGACGTAGTTGACGATCTCCAGCAGGGTGAAGGCCATGATCGACTGGCCGATGAAGTAGACCGCGCCGAGCCAGCCGAAGGCCAGGCTGAAGCCGAGCAGGAACAGCGCGCTGACGGCGTACCACCAGATCAGCTCGTTGCGCCAGTGCAGCGCCGGCAGGCCCTTGCGCTTCAGGCGCTGGGCCTCCAGGCGCCAGGCGTTGAGGAAGTTGTGCCTGTAGGCGTGGGGCAGGAAGGCGTACAGGCTCTGGTCGTAGCGCGAGGAGGAAGCGTCCTCCGGGGTGGAGACGTTCACATGGTGCCCGCGCACATGTTCCACCTTGAACCCGGCGTAGCACACCGCCGCCAGCAGCAGGCCGCCGGCCATCTGCTCCAGCGGTGGGTCCTTGTGGATCAGCTCGTGGGACACGGTGATGCCGATGGCGCCCATCACCGTGCCCACCGAGAGGATCCAGCCCAGCTTGCCCACCCAGTTCCAGGCTTCATAGTGGGTGATCACCCAGCCGCCGTAGACCAGCATGCCCAGCAGCAGCGGCACGGTCATCAGGCTGAGGAAGCGGTAGTAGCCCTCGCGCTCCAGCACGGGCACTTCGCTGGCCTCGTCGGGGTTGGCCGGGTCGCGGCCGACGATGGCGTCGAGCACGGGAATGACCAGGAACACCACGGCGATGACGAACCAGGCCCAGGCGTTGGGGTGGTCGCTGCCGTAGGACCACCAGTAGCTCAGCGGGATGCCGAACACCGGCACCAGCCAGATCCAGTAGCCGGCCTTCTTCAGGCTCAGCATCCAGGCAGGGGGGAGGAAGGCGAACATGGGGCGACTCTCGTTGTAGGATTGTCAGACAATCCTGCGCCTAATCCTTTCTTCCTACGCACCAACCTTCGTTCAGTCGAGCCCCTTGACCGGGGCGTTGCCGGGTAACACCCTGTGTTACACTGCGCGGTCGCAAGCCCCATTCCATCAGCCCTCCAGCGATAAGGACACCCATGACGTTCAAGGCCCCGGACAGCCTGGCTGAGCAGATTGCCCACCACCTCGCCGAACGCATCATCCGGGGCGAGCTCAAGGAACGCGAACGCATCCAGGAGCAGAAGGTCACCCAGGCCCTGAACGTCAGCCGCGGCTCGGTGCGCGAGGCGCTGCTGATCCTCGAGCGCCGCCACCTGGTGGTCATCCTGCCGCGCCGCGGGGCGCAGGTCTCGGAGCTGTCCGCCAGCCACGTCGAAAGCCTCTATGCCCTGGTCATGGAGCTGTACATCCTGCTCGCCGTGGCGGTGGCCCGGACCTGGCGCGAGGAGCGCGACCTGCAGCCGTTCCTGGCCATCCAGCAGCGCCTGCTGGACAACCTGCAGCGCGGCGACATCGACGCCTTCGTCGAATCCAGCTTCGACATCATGCGCGCCGCCTTCCCGTTCGCCGCCAATCCCTACCTGCAGGAGACGGTGGAGAACCTGCTGCCGGCCATCAGCCGCACCTACCACCTGGCCCTGGAGCGGCGCAAAAGCGAGATGAGCCAGTTCCTCGACAGCTTCGCCCGCCTGCTGCAGGCGGTGATCGAGCGCGACGAGGCGGCCATCCGCGAGGTGCTGCTGGACTACGGCCGCCACAACAGCCAGCTGGTGCTGGCTGCCCTGGCCGAACGCTGAGGAGAGCGGCATGCGCCTCAAGTGCATCAAGCTGGCGGGGTTCAAGTCCTTCGTCGACCCCACCACCGTCAGCTTCCCGAGCAACATGGCCGCCGTGGTCGGCCCCAACGGCTGCGGCAAGTCCAACATCATCGACGCCGTGCGCTGGGTGATGGGCGAGAGCTCGGCGAAGAACCTCCGCGGCGAGTCGATGACCGACGTCATCTTCAACGGCTCCAACACGCGCAAGCCGGTGACCCAGGCGTCCATCGAGCTGATCTTCGACAATACCGACGGCACCCTGGTGGGCGAGTACGCCGCCTACGCCGAGATTTCCATCCGCCGCCGCGTCACCCGCGACGGCCAGAACACCTACTTCCTCAACGGCACCAAGTGCCGGCGCCGCGACATCACCGACATCTTCCTCGGCACCGGCCTGGGCCCGCGCAGCTACTCGATCATCGAGCAGGGCATGATCTCCAAGCTGATCGAGGCCAAGCCGGAGGATTTGCGCAACTTCATCGAGGAAGCCGCCGGCATCTCCAAGTACAAGGAGCGCCGCCGCGAGACCGAGAACCGCATCCGCCGCACCCAGGAGAACCTGGCGCGCCTCTCCGACCTGCGCGAGGAGCTGGAGCGCCAGCTCGAACGCCTGCACCGCCAGGCCCAGTCGGCGGAGAAGTACCAGGAATACAAGGCCGAGGAGCGCCAGCTCAAGGCCCAGCTGGGCGCCCTGAAATGGCGCGAGCTGAACGAGCAGGTGGGGCAGAAGGAACGGGTGATCGGCGACCAGGAGGTGGCCTTCGAGGCCCTGGTGGCCGAGCAGCGCAGCGCCGACGCCAGCATCGAGCGCCTGCGCGACGGCCACCACGAGCTGTCCGAGCGCTTCAACCAGGTGCAGGGGCGCTTCTACTCGGTGGGCGGCGACATCGCCCGCGTCGAGCAGAGCATCCAGCACGGCCAGCAGCGCATGCGCCAGCTGCAGGACGACCTGCGCGAGGCCGAGCGCACCCGCCAGGAAACCGAATCGCACCTGGGCCACGACCGCACCCTGCTGGCGACCCTGGCCGAGGAGCTGGACATGCTGGCCCCCGAGCAGGAAACCAGCGCCGCCGCCGCCGAGGAAGCCGGCGCCCTGCTGGAAGCGTCCGAGAGCGGCATGCACGACTGGCAGCAGCGCTGGGACGCCTTCAACCAGCAGAGCGCCGAGCCGCGCCGCGAGGCCGAGGTGCAGCAGTCGAGCATCCAGCACCTGGAGCACAGCCTGGAGCGCCAGCTCGAGCGCGAACGCCGCCTGGCCGAGGAACGCGCGCAACTGGCCGCCGACCCCGAAGGCGCGGCCATCCTCGAGCTGAGCGAACAACTGGCCGCCGTCGAGCTGCAACTGGAAGAACTGCAGGCCGAGGAGCTGGAGCTGGTCGAGCGCCTGGAACAGGTGCGCCAGGGCCTGCAGGAAGGCAACGCCGCGCAGCACCAGGCCCAGGGCGAACTGCAGCGCCTGAACGGCCGCATCGCCTCCCTGGAGGCCCTGCAACAGGCCGCCCTGGACCCGGGCGCCGGCGCCGCCGACTGGCTGCGCGAGCAGGGCCTGGAGCAGCGCCCGCGCCTGGCCGAAGGCCTGCGCGTGGAGCCGGGCTGGGAGCTGGCGGTGGAAACCGTGCTCGGCGCCGACCTGAACGCCGTGCTGCTGGAGGATTTCGCCGGGCTGCCCTATGCCGGCCTGGAAAAGGGCGAGCTGCGCCTGCTCGACCTGCCGCGCGGCGGTGCCGGTGCCGCCGGCAGCCTGCTGGACAAGGTCAGCGCCGACCACGACCTGTCGCCCTGGCTGGCCGGCGTGCGCCCGGTGGAAAGCCTGGAGCAGGCCCTGGCCCAGCGCGCCGCGCTGGGCGCCGGGCAGAGCCTGGTCAGCCGCGACGGCTACTGGGTCGGCCGGCACTTCCTGCGGGTGCGCCGCGGCGACTCCGCCGAATCCGGCGTGCTCGCCCGCGGCCAGGAGCTGGAACGGCTGTACGCCGAACGGGAAGAACTGGAAGAGCGCCTGGCCGCCCTGGAAGAACAACTGGAAGCCCAGCGCCAGGCCCAGCGCCAGGTCGAAGAGGGCCGCGAGCAACTGCGCCGGCGCATCCAGGACGAAGGCCGCCGCCACGGCGAGCTGAAGGCCGCGCTCTCGGCCCAGCAGGCCAAGGTCGAACAGTTGACCCTGCGCCGCCGCCGCCTCGACGAGGAACTGGCCGAACTGGCCGAGCAGCGCGCCCTGGAACAGGAACAACTGGGCGAGGCGCGCCTGCACCTGCAGGTGGCGCTGGATGCCATGGCCGAGGACACCGGCCGCCGCGAGGCGCTGCTGGCCGAGCGCGACGAGCTGCGCGAGCGCCTCGACCGTATCCGCCAGGAAGCCCGCCAGCACAAGGACCAGGCCCACCAGCTGGCGGTGCGCGTCGGCTCGCTGAAGGCGCAGCACGAATCCACCCGCCAGGCCCTGGAGCGCCTCGACGTGCAGGCCGTGCGCCTGGTCGAGCGCTGCGAGCAGCTCAACCTCAACCTGGAGGAGGGCGCCGCGCCCCTGGAAGAGCTGCGCATGCGCCTGGAAGAGCTGCTGGAGCGGCGCATGGGCGTGGAAGAGGAACTCAAGACCGCGCGCCTGACCCTGGAAGACGCCGACCGCCAGCTGCGCGACGCCGAGAAGCGCCGCACCCAGGCCGAGCAGCAGTCGCAGCTGCTGCGCGGCCAGCTGGAGCAGCAGCGCATGGAGTGGCAGGCCCTGACCGTTCGTCGCAAGGCGCTGCAGGAGCAGCTCGGCGAAGACGGCTACGACCTGCACACGGTGCTCGGCACCTTGCCCCACGACGCCGCCGAGAAGGTCTGGGAAACCCGCCTGGAGGAACTGGCCGGGCGCATCCAGCGCCTGGGCGCGATCAACCTCGCGGCCATCGACGAATACCAGCAGCAATCCCAGCGCAAGCGCTACCTGGACGAGCAGAACGACGACCTGGTGGAAGCCCTGGACACCCTGGAGAACGTCATCCGCAAGATCGACCGCGAGACGCGCAACCGCTTCAAGGAAACCTTCGACCAGATCAATGCTGGCCTTCAGGCATTGTTCCCCAAGGTGTTCGGCGGCGGTCACGCCTACCTGGAACTTACCGGCGAAGATCTACTCGATACAGGGGTGGCGATCATGGCGCGCCCGCCGGGCAAGAAGAACAGCACCATCCACCTGCTGTCCGGCGGCGAGAAGGCGCTGACCGCGCTGGCCCTGGTGTTCGCCATCTTCCAGCTCAACCCGGCGCCGTTCTGCATGCTCGACGAGGTCGACGCGCCGCTGGACGACGCCAACGTCGGGCGTTATGCCCGCCTGGTCAAGGAAATGTCCGAGAAAGTGCAGTTCATCTATATCACCCACAACAAGATCGCCATGGAAATGGCCGACCAGTTGATGGGCGTGACCATGCACGAGCCGGGATGTTCGCGCCTGGTGGCGGTCGACGTGGAAGAAGCCGTGGCACTGGCGGAAGCCTGATGAAGTACCTTCTGGACAAATTTCGTACAGTATTCGTCAGCGCCCGGCGTTGATCTGTGCTGTACTGGGAGGATATGCGTAACCCCTTGATTCGATTGGGGTAAGCCCAGTCCCGGGGGCGCCCGGGAAAAGTTGCGAATATTGCTGCGGGCAACAGCCGCAGACGGTGTAAAAGTTGTGTCGGGCATGCTAGCTTAATGCCCACTTTGTTACGCGCGAACATACAACTCGGGGTTCGCGTTTTACCGGGATAGGACATCCCTTTTTCATCATCATTTTTATCAGGGGCACTGGGATTAGATGGATATCGGTCTGCGCGAATGGCTGATCGTCATTGGGCTTATCGTGATCGCCGGCATTCTGTTCGATGGCTGGCGGCGCATGCGGGGCGGAAAGGGCAAGCTGAAGTTCAAGCTGGACCGCCATTTCGCCAACCAACTGGACGACGATGACGACGGCGGCAGCGCCGAGGTGCTGGGGCCCTCGCGGGTGGTCGAGCACCACGAGCCTTCGCTGGACGAGCACGACCTGCCCAAGGTCAGCGCCAAGGACCCGGCCCGTGGCAAGCGCCGTGGCGAGCCGCGCCAGGGCGACCTGGCCCTGGACGACCCGGCGCCGAACCTGCTCGGCCCGCTGGACGAGGAAGACTTCCCCGACCCCCTGGCCGAGGCGCCCAAGGAAAAATCCCGGGCCAGGGACCGCAAGAAGGACAAGGAAAAGGACAAGGAGCGCCCGGCGCCCGCCGCCGCCCCGGCTCCGGTGGAAGAAGTGCTGATCATCAACGTGATCTGCCGCGACGAGGGTGGCTTCAAGGGCCCGGCGCTGCTGCAGAACATCCTCGAGAGCGGCCTGCGCTTCGGCGACATGGACATCTTCCACCGCCACGAGAGCATGGCCGGCAACGGCGAAGTGCTGTTCTCCATGGCCAACGCGGTCAAGCCGGGCACCTTCGACCTGGACAACATCGACCAGTTCAGCACCCGCGCGGTGAGCTTCTTCCTCGGCCTGCCGGGCCCGCGCCATCCGAAGCAGGCCTTCGACGTGATGGTCGCCGCCGCCCGCAAGCTGGCCCACGAACTCAACGGCGAGCTGAAGGACGAGCAGCGCAGCGTGATGACCGCGCAGACCATCGAGCATTACCGCCAGCGCATCATCGAGTTCGAACGCCGCGCGCTGACGCAGAAACGATAAACGCAGCGGCAAGCTACAGGCCCCAAGCTGCAAGCCTAGCGCTTGGCTTGGGGCTTTGCTTTTCTTGTCTTGCCGCTTTTAGCTTGCCGCTTGAGGCTTTCTGAATGACCGACACCCAGACCGCCGCCCAACGCATCGCCCAGCTCCGCAGCGAACTGGACGCGCACAACTACCGCTACTACGTGCTCGACGAGCCCAGCGTGCCGGACGCCGAGTACGACCGCCTGTTCCGCGAGCTGAAGGAACTCGAGGCCGAGCACCCGGACCTGGTCACCCCCGAGTCGCCGACCCAGCGCGTCGGCGGGGCAGCCGCCTCGGCCTTTGGCGAGATCCGCCACGAAATCCCCATGCTCAGCCTGGGCAACGCCTTCGAGGAGCAGGACCTGCTGGACTTCGACCGCCGTGTGCGCGAAGGCCTGGCCGACCTGCTGCCGGGCGGCGACCTGCTCGGCGGCGGCGCCGAGGTGGAATACAGCTGCGAACCCAAGCTCGACGGCCTGGCGGTCAGCCTGCTTTACGAGAACGGCCGGCTGATCCGCGGCGCCACCCGCGGCGACGGCACCACCGGCGAAGACATCAGCGCCAACGTGCGCACCGTGCGCAACATCCCCCTGCGCCTGCAGGGCGAGGGCTGGCCGGCGGTGCTGGAAGTGCGCGGCGAGGTGTTCATGTCCAAGGCCGGCTTCGAGGCGCTCAACGCCCGGCAGATGGAGGCCGGCGCCAAGACCTTCGCCAACCCGCGCAATGCCGCTGCCGGCAGCCTGCGCCAGCTCGACCCGAAGATCACCGCCAGCCGCCCGCTGGAACTGTGCGCCTACGGCTTCGGCCGCGTCGAGGGCGGCAGCCTGCCGGGCACCCAGGTCGACATACTCGAGGCCTTCAAGGCCTGGGGCATCCCGGTCAGCCGGGAGCTGAGGCTGGTCCGCGGGGTGAAGGGCTGCCAGGACTACTACGCCGACATCGGCCAGCGCCGCGACAGCCTGGCCTACGAGATCGACGGCGTGGTGTTCAAGGTCAACCGCATCGACTTCCAGCGCGAGCTGGGCTTCCGCGCCCGCGAGCCGCGCTGGGCCATTGCCCACAAGTTCCCGGCCCGCGAGGAGCTCACCGAGCTGCTCGACGTGGAATTCCAGGTCGGCCGCACCGGCGCCGTGACCCCGGTGGCACGCCTGAAGCCGGTGCAGGTGGCGGGGGTGACCGTGTCGAACGCCACCCTGCACAACATGGACGAAGTGGCGCGCCTGGGCCTGATGATCGGCGACACCGTGATCATCCGCCGCGCCGGCGACGTGATCCCGCAGGTGATGCAGGTGGTCACCGAGCGCCGCCCGGCCGACGCGCGCCCGGTGCACATTCCCGAGCACTGCCCGGTGTGCGGCTCGCAGGTGGAGCGCACCCAACTGGTCAAGCGCGCCAAGGGCCGCGAGTCGGTCAGCGAAGGCGCCATCTACCGCTGCGTCGGCCGGCTGTTCTGCCAGGCGCAGCTCAAGCAGTCGATCATCCACTTCGTCTCGCGCCGGGCCATGGACATCGACGGCCTCGGCGACAAGATCGTCGAGCAACTGGTGGACAAGGGCCTGGTCAAGTCGCCGGCCGACCTCTACCGCCTGACCTACGAGCAGGTGATCGAGCTGGAAGGCTTCGCCGAGGTCTCCACCCACAAGCTGCTCAAGTCCATCGCCGACAGCCGCCGGCCGAGCCTGGCGCGCTTCGTCTACGCCCTGGGCATCCCCGACGTCGGCGAGGAGACCGCCAAGCTGCTGGCCCGCGCCCTCGGCTCGCTGGCGCGCATCCAGCAGGCCCTGCCGGAGGTGCTGACCTACCTGCCGGACGTCGGTGCCGAGGTGGCCTACGAGATCCACAACTTCTTCGCCGACGAGCACAACCGCAAGGTGATCGCCGAACTGCTGGACGCCGAGCACGGCGTGCAACTGCAGGAAGAGGGCGGGGTGGCCGCCGAGTTCGCCGCCTGCGCCACCCTGGCGGGCTTCATCGACAAGCTGAACATTCCCTTCATCGCCGCCACCGGCGCGGAGAAGCTGGCCAGCCGCTTCGGCTCGCTGGAAGGCATCATCCACGCCGACTGGCTCGACCTGCGCCAGGTCGAGCGCCTGCCCGAGCGCGCGGCCAAGAGCCTGCGCGAGTTCTTCGATGATGCCGGCAACGCCGAGCGCACGCGGGCCATCGAAGAGCAGCTGCGCGAATTCGGCATGCACTGGGCGAGCGAGAAGAAGCAGGCCGAGGGCCTGCCGCTGGCCGGGCAGACCTGGGTGCTCACCGGCACCCTGGAAGCCATGAGCCGCGAGGTGGCCAAGGAGAAGCTGGAGAGCCTGGGCGCCAAGGTCGCCGGCTCCGTATCGGCCAAGACCCATTGCGTGGTGGCCGGCCCCGGCGCCGGCTCCAAGCTGGCCAAGGCCCAGGAACTCGGCGTGGACGTCATGGACGAAGAGGGGCTGCTGGCGTTACTGGCAGAGCATGGCATCAGTGCCTGAACGAATTTCCAAGACCATCCGGAGAGAAACACCATGGCAATGACCAAGGAACAACTGGTACGCGACATCGCCGAATCCCTCGACCTGACCCAGGCCTCGGTGCGCGGTGTGTTCGAGCAACTGGCCGGCATCGTCCAGGACGCCCTGGAGAACGACGGCGAGCTGACCCTGCCGGGCATCGGCAAGCTCAAGGTGAGCGAGCGCGCCGCGCGCACCGGGCGCAACCCGCAGACCGGCAAGAGCATCGAGATCGCCGCGAAGAGAGTGGTGCGCTTCGTCCCGGCCAAGGCCCTGGCCGACAGCCTCAACTGACCGGGGGCGACGATGGACAAGGCTAGAAAGCAGCGGCTCGCGGGGCTGATCGCCCTGGTCCTGCTGTTCGCCCTCTACGTGGCCTGGACCGAGCGTCCGCAGATCCAGCTGCACTACGACGCCAACGCCAGCGCGCCGGCGAGCTACAGCTTCAAGGAGAACGGCGAGGAAAGCCTCTCCGGGGAGATCCAGCCGGGCGCCGTGCTGAGCTTCCCGCTGCGCCTGCTGCGTGGCGGCGACTACCGGGTGGCCTTCACCTTCCACCGCGGGCAGGAGAAGTACGCCAGCTTCAGCAGCCGGCCCGGCTTCGAGAAGAGCGACCTCTACCTGGGGCCGAACCTGGAGGTGTCGACCCAGCCGATCCCCGGCGGCATGATCCGCGCCGAGTGAGGCCATCCCCCGCGCCGCCGGGCGAGGGGGGAGGGGGAACTCAGAGGTAGGTGATGTTCAGCAGCAGCGGCCGCGCGCCGCTGCGGCCGTCCAGGTTGCGCAGCACCAGGTTGAGATCGCCGCCTTGCGCCTCGTTGCCGGCGCCCAGGTCGACGTGGCGGCCGTCCAGGTCGGTCACCGCCAGTTGGCGGGCCGCTTCCTGCCCGGACGGTTCGCTGAACGACAGGCTCGAGGTCCCGCCGCAGCCCGTCAGCGCCAGGCGTGCCTGGCGCGCGCTGGCTTCGCTGGTGATATCGGCGACCTGGCACGGTGGCGAGTAGATGTGGCCGCTGAAGGTGATGGTGCCGCCGTTGGCGAAGGCGGTGGAAGACAGGCCCAGGGCCAGGACAGCGAGCGCAGACTTGATCATCGGAATTCTCCCAAAGCGTTGAGGGCTGAAGCGCCGAGGGGTGTCCGTCCCCTCCACCTCACTAGTGCTGTGGCAGTGTGCCATCATGCCGCAGAGCGATGATGTCAAATTGCCATTTCTGCGTGCCCCATCGCGGATTTCACCGCTAAGTGCTTGAAGTGCTTGTAACTTGCGCTGGGCTCGGTACAATGTCGCCGCCCGCCACATAGGCGGGCTTCGTTATGGTGGCCCTGTCGGTCCCCCCGCAACGATCAGCCGTGAACCCGGTCAGGCCCGGAAGGGAGCAGCCGCAGCGGTGACATCGTGTGCCGGGGTGTGGCTGGCGGGGCCACCTCCATTTTGGGGTGGGATTCTTCGTAGCCACAATTACCCTCAGGCTAGCTCCGTTTCCCCCTTTTCCCTTCCGATCCGTCTGATTTTTTTCACGGCATTTCCGCTGCCCTGGTTGGTGCGCGGACGGGCCGGCGACGGCCACCGCAGACGCTCCGCACTCTTTCCCCGCGCGCTATTGGCAACTTGGGTGCCATGTCGGATTTTTCTTATATTGATTAAATAGTCCGGTTTTAAGGTGACGTTTTTCAGGGGCTTCCATTAGATTAGGCAGCCGCGAAAGTTGCGGTTATCGTCGTTTGTGAGGTTGCCTTGAAAAAGATCAAGATCGTTCTGGCGGATGATCACGCAGTCGTATTGATGGGAGTTCGTGGAGTTCTGGAACGCCACCCGCAGTATCAGGTGGCATGTGAGGTGCGAACTTCCGGTGAGTTGGTCGAGGCATTGCGACGGGAGCATTTCGATATCGCGATCATCGACTTCAGCATGCCCGGGGACGAAGTCTACGGCGACGGCGTGCGCTTCATCGGCTACCTGGTACGTAACTTCCCCGAGGTGAAGTTCCTGGTCTTCACCATGCTGTCCAACCGCCTGGTGCTGGACCGCCTGTGCGAGCTCGGGGTGCAGGGGGTGGTGCGCAAGGACGCGGGCATGCCCCAGCTGTTGTCGGCCCTGGACGCCCTGTGCAAGGGCCGCAGGGTACTGAGCCCATGCGCGGGCGAGGGCGGCGACCTGCACAGCCGCCTGACCTCGCTCTCGGTCAAGGAGTACGAGGTGCTGCGGCTGTTCGTCTCGGGCCTGCGCGTCTGCGAGATAGCCCGCCTGCTGCGGCGCAGCGACAAGACCATCAGCGCGCAGAAGGCATCGGCCAAGCGCCGCCTGGGCGTGACCACGGACCAGGAACTGCTGGCCTGTTGCCTGGAGGGGCATTTCTTCGACTGATGAACTTCATCCTATATACCACCTGAAAAAGCGGGCTTGCATGGCCCGCTTTTTTATTTCCCGTTGGAATACCTTTTTCTGAAAGGGTTAAGTTGAAATATTAAAAGGGTTGAGAATTTTCCGATATGGCTTCGGAATTTATCGCCTGGGACCATGAATAAGAAAATTCCCAATTGTATGCCCTGAAACGCGCCCTATTCTTTCGGTCAGTAATTAAGGAATGCCTTGGTCTTCCTTGATTTGAATCAAATAAGGCGCTGGCCAGGTATTTTGAGGATGCATCTTGGAATCGCCAGTGCCCTTTCAATTGCAGAAAGAAAGATAGCCTCGTCAGGCGGGAGTTCACATGGCCGCAATTCAACTGATTGCGAAGAGTTCGGGACAGGTCAGCGATGTCAGCGGCAAGAACCTGTTGTTGCTGACGCACCCGTGCGTGGTGAAGATCGCGGCCGCGCCGGACAGCATCCAGTCTGTCAGCCGCAACGGCGACAGCCTGGTGATACGTCTGAAGAACGGCGAGGTCGTCACCGTCGACAACTTCTTCCAGGCCGTGGACGGCCTGCGCCACGACCTGGTGCTGGAGGCTCCTGACGGCCAGCTGTGGCTGGCGGACCAGAGCGAACCCTGGCTGACCACCGAGCTGGATTCCATCGAGCAATTGTTGGCCGTGCAGTCCGATGATTCCTACTACGCCTTCGGCCTGCTGCCCATGGCCGGCCTGGGCGCCCTGGGCGTCGGTGGCCTGGCCGCCGCGGCGGGGGGCGGTGGCGGCGGCTCGGGTGGCGGCGCCGGCGGCGCGGCCCCGGGCAAGCCGGCCGTGCTGTCCAACAACCTGCAGGGCCTGGCCGGCACCGCCGAGCCCGGCAGCCTGATCACCCTGACCCGCCCGGACGGCAGCACCCTCACCACCACCACCGACGGCAACGGCCACTGGAGCTTCCAGCCCAACCCGCTGGACAACGGCCAGGCCGGTACCGTCACCGCTTCCAACGGCAATGGCACCAGCGAGCCGGTCGGCACCGGCGCGGCCGACCTGCTGGCGCCGCAGGAGCCCACTGTCACCGAGAACAACGCCGGCGGCCTGTCCGGCACCGGCGAGCCGGAAGGCATCGTCACCGTCGAACTGCCCGACGGCAGCACCGTGACCACCGTCGTCGATGGCAACGGCAACTGGGAGTTCCCGGAGAATCCGCTGGAGAACGGCGAGAGCGGCATCATCACCATCACCGATCCCTCGGGCAACATCAGCCCGCCGACCGTGACCGAGCCGGCCGACCTGGTTCCCCCGGAACCGCCGGTGGTCACCGAGAACAACGGCAACGGCCTGGGCGGCACCGGTGAACCGGAAGGCATCGTCACCGTCGAGCTGCCCGACGGCAGCACCGTGACCACCGTCGTCGATGGCAACGGCAACTGGGAATTCCCGGAAAACCCGCTGGAAAACGGCGAGAGCGGCAGCGTCACCATCACCGATCCGTCGGGCAATGTCAGCCCGCCGACCGAAACCGGCCCGGCCGAGATAGAGCCCATCGACACCACGGCCCCGGAACCGCCGGTGATCACCGACAACAATGGCAACGGCCTGGGCGGCACTGGCGAGCCGGAAGGCATCGTCACCGTGGAACTGCCGGACGGCAGCACCGT